>CP085695.1:0-366925 GCA_029715105.1 Wolbachia endosymbiont of Menacanthus eurysternus | reverse complement strand
GGATGATAAAACTTTAAAAGTATCTAAAGTCATGATATCATGTATAATAGGGTGTTCTACTGCTATCGCTAGAAAAGAAGCTCCAAATAAAGTGTGAGGAGAAGTTGTAAAAACTTTTAGTTTTTTATTTATACCAACTATTTCAAATTCTATAACAACACCTTCAGATTTTCCTATCCAACGCTCCTGCATTACTCTGACTTTTTCTGGCCAATCTTTTAAAGATTGTAAACATTTTAATAAATCTTCAGCAAAATCAGTAATTTTTAAAAACCATTGAAATAATTTACGTTTTTCAATGAGCGCACCTGAACGCCACCCTTTTCCGTTAATTATTTGCTCGTTCGCAAGTACCGTTTTATCAACTGGATCCCAATTAACCCATGACTCTTTTCGATATACAAGTCCAAATTTTAAAAAATCTAGAAAAAACTTTTGTTCGTGTTTGTAATAATATGGCTCGCATGTAGAAAGTTCACGTTCCCAATTATAGGAAAGACCCACAGATTTAAGTTGTGTACGCATACTATTTATATTTTTTTTTGTCCATGTTTCGGGATCAATATTATTATCCCTAGCTGCGTTTTCAGCTGGCAATCCAAACGCATCCCAACCAATTGGATGTAAAACTTCAAATCCACAACCTCTTTTATAACGTGCTATTACATCCCCTATTACATAGTTACGCAAATGCCCCATGTGAATCTTACCAGATGGATATGGAAACATTTCCAACACATAACATTTTTTTTGTTTATTATCTTTTTTTATAGAAAAATTCCACTTATCTTGATAAAACTTCTCAACTTTCTTAAAATCATATTTCATATATTAAAATTTAATCATAGCTTATATATTTTAAAGGATCAACTATTTGACCGCTATGTCGTATCGTAAAACACATTTGTAGATTTTTGTCTTGTATACCTAATTTACCCGCAGATCCGATTACTTGACCTTGCTTTACTTCATCACCAATTTTAACATATATTTTTCTTAAATAAGAATACATAGTTATATAGCTTTCTTTATGTTCTACTATAATTAAATTTCCATACCATCTTATTCCTTCACCTACATATATTACTTTACCATGCGCAGAAGAAATTACACTTGTTTCTTTTTGAGCAATAATTCTTACTCCGTCACTACATATTTCATCAGAAGGAGCAGTCAAAATAATAGTACCTTTAATTGGCATCACAAATTTATAACTTATTTCGTTAATTTCAATATTTTGCATTTTACTATTATTCCTATTAGGATTAAGAAAATTATTTGTAGATCCTCTATTTTTTTCTTTTGTTGAAAGGTCAATATTTTCTCTAAAAAGGTGATATTCTCTTATAGATTCTAAATCTCTTTTACCATAAAATTCTTCACCTTTAAATAATACGGGAGCTGGTTTTTGTAAATTACAACCCATTAATATGTTTAATAGTATTAAAAGTAAAATTATATACATTGTACAAATTTATTTTATGTAATAACTCTAATTTTAACTTTGTAGGAGAAAGCTCTTCCTTTATAAGATGTTTAAATTTTAGTTCTTTTTAGAATCTATATATTTCTATGTAAAAATGGAGATACAATTTGTATATGTATTTTACTGTATCTATTTTACTTCAAAATAAAATTTAAAAGGGTACTGATTTGTAACTTACAAGTTAAAACTTTAAAAAATAGAACAAATAAAGCAAAAATAAATATTAAGTTTTATTCTGTAATAATCACCCGAACTCAGTTTTATATAAAAAAATTAAACGTATGCAAATTATTTATATATTTATATAAAATAATACCAATTACGTACTTCACTTTCAAGGAAAAGGGGGGTTATATCAAAAAATTTATTTTAAAAACTCTAGAAACAGACCACTTACTATTACATTATATATTAGTAATATACAGTTGTACTGTAATAAAATTACAACAACATGACGGAAAATCGATTAAAGCGCAATAACAATACGATTTAAATGTATTATAAATTCCAAAGCTTATAATTAAATAGCTCCCCCCCTCTTTGTATTTTTATATATTTTATCAGTCTATACTCTATTTTAGATTTTCATAAAAAAAACCATGTTTATCTTTTTTTTCTTTGTACTCTTCTGCTTTATCCATGGGCTGCTTTTTAGATGTAATATTTGGCCACTTTTGTGAATACTCAACATTTATATTATAAAACAACTTAAACATTTTTTGTTCATCACTTAATAAGTCTGAATCTAATTCCAAAATATCTTTTATAGAATCATCGGTTACAATCGCATCTACTGGACATTCTGGTATACATACTCCGCAATCAATACACTCATCTGGATTAATTACAAGCATATTTTTGCCCTCATAAAAACAATCAACAGGACATACTTCTACGCAATCTGTATACTTGCATTTAATACATTTATCTGTAATGAAATGCGTCATAAATAATCTCCCCCCATTTTTAATATAATTAAACTATACTTTTCTAATAAAAAATTCAAATTTTATGTAGAAAGGCTTTGTATTATTATGATAATGTATATTATTTTTATAATGAAATTCAACTTATTAAATTAACTACTTCCGTATTATAATTTTTATTACCGTTATACTAACGTATGATTCATTTTTAAGAACTTTTATATTATTTTGTTATTACCTATGAATAAATAAAACTCTAATTTGATTGGAATTCTTGATCTAATAATAGAAATATTTAGTTAGGAATAAAACTATATTAAAATGGCTTAAACATTTATATTTTAAAGATTATATGAAAATTAATCCAGTAGAATTAACTAAGAAATTGATTTCTTTCAAAAGCATAAGTCCAAAAGATGACGGCGCAATAGAATATATTGCTACCCTCCTTAAGGAGAATGGATTTAATTGTAAGATTTTAGAGTTTGGTAATCATAGTAATGAAACCAGAGTTAAAAATCTTTATGCAAAATATATAAATGGAACGCCAAATTTGTGTTTTGCTGGTCATATTGATGTCGTATCACCAGGTCAATTAAAAAATTGGAAATTTAATCCATTTAAACCTGAAATCAGAGATGCAATGTTATACGGAAGAGGAGCATCTGATATGAAAAGTGGAGTAGCCGCATTTATTACTGCCGTAGTAAATTTAATTGAAGAAAAATTTCAATTTGATGGTTCAATAAGTATGTTAATTACAAGTGCCGAAGAGAGTGAAGAAGAACACGGAACAAAAGCAGTTTTAGAATGGATGAAAAATAAAAAAAAGAGAGTAGATTTTTGTATAGTTGCTGAACCTACTAGCAATGAAAAATTAGGCGATACTATAAAAATAGGCAGAAGAGGATCAGTATCATTTAAATTAATTTGTCATGGAAAACAAGGACATGTTGCTTATCCTAATTTGGCTGATAACCCAATATATAAAATGATATCAATATTAAATAAGATTAAAAACACTATCTTTGATAGTGGCAATAGATATTTTCAACCTTCAAATTGTGAAATTACTAATATTGAAACTGGAAATAATATTGACAATCTAATACCAGGCTCGATAACTGCAAATTTTAATATCCGGTATAATAATATGCAAACACCTAAAAATTTATATAAATTAATCAGTGAAATATGTTCGAGTATAACTAGTAATTATAAACTTTTTATGTATAAAAATAGGGATCCTTTTTTTTCCATTCCAGATAAAAACATTGATATTATGCTAAGTGCAATAAATAAAGTTGCCAACATTGATACTATATTAAATACAAGTGGTGGAACATCCGATGCTGCATTTATTAAAGATATTTGTTCAGTAATTGAATTTGGCATGATAAATAAAACTGCACATCAAGTAAATGAATGTATACCAGTAAATGATATATATAAATTAACTTCTATATATAAAGAATTTACAAAGAACTATTTTCTTTCTTTAAAAGAATAGAAAATAATAACGTAACAAAATCAAACTAATAAAACTAAGTTTTTATGATAAAATGAACTAGATTCTGTAATTTTGATTATAAAATTTAAGTTATAAGAACAAAGATTCTTAAAAGTTTCGTTTTCTTGTGATAAAGAAAACTCATACTTTACGCCCCTATAAAACACCCCTATAAAACATACCAAATTCATTCTATATTCATTTCTTAAATAATAAAAAACAAAAGCTATGTGTAAAAAATACTTAACACCTTTTCCTCTATCACTAAGCTCGTAATTATTAAGTATATACGCAACTTTAGCTATATAAAATGTGACAAATTTCGTGTAATTACAAGATTTTTTTATTTTATAAATAAAGCAATAACAATATCTACATCAAGGTAAAAAATCTTTTTTATTATTTTAATATCAAAATACGATTATCATGAAAATTAAAAATTTTAAAACTTATTTTGTACTCTATATTAAGGATTTTTCTATATTGAAAGTATTTACACTTTCTGATATTTTAATATCATCTACAATATTCAAAAATTCACAAATATGATATTAAAAAAATCTTTATTTCTTTTTCCATACCGTCCTACCCAATTATTTCTTCTGTATAGAAGTACATTACTTTTAAAGAAGTTTCATAAAATAATAAATTACAGATTTCTAGTTTCTGATTTTAACTTTATCATTTACGTGACCATTCTTTGTATATTATTCATGTAGTAGATAGCATTTTAAAAGTCCAAACTAGATATAGATAAAATTAATGCAAAAATTGTTTATCAAAAATTCTTTCATCTAAAGATGAATTCCTATCAAAAAGTAAAGTAACTGTATTTTCATAGTCTTTCCGCATTCTTATTTGCAGAATATCGTGGAGTTCCTTATAATCTGAAACTACAAGTGCTGGCCTATTTCTTACATCATTAATATCAATTTGTACCACTGTATCGCTCAAAATTAATGCTCCATTCCAATGCCTAGGATGATAACTATTAATTGAAGTTAATGCAAACAAATTTGAATTTAATGGCAAAATTGGCCCTCCTGCAGAAAAATTATATGCAGCACTTCCGGTAGGAGTGGATAATATCACCCCATCTCCCCTGAATTTTTTTATTTTTGGTTTTCCATTAATGATAATATTCATTTCTACTATTTGATTTGTTTTTCTAAAAACATACACTTCATTTAATGCTATATAATGATGTTTTTTGCCACCTATGTTTATAACTTCTACTTTTAGTAAAGTGAGCTGCGTTGGAGTTGCGCACTCTATACTATCAACTAAATCATTACTACAATTAAAATATTTGTTCATTAAAAATCCAACATTACCAGTATTTACTCCGTATACGTGTATATTTTTGTTTCCTATTACATAATTATGTAATGCACGCAGCATAAAACCATCGCCACCTACAACTATAAGTAAATCAACTTCTGATTTATTTTTTTCTGTTATCTTAATGAAATCAAGTTTCTTCAACAACTTTGGTATTTCTTGCGATTTCGGCGAATCGGAAACAGCATAAGCTATATTTTTATATTTGCTGTACATGATTTTTTAAAAAGTAGAATTTAAAATATTCCTCCATATTTGTCATTAAATCTAGCTATTTTACTGGCTTTTCTTGTTGATCCACTTGTTAAACTCTTAGTCCATGCAGGATGTGTAAGAGGATCTATGTCAAGTTTTATCCTGTCACCATTCTTTCCATATGTGGAACGAGTCTCAAACTCTTGACCATCAGTCATAACTATAATTATCTTATGGTAATCAATTCTTGTCATCTAAATACCTAAATTTATACCTATTCCGATAGGAAATTCTATTCAATCTAATTTATTAAGTCAATTCTTTTTCCAGGGAATTGACAATAATAAATAGATATAAGATAAAGTGTTAGAATGATAAAATGTCAAACTGAAAAATAATATTTATTATATGATTTTTGCTTTTCCAGGTCAAGGCTCTCAATTCGTTGGAATGGGAAAAAACTTATATAGTGAATTTTTTGTTGCAAGACAAGTATTTAACGAAATAGATGATATTTTAAACAAAAAATTATCTAGTTTAATTTTTGATGGCTGTATTGAAGAATTAACCATTACAGAAAATGCTCAACCGGCTATAATGGCAGTATCAATTGCAATTCTACGTGTTATGGAGTATATATATGGTAAATCTCTTTTTTCTAGTTGTAATAATAATATTAAATATGTTTGTGGACATTCAGTTGGTGAATACACAGCATTATGCGCTACAAAAGCTTTAACTCTTAAATCTGCAGTCCAATTATTAAAAATTCGTAGTAAGGCAATGCGTGAAGCTTCTTTGAAATATAAAGGTGGAATGGTCGCATTACTAGGAGCAGATATAAGTGAAGTAGAGAATATATTGAAATCATCTCAAATTAAAGGTATTTGTGAAATTGCAAATGATAATGGAGGATTACAGGTAGTAGTAAGCGGAACTAATGAAACTCTCAAAATGCTACCTAATTTATTTAAGAATTCAAACGTTAAAAAATTAATTAGACTACAAGTTGATGGACCATTTCATTCATCTCTTATGGAATCTTCTAATAAAAAAATTTTAGAGTTTTTAAAAAAAATTACAATAACTCGACCCTTGGTTCCATTTATATCAAACGTTACAGCTATTGAAGAAAATAATCCGATTATAATAAAAAACTTACTTGCTAAACAAATTATAAGTAAAGTAAGATGGAGGGAGATGGTTTTGTATATGAGAAATCACAATGTTAATAAATTTGTAGAAATCGGACCTAATAAAATTTTATCTAATCTAGTTAAAAGAATTGATCAATCTATAAGCACAAAAAATATTAACAATGTCTATGATATAGATAGTTTTTTTAGTGAGTCAACATTATAGACAAAAATTAAAAGTGGTAATAAATATTTTTAATGTATCGCAATAAGAGATACATTTTGCGATAAAATACTTTATACCAATAGACTGTTACCTGTCATTTCATTTGGTTTCTCAATTCCAAGTAGCTGTAGAATGGTAGGGGCAATATCGGATAATTTTCCATTTCTTAGTTTAAAATTATTATAAGAACTAGAATATAAAACGAATGGAACTGCATTTAAAGTGTGCGATGTATGAGGTGTATTATTTTTCTCATCAAATATATACTCAATATTTCCGTGATCTGCAGTAATACTGAGTACAGTATTGCCAACCTTCTTAATAACATTAAGTATCCTTGCAAGACAAATATCTACAATTAATACAGCTTTTTGAGCTGCTCTTATATTACCAGTATGACCTACCATATCAGCATTAGCATAATTTACAACTATCAATGCAAATTCTTGAGAAAAAATTTTCTCTATAAGTTTCTCTGTAATCTTAAAAGCTGACATTTCAGGACACAAATCATAAGTTTTAATTTTGGGAGAAGGGATTAAAATCCTTTCTTCTCTTGGAAAAGGTTCCTCTTTTCCACAATTAAAGAAAAAAGTTACATGAGCATACTTTTCAGTTTCAGCAATGCGCAACTGTCGTAATTTATTATCAGATACTACACATCCTAAAGTATTCGTAAGAGATATAGGAGGAAAAAGGTATGGAATTTTTAAATGTTCATTATATTGCACCATACTTAAAATTGAAGAAAGTTTTACTATTTTAGTGTAGTTGGTTTTACCAAGTAAAATATTTGTTAATTGTAACATACGATCTGCGCGAAAATTAGCTAATAATACCCCATCTTCCCGCTTCATACCATGATAATTACATATTATCGCAGGCTTAATAAATTCATCAGTTATACTATTTTGATAACTATTATCAATTAACGATGTAGCACTGCGATAATAAGGTGCATTTGCAAATGCTATGGCTTTATAAGCTTTAATTGTTCTTTCCCACCTATTATCTCTATCCATAGCATAGTAACGCCCAGAAATAGTAGCAATTTTTATATTATCATTGCCTTTTATACCTTTTTCGAATTCATAAATACATTTTTTTCCAGAATTCGGTAACGTATCTCTTCCATCTAAAAATGCATGTATCATTACCCTAATTCCATATTGTGATATTTTATTTGCTAGAAATAAAATGTGTTTTTGATGCGAATGAACACCACCATTTGATACTAATCCAAGTATATGACAAACACCACCGCTACCTTTCAATACATTAATAAAATTTTGTAAATTTACATTATTTTCTATTGTTTCTATTTCTTGATTAATGCGTTGTAAATTTTGCATTATTATTCTTCCACTTCCGATATTCATGTGTCCAACTTCTGAACTTCCTACTTGATCATCTGGTAACCCAACGTCGACCCCACAGGCTGATAAATTACATCTTGGATAATTAGAACTAATATATTTCCAACATGGTGGATCAGCGCTACTAATAGCATTATACCTACTATTTTCTATTCCGTTTCCCCAACCATCCAATATACACAAAACAACTGATTTAAAATTCATATAATATTAAAATTCAATAACAAATAAAAAATATTAACTCTATTATATGCCATATATATAATATAGCACAAAACAAACCCTTCCATTATTTTGTAATTATGTTACATGTATATGAAATTTTATAAAATTGTTATATAAATGTAAATTTAATGTGAACTATATTTTTTTATTTTTTGGTGTATCTCTTTATTAATCCTGCAATTTTTAAGCTATTTAAAGTACATTATTTTGCACCTAGTGAAAGTCGATTTTAATATAAGTTTGTAATTATAAAACTTTATTACAACTTCATCAAAAAATTCATAAATACGAAACTGATGTTCCTTAAATCAAGAGATTCTTTAATTGAAAATTCTTGAAACTAATTTCGAAATTTTATTCTTCTTTAATTTTAATAAAATTTTTTAACACTATAGAAAATTAAAATTATGTATATTTTATATATATATATCATATATACTCCCTAGTCAATTTTTAATAAAATTTTTAATAAATCTACAAATTTCATCAAAAATAATAGCTCTTCTTTGCAGACTTAATATTTTAAATAAACTAAAAACTGTTTATGTTCTTATAGTTAGAATAAGATTAAGGAATCAAAATTTATAGATGGAAATTTAAATAAAAATAACAGAATACGCAAAACATTTAATATTCTTTTTACTAAATTATAAAACTTAATCTGTTTTGAACTCTTTAACATGTAAATTACGTGGTAAAGACTCTAATTTTTTAGCAGAATTTAACTCTTTACTCTTTGTGTGTATACCAAGTTTATTAAATTTTCGTGCAGCTGGAAATACTCTTGCTTCAAAAGAAGCTATAGTATCGTTGTAGTGACGGACAGTACTCTTTAAACTTTTATGTAAATTGTCAAAATTTTTGCTAATTATACATATACGATTATATAAAATACTACCAAGTTCACTAATTTTTTTTGCGTTTTCAGTTATTATCTCCTGTTTCCATCCATATGCTACCGTTCTGAGCAGGGCTATCAAAGTAATTGGTGTTGCAATAATCACTTTTTTTTTTACTCCTATCTCTATTAAAGACGGTTCGTATTCTAATGCTGCACTAAAAACTCCTTCTCCAGTGAGGAAAAGTACTACAAATTCTGGAGTGTTTTCAAATTGACTCCAATACTCTTTTTTGCTCAAATCATTTATATGTTTCTTTATTATTAAAGAATGATTTTTTAATTTTTCTTTTTGTATTTGTAAATCATTTTGCGATATAGCATCAAGATAAGAATCAAGAGGTACTTTAGCATCTATTATTATTTGTTTTCCGGATGGCATTTTAATTATCAAATCAGGACGCAGTAAATTATCTTCACTTTTATTAACTGCTGAAGGTTGAACAAAAAAATCACAATATTCAACCATACCTGCTATTTCTACTACTCTTTTTAACTGCATCTCTCCCCATCTTCCTTTTACATGAGGTTTCCTTAAGGCGTTTGCAAGGCTAGAAGTTTGGTTCATCAACATATTAATTTGTTCTTTTAGACCTTCATAAGCTCCTACTCTTTCTTTTTCTAATTTACGTATTTCATTATCAAATTTCTCTAATTTTTCTTTAATTGGAGTTATGATTCCATCAATAGTTGCCTCTCTTTTCTGAAAACTATTTTCTGTTTCTTTTAATTTACTATCAATTACTTCTCTCGCAAGATTTAAAAAATTATTGTTATTTACATGCAAAGCGTCAAGAGAAAGTATCTTAAATGCACTTATAAGTCTTTTTTCAGCTTTTGTTAATAATTCTATTTCCTTTTTCTTTTCTTCGCGTTCTTTTTGTAGAGTTACTATTACCTCTGTATTTTTAACTTTTAAGTTTGTTATTTCTTGCTCTTTTTTAATTAAAGTCTGCCTTGCTTCCTGAAGATTATGTTCTAATTTGCGTAAGTTATCTCTAAAATTTACAGACCTTATTATTTCTTCGTTTAATTTTTTATTTTTTATAAAAATATAAAAAAAAAATAATAAGAAAAAAGAATATAATCCAAAAAAACCAAGAAAAAATGTAAATTTCAAAAGCATTAAACTCAAAATTAATTTCTTAATTTATAGAATAAAATTAGGTTTATTTTTAATAAATATTAAAAATTAATTTTGTAATTACATTGTTAACACAGCCTCGCTTCGCGTAACTCTAACTCACATTATGTAATTATTATATAATCCCTCTAAAAATTTTTATTCCGTTTCTTTTATTAGAAGATAATTTCAATTATATATGTATTTAATTTAATAACAAACTAATTTTATCACGTAGAATAAGAATATATAACGAGTTATATAACTCTCAAGACACACATCTTATTATATTTTGTTTAAAACTTCAACCTTTAAGAATTCACTAATACATTAGTGTAATCAACTATAAAAGTTAAACTTTAACTAATTATGTAATTTTTAATTTTTTATACCTTATTAATAGCGCAAGTTTTGTTTAAATATTTTTAGAAAAATTCTTTTTAAAAGATATATTAAAATCTTGACTAGGAATTTATACATTAAAAAAACTTTTTTTAAAGTTAACAATTAGCTTTTTTACAAGCCTTTAAGGTACATATATAACAGATAATATGTAAAATTATATATTTTTCTAATGATAGAAAACGTTTAAAATTAAATTTATCATTGAGTTTTTGTAAAAAATCCAACACTTTCAAAGTGAAAAACTAAAAAGTGCCCAGGTCTTTGTGATAGAGATCAACTATTCTATATGTAAAAATGTAAATAAGGCAAATACCTTTATATAAGGCCTATGAATCGCATTCCTTAAAAAAAAGTATTTGAAGTAATTTGACACTCTTTAATTAAAAGAAATTATAAAAATTTCTTTTCTTTGCTATCCATTTTCTGTAACCTTACTAAAATATCTCCTACTCTTTCGGAAGTAAGATTTTCATAATAACTATCATTAATTTGTACAACTGGAGCATTAACGCATGCACCAAGACATTCAACTTCTTTTAGAGAAAACATATTATCTTTAGTAGATTCACCTATATTAATTCCAAGCTTTTTTTTAAAAGCGTTTAATACATCTTCGCTATTACATAACCAACATGGGGTTGTTCTACAAACCTGTATAAGATACTTACCAACTGGTTTTAAATTATACATTGTATAAAAGCTTGCTACTTCATACACATAAATATGTGGAATATGTAGCATATCGGCAACATATTGCATAGCAGATTCAGAAACCCATCCACATTGTTCTTGAACCAAATATAATAAAGGCATAATGGCACTTTTACCATTTGGATACATTTTTATAAATTTCTTTACTTTCTTAAGATTTTCTAACGTAAAACTAAATTTCTTCCTTTTTGCTTTCATTTTAAAAAACTTTATATAAAAATACTTTTAATAAATAATAGATATTTAATATAATTAGCATATTTTTAATACGTTTTATATAAAAATTAATAATTTCAATAATTAGAACTCTCATAGTTTTATGAATATACTTAGAATGCTAATCAAAAAGTAAAAGTTTTAAAACATTGATATAATGTAATTAAACACATTCAAATATTGAGACAATAAACGCGAGATTTTATATAAAATATAACTTTTTATTTTATTAAATCTTTTTGAGATGCCTTAGGGTATCACAGTATAATTACTGTTTAAAACTAAAACGTTTACAGGAATATTTTGATAACAATACTAGACCAACTAACCATTACTTAAATAAGACAAAATCTCCAACTTCATACAATGGTCATACTACACAAACTGAAATCACAAAATCTTTTGTTAGGTACAGTGTTAATCTTCAAGTAATTTCAAATTTACTGCAAACTTTTTCTCCTTTCCATTCCTATCTCGTTCTTCTTTGAGCTCATAACTCACCCTTTCACCTTTCATTCCCTTCTCTCTATTTTCCCCCTTAAGAAGATCTGGTTTTATTCCAGAGCGCTCTAAAGTACTAATATGTACAAAAACATCACTTCCTTCAGTTTCAGGTTTGATAAAGCCATAACCCTTCTCAGTATTAAACCATTTTATATTACCAAATTCCATTTAAACAACCTCTAAACTATTAGCCAACTTTACCAAAGAAGATGAAATCTCCAAGCCAAACCGAATATCCAGAATATCGGATAAATCTCATATCAATGGTTTCTCTCGATTATATGAATATTATAATATTGTTATTATATAAATGCAATAAGTTTCTAACTTCCGAGCGAACCTGAGACTGTCATTTCATTAACTTTAATTGTTGGTGAATTAAATTGTCCACAAAAAGTTAAGTCATTTGCAACAATTAAATCACAAAACATATTTCTCAAGTTATTAGCAACAGTAATTTCATGTATTGGATACGTTATCTTTCCGTTTTCTATAAAAAATCCTGATGCACCCTGGCTATAATTACCGTTAACCAAATTAATACCAAAACCAAATAAATCTGTTATATATATTCCTTCTTTCACTTCACCAATAAGTTCCTCAAATGAAACACTACCATTTTCAATATAAAAATTACTAGCCATTGGATAAATTGACGCATTATGTGCACGAATAGCATTTCCTGTAGTTTTTAAATTCAATTTTTTAGAAGAATATAAGTCCAAAATCCAATTTTGTAACACTCCATCTTCTACAAGTATATTTTTTTTACTAATTATCCCCTCTCCATCAAACGGTCTTGATTCTATTCCCTTTAACAACGAAGGATCATCAATAATATTAATTTTATTATTAAAAATTTTAGTATTTAAATACTTTCCTAAAAAAGAGCTATTACTTATGATATTAGTGCCATTTATAGCAGAAGCAAAACTCTTAACTATTTCTTTTGCTGCCCTTTTCTCAAAAATAACAGGAAATTTACCAGTTTTAATTGTACGAGAATTTAATTGATTAATTGCCTTTCTCGCTGCTTCTCCTCCTGTTAATTCCGGTGATTTTAAATCATTAAAATTACACGCTAAATCATAATCATAACCAACCTTCATTTCATTTTTTTCTCTAGCAACAACAGAAACTTGGTTAATAAAAATTGATTTACTAAACGAACCAATAAAGCCAGAAACAGTAGATAATGCTGTATTCATTAAAATATATGAAGAAGAAGCCCCTTCAGAGTTAACAATATATTTATATGAAAGAGCGGAATTTTCTGTAGCTTTAGCGATATCTTTTAAATTATCAACAGTTATAATGCTTTTGTCCAAAATACCTAAACTTTCTGAAAAAACAGAATCATCTTTTTCATTTATTGCAAAATTAATGTAAGGATCTTCTGGAGCAGATTTTGCCATTTCTATTACCATTTTAACTAGCTCACTAAGATTATTTAAATTATTTGTAGAAACATATGCGACCTTAGTTTTATTCACTATAATTCTAATTCCTAAAGTACAATTTTTAGATTGCAATACTTGTTCAATTTTTGATAATCGTTGAGAAACCAAAACTTTAATAGTTTCATATACTATAACTTCTGCATCATCTTGACACTGGCTCTTTATTAATTTGATAACATCTATTACTATGTTTAGTATATTCACTTTTATACTTCCTCAAATTTTACAAAGATTCAGCAGCACTTACTATCTCAATTAAGTCAGTAGTAATCCTCGCTTGACGAGAACAATTATAAAGAAGTGTTAATTTATCTAGTATTTCTCCAGAATTTTTATTTGCTAACTCCATTACAATCATTCTAGCTCCATTCTCACTTGTTATACTTTCATGTAAAGCAGAATAAATAGAAGCTATAACATAATTATTAATCAAAAATCGTAAAATAAACTTAATATTTTGTGGTTCATACTCGTAGCTATTTATTACTAAATTAACTAATGAGCTACAAATTAAAGATGAATCTTTATTCCATGGCTTTACCAATTCTAAAGTTGGTTTGCGTATAAAAGTATTACAAAATTTGTTATAAACAATTTCTATTCTACTATACTTATCGATATTGATATCATCAATTAGTGATTCTATGCGTTCTAACATAACTCCATTGCTATTTTCAATTTTTAAGATTCTTTTAGAAAGAAATTCATCTCTTTCCATATCAAAAGCTTTTTTGCCATAAAATACAATATCTACCTTTTTGCCATCTGTAGCTAACCTATTTACATGTCTCTTACTAAATTTCATAATAGAAGAATTGAAATTACCACATAAGCCGCGATCAGATACAATGATAAATACAAGACAAAGATCATCTTCACCAGTGTTTAAAATTTTCACCAATGCACCTTGATCAATCGTAGATATCAATGAAAAAATGATACCATATAATTCGGATATATATAATCTTGAATTTAATAATCTTTTTTGACTCTGTAATAATTTTACTGCAGAAACCATATGCATTATCTTCGTGGTCTTTTGTATAGATCTAATATTATTAATCCTTAAGGATAACTCCTTTAAATTTTTCATCTATATAAACATCTAACTTATCAAAATAATATAACTAAATTATATTAAAAATGCAAGTTTAATGAAATCACAAATAATAATTTGTAGTTTTTACCTAAAGTTAAAATAAAAATCATTGCGAATCTTTACTCTCTTTAATTTTAAAACACAATTAAATTTCTCTTTGTTTTATACTATGAGTAAACAATAAAACCAATTGGAACAACACATTTGCAATATATAGCCTTTAAATAAAACTCAAATACTATCTAAATATTCTGTTACAATCTCTTCATAAAATGAACAAACAGTATAATACTTTTACTTTTTGAATTCTTTTAAGTTTATAAATTGTATTTTTAACTATATAACAAAACCCACCCTCCTAGAGGGAAACATAATTTTGAAAGAGCGGAAGAAGGGATTCGAACCCTCGACTTCAACCTTGGCAAGGTTGCGTTCTACCAACTGAACTACTCCCGCATAACATTTTGTTTCCTAGGAACATATAAAAATATGCCGACTTTGATAGATACAAAATATCACTAACCGTTATATTTAAAAATTAAAATACTCAAACTTTTATCATTTTATAAAGATTAATTGTGTACTAAATGTATACTTAAAGCTTATTTTTAGTTATTAATATTTATTATATCGTATAAGTTGATATTGTGCAAAATTTTTACTATGAAAATATTCGTATATAAAGATGATTTACCAAACGATTTGGTACCAAATAACATAGCGTCTATAGCTGTTGATACAGAAGCTATGGGACTATTCCACTCCAGAGATAGATTATGTCTCATACAGCTCTCTTTTAGAGAAGGAGAAGCTCATTTAGTTCAATTAAAAAATTATCATGTAGCTAAAAACTTGAGAAAAATATTGAAAAATAAAAATATAATTAAAATATATCATTTTGCACGATTTGATGTTAGTATAATACGATATTATTTAAAAATTTGGGCACTTCCATGCTATTGTACAAAAATAGCCTCACGTTTAGTTCGCACTTACACAGCTAATCATAGTTTAAAAGAGTTATGTTCAGAATTACTTAATACTAAATTAAACAAACAGTATCAGTCTTCTGACTGGGGAAATGAAAATTTAACAGATAAACAAAAAAAATATGCTGCATCTGATGTTTTATATCTTCATAAAATAAAAGAAAAACTAGATTCTATGCTAGAACGTGAAAAAAGAAAAGAATTAGCTCAAAAATGTTTTAAATTTCTCCCTATTCGTGTTAAATTAGATTTAATGGGATGGGAAAGTGTAGATATTTTTAGTCATCATATATAAAGTTTTTGTATATCCTTATAAGTAAAATATAGGAGCATAGTATAAATGTGATAACGTCTACTTTAGTATATAAATATAAAATGATAGGTAAACATCTGCTTCAATCATAAATGTTATATGAATTTCTCATAGGATACTTTATATGATGCAATTAAAAAATTATTAATTGATTATATCAATGCATGCATTAATATATTATCAATGTATATTTATAGGTTGGTGATTCTATGACAGACAATATTATACTCGTGAACGACTTTAATTTTAAATCTGAAGTTACTGACTATCAAGGATTTACATTAGTGGATTTTTGGGCTGAATGGTGTAAACCATGTAAAAGCTTAATACCATATATTGAACAGTTAGCTAGAGATAAGAAAAATAAAATCAAGGTATGCAAGTTTAACATAGATGAAGGATCTGAGATGTTGAGCAAATATGGAATACAATCCATACCAACTTTAATTATATTTCAAAATGGTAAAGAAATTGCACGTAAAATTGGTATAATAAATGATCTATCAAATTGGATTGATAGTAAAATAAATCAATGATAGGTTTTTGTGTTTTCACATGTTTCATATACTATAATGGTCTTTATATTAAAAAGGGGGGATTGTAGCTCAGTAGGTTAGAGCAGTTCGCTCATAACGAATTGGTCGTAGGTTCGAGTCCTACCAATCCCATATCTAAACAACACTTTACATAGAATGTTAATGTTGCTGTGGAATTTAGAAAATAATGTTAATCTAGCTAAATTTTGAAGACGGACTAAATAAAACCTTATCATATTTATTTCTTTCATTTTACTTATTAACTTATCATATCACTTCTTTCATTCTACATTATTAAAATAAATGTGTCTCTATAAGTTTAATTAACATTAAATATTATACATAACAATAATCTCTTTAATTTTAATTATGAAGATTACTAATATGTATCATAAAAAATTATGATAACTTTTATTAATAATCTTCTTTTTTTTAATAAAAACCCATAAGGAAACAAACACTTTTATAAAAATCCTCATTTTATTTTGGCATCTAATATTTAAATAAATTTCATTCAAGTAGTTATAATTAATATTAGTTTTATTATCTTTTAAAAAAAAAAATGCATGCTATAATAAGGCTTTTATTAGGTGATAACAAAAAATAAAAGAAAAGTGTACGCTAATGAATCTAAACAACACAAAATAGCAGCTTTAATAGCTGCTGCGGGAATAGGAAGTAGATTTAATAATAATGCATTTCCAAAGCAATATATAAAATTAGCAGGTAAGCCTGTTCTATTTTATACAATCAAAAAGCTTTTAATAAATCAATATATAGATTGCATAAGAGTAATAATTAATAAAAATCACGAAAATTTTTATAAATCAGTATTAAATACATTATGGATAACAAAAAAGAACATAGACAACAAATTGTTAAATCCAGTTTATGGAGGAAAAAGTAGACAAAATTCAATCAAATTAGGACTCGAAAGTTTACAAAAAATTAATCCGGATTTTGTAATCATACATGATGGCTGTAGGCCCTTCGTATCAAATGCTTTAATAAATAATTTAATTAATAAAATTGGAGTTAATTTTCAATACACAGGAGTGATACCAATAATAGAAATCGAAGATACCATATTACTACTAAATGACAATAATTCAATCAAATCTATAATTTCAAGAAAAAAACTTAAAGCTATACAAACTCCCCAAATCTTTAATTTTAAAGAATTATTGTTATGTCATCAATCAAATAAAGAGTTCACTGACGATTCATCGTTGATGATTGAAAACAAAAAATGTATTTCAACTATTAGAGGTGAGAAGAGTAATTTCAAATTAACTACAAAAGAGGATATCAGTATGACAAAAATTCTTTTCGAAGAACCAAAATATCGTGTTGGTACAGGTTATGACATACACAAATTCATTAAGATTCAAAATAATGTTGAAAATTTTATAAGAATTTGTGGTGTGAAAATTAAGCACAATATGGCAATAGAAGCACACTCCGATGGGGATGTTGCGATACATGCGATTGTTGATGCTATACTTGGAGCACTTGGATACGGAGATATAGGGGAGCATTTCCCATCTAATCTTTCTAAATGGAAAAATCAAGATTCATTTTACTTTTTAAATTTTGCTAACAATAAAGCAAAGAAAGAAGGATATCGTGTGTCTAATCTAGATGTTACTATAATCTGTGAAAAACCCAAAATATCGCCCTATAAAACAAAAATGGAAGAGTCCATATCGAAAACATTAGAAATTGATAGCAAATTTGTAAATATTAAAGCAACAACTGTAAAAAAAATAGGCCCTATTGGGAGAAATGAAGGAATAGCAGCATATGCCTCTATATTACTGCATAGGTATCAAATACCAGATTTTTGCTAGACTTTACAATCTGTTTTAGATGTCATCAATCCTATAAGATTGATTTAAAAATATCTTACGAAAAATAAAAATTTACTAATAGCAATTATTAAAGTTCCTATATTTTCTCCTCTAAGTTTATGAAAAATTTTCATCCCTAAATGGCGATACTACAAACTTTAATAAAATTGAACTTTATAATAAAATTAGTCTCTCTATAATACTAGGGATTTTATTTCTTTATATTTTTAATACTTCAACAAATATTTTGTAATTAATTTACAACTTTTTAACAGTGTAAATATTAATGATTTTATACCATATATAATCCTGAATTCTCTCAAAGAGTTATTTCAATAAACTTATCAATAGATATTTCTACTATGTAGAACTTAATAACCCAGCAATTATAATGAAATATAATTAAAAGAGTGTAGAGCTCCCCTTATTAACCCTTTCCGACTTAATTTTTTCCTTGATCACCATTTGTTTTAATCATTTAAAAGTAATCTTCAAAAATTTCTAAAAATTTAATTTTAATTAGTTAAAATACTATTTTAACTATTTTTATGAACGTATTTTCTTTTCTCATATTATCTTTATAATTATAAATTTAACCATATAAAATATCAATTCCCAAAAGAATATAATGGATAATACAATTATAAAAAAATACGATATTAAGGGCATAGTAGGTAAAGATTTACAAATTAGAGATGGATATGAAATAGGCAGAAAGTTTGGCCAAATTATAAATAATGTTTGTGTAGGATACGATAACAGAATAACTTCACCAAAAATAGAAAAAGAATTGATCAAAGGTTTAACCTTATCTGGAGCGAACGTTACGCGAATAGGACTATGTTCTTTACCCATGCTATACATCGCAACACAAATTGTAAATGCAGATCTTGGTATTATGATTACTGCCTTACATAATCCAAATGAATACAACGGTTTTAATTTTTTTTTTAATTGCAAAAAAACTTATTCAAATCAAAAAATAAAAGAAATTATAAATACACCTATTAAAATAGGTACGAAAATTGGTAATACTATTAACATTAATATATATAGTGAATATATTAATGTATTAAAAAGTGCACTTAAAAACAACTCTACACGTAAATTAAAAATAGCTTGGGATTCTAAAAATAGTTCAGTAAATGGAATTATGAGATATCTAGAGAAGATTTTACCAGATCACATACATATTGTAATTAACAATAATTCTATAGATAGAACATTTCCATGCAATGAGCCAAATTCAATAAAGGAAAAAAATTTAACTCAACTAATCAACATCATAAAAAAAAATAAATGTGACTTTGGTATCGCTTTTAATGGTGATGGTAATAAAATATGTTTAATTGATAATAAAGGTAATATTATTTCTAACGACCATCTATTTATGATTTTTGTACGTGAAATACTAGAGGAATATCCTGGATGCAAAATCATCGCTAATATAAAAATGAATATAAAAGTATATAACTTTGTTAAAAAATTAGGAGGAAAAATAATTACATCTTCTACTGAAGATTCGCTAATTATGAAAAAAATAATAGAAGAAAATGCAAAATTTGCTGGTGAGCCGAACGGACACTTTTTTTTTCTTGAACTAGGCTTTGATGACGGATTATATTCCGCTATCAAATTTGTTGATATTTTACTTAAAAAAAATCTAAGTTTATCTGAAATAATTAAAGATTTACCAAAATTAAGTACTGCTGCTAACTATAAAGTGTGAAGTTATAATTAAAACAAATTACCAAATAAATAAGAACAAAACATAAATAATTTTAAAAGTATATTTTCCAATAAATTACAAAACTACCAGTAAAAATTTTATGAGTAGTTCAATATGTTTAAAAACAAATAAAACTATTCTAGTAAAACTACCACGCAAATATACAAAAATTCAAACTTGATTAAAGAGGTTTTTATTAACATTTTAATATCATACTCATATAATTCTATTATTTTCATCTTATGAAGATATAATGAGTAAAATAACAAATTTCTTATCTTTGATAAATTATTGATACAACAAAAATATCATTTTTCATAATTAGTCTCAATGAAAACAACCAACCAATTTATTTAAGATTTCATCTTTTGAACCTATAGAACGAACAATTCCATCCGATACAAGAATCACTTTATCAACTATAGATAACAACGATAACTTATGAGTTATAATAAGTGTCGTTATACTTTGTTCCTTTGCAATACTAATTGAATTAATTAAACATGTTTCTCCATTATTATCCAAACTAGCATTTGGCTCATCAAGTACTAAAAGCTTTATATTTCCATAAAAAGCTCTTGCAAGTCCAAGAAGTTGCTTCTGTCCACCAGAAAGTATCACTCCATCTCCTCCTATTATAGTATCATAACCATTTGGTAAATTTAATATTAACTCATGTATTCCTACAATCTTTGCTGCTTTTATTATTTCCTTGGGATCTGGATTTGGACTCATACGAGAAATATTTGCTTTAACACTAGTATTGAATAATTCAATATCCTGAGGTAAATAACCAATATATTTACCAAAATCTCTCCTATTCCAGGTATATACATCAGCACCATCCAATCTAACTACTCCAGATACTGGTTTCCATATACCAACAGATAACTTTGCAATAGTTGATTTACCAGAAGAACTTGCACCAATAATACCTACTATATCTCCCGGCTCTATAACAAATGATATCCCCCTTACTGTTGATTTACTACTTCTATAGGGAGTAAAAAATACTCTATCAAATTCTAGCTTCCCCTTGGGTTCTGGTAAGGTCATAGTTTGTTTTCTTTTTGGAGACATAAGTATAAGCTTTTGTAACCTTCTATACGACATTCTAGCGTGGTTTAAAAATTTCCAAGTATGAATTGCGGCATCAAAAGGCGCTAATGCCCTCCCCATTAAGATTGAGGCAGCAATAATACTACCAGCAGTTTTATGAGATGTAATCGCAAGTAATGCACCAGTTCCAATTACAGATATTTGTAGTGTTAAACGTAGAAATTTAGTAATTCCAATAATTATACTAGAGCGATTTTGTGCCTTAATTTGCATTGCACGGTTTTCATCGTTTTGTTTACACCAATCAGAAATAATAAATTCCGACATACCCATAGCTTCAACTACTTCTGCATTTCTTGTTGCAATATCTATTGCATTAATATTTCGTGTAATTTCTTCATTTACTTCTTGTAAAATATGTTTAGTAGCGAATTCATTCCATATTGCAATAGATACCAACATAATAACTCCAATCATAGCTATAAACCATGTAAATATATGTATTGTAAAAATCACAAAAAGATAAATTAGTGACCATGGAGTATCAAATAATGAAAAAATACTGTTTCCAGTAATAAAATTTTTTATTACTCTAAGATCGCGTAACGCTTCACCGCTAGAAGTTGAACTCTGTACTGATATTAATCTGATAGATCTTATTATCAAATCTGGAGTTACAGTTTTATCTATCCAATCACCAATCTTTGCCATAGCAATATATCTACAAGTTTCTAATATCGCAGAACATCCAAAAGCAGACAAAGTAATAATCGTTAACATAATCAATGTTGATATACTTCCACTCGATATTACCCTATCTAGCACCTGAGAAGTATAAAGTGGTAAAAACAGCATTAAAAAATTAATTCCCGAACTAAACCAGAAAATAAACCAAAATGCACTCTTACACTTCTTTAAGCATGCATATAGTATGCTCTGCTTTAACTCCTTTTTTATTGATGATGCTATTTCCACGTTATCTAAAATTCAATTCACTACACATTAAAAATATCAATATATCAATAACAACTATTAACCATAAATAACATTCAATACAATTCTTTTTTTACACAAATACCTAACTCCCATTTTGGTTTAGGCATAAAATTTAACGGATCTATATGACCTTTCTGTAATTTTTCAATGCCTGTCCATCCAACCATTATTGCATTATCTGTACATAAATTTTTTGGAGGAAAAAATACGTTTAAATTTATATGTCTTTTTAAACTTTTTCTTAAATACTTATTTGCTGCAACTCCACCAGTAACTACAAAATCATTAATCTTAATATTTAAAGATGTGGCAATAATAATTGCATTTTTCACTCTATCAAGTAGTATATCACTAATACATTTTTGAAATGAAGCACACATATCTTGTATATCTTGTTCATTCATTTTAAAACTCTGTACCAAAGTTTTTACTGCTGTTTTTATTCCAGAGAATGAAAAATTACATCCAAGGTGATTTTTCATTGCTCTTGGAAGTTTAAACTTTGTATCATCACCTCTCTTAGCTAATTTTTCGATTATTGGCCCCCCAGGATAACCCAAACCAAGCATTCTGGCAATTTTATCAAATGTCTCACCAAGAGAATCATCCAATGATTCTCCAATTTTAATATGTTTACCAACATCTTGTGTAATTAAAAATTGACAATGACCCCCTGATATTAGTAAAACCAAGAATGGAAATTTAATTTTATATATTAACCTAATAACTAATATATGTGCTTCTAAATGATTGATTGCAATAAACGGTTTTTGTATTACATGTGCAATTGCTTTTGCCGTCATCGTTCCAACTATTAGTCCACCTATAAGTCCTGGTCCTGATGTTGATGCGATCGCGTCCATGTCGCAAAAATCAAGATTAGACTTCCTCATAGAGCTTTTTATTAAATTACTTAAATATTCCATATGAGCACGTGATGCTATTTCAGGAACTACTCCACCATACTTTTTATGTTCTACTTGAGAAATAACTTCATGAGCAAGGATCTGCTTATTGCTATTTACAATAGCTGTAGCAGTTTCATCGCAACTTGTTTCAATAGCTAAAACAGTTTTCACTGTACGAAAACGTATAATTATTTACTCTAATTATTATTAGAGAGTTTTTATATAAAAGCAAATATTTACTCAATAATATATTTGCTTTATTTATTTTAATATTTAACTTAATACCCAAAATTTTTCTAAAAGTTATATAGAAAAGAAGATATCAAACTACATTAAAATTTCTTATTTAGTTTTTATTATTTATCATTTATGTTCTTTCCTATTTTATCATTTAAATGATATATTCTCTTCTCTACTTATATTGTTTGCATACTACATCTATTAACCTAAATAAAAATTTTCTCATATATAAAGTATATTTTTATGAATTTAAATGAATTAGAAGCCTTTGTTTTCTTTGAAATATTTTTCTATTTGATTTATCTCATTTGACATCTAAAGTTTACTCTTTCTAAATACTGACAGATATATAATAGTACTAACACCTACTATTTATTTCACTTCTTCACATATAAATACATATAAATAATATAATGAAATAATTATATTTGTAGAACTCGTTAATTCTCTAAAATAATTAACCTTTATTTTTGCGTTATTATTATCATTTTTGTAAATTACAACTCATTTTAATTTTTTATATCCATTTTCGATTTGTTTAATCGAAATCTCTCACATTTTCTTTTACACTAAATCATGCTTTATAAAGCATTCTTATTTTTCAGTACTTACTGTATTTCTCTAATTTCATATTTAAGATTTTTTTTAATAAATTCATATTGCTGAATGTACTAATTATTGAATATTAATATAATTTATTTAATTAATTAGAATTCTTCTTCTCATAGCAAAATTACTATGAATTAATATAGTTATGGGCTATAATTTTAATGTCTAAAATGCCGTGATATATGGATAATTTTATTGGAATTAAGGGCGCAAGAGAGAATAATTTAAAAAACATAAATATCAACATACCCAAAAATAAGCTAGTTATCATAACTGGACTTAGCGGTTCTGGTAAATCTAGTCTTGCATTTAATACGATTTATGCAGAAGGTCAACGTAGGTATGTAGAAAGTCTTTCTGCCTATGCACGTCAATTTCTCAATATTCAAGATAAACCAGATGTAGATTCTATTACTGGTCTTTCTCCCGCAATATCTATTGATCAAAAATCTATTTCAAAAAATCCAAGATCCACAGTTGGAACTATTACTGAAATTTATGACTATCTACGCTTGATATATGCACGTATAGGAATTCCATATTCACCTGTCACTAAACTACCAATAACAAAACAAACTGTATCTCAAATTGTAGATATTGTAATGTCACTACCGCCAAAAACTAAAATATATATACTTGCTCCAATAATTCGTGGCAAGAAAGGTGAACATATTAAAGAAATAATAGAAATTAAAAAACAAGGTTATATAAGATTAAAGATAAATGATAGAGTATATGATGTAAATACTTTACCTAAATTAGATAAAAATAAAAAGCATGATATTTTTGTAATTATAGATAGAATGTCGATATCAAATAATATAGGAAATAGATTACCAAGTAGCATAGAATTAGCACTAAAATTGAGTCAAGGATTAGTATATGTAGATATAATAGACTTACCTAGTGATCATAATTCTAGATACAAAAGAGATCAAACTTTGGTTTTTTCAGAAAATTTTGCATGTCCAAAGTCTGGTTTTACTATTGAAAAAATAGAACCAAGATTCTTCTCTTTTAACAGTCCATACGGGGCGTGTCGTTCATGTAACGGACTTGGAAAGAAATTAACTATTAATATAAATTTAATAATACCTAACGAAACACTCTCAATATCTAATGGTGCTTTAAAAAAGGTGGAATCAATACTCTACCAAATAGATATAAATTATGAACTTCTAAAGAGAATAATTTTTTCACTGACTAAAAGTTATAAACTTAATCTTGATATTCCATGGAAAAATATAAATCAAGAAATAAAAGATATAATACTTTTTGGTTCTAAAGAAATGAAATTTAATGGTCTAGTCAATATACTAGAAAGTCAAATTAACAACTATAATAAAACATTTATCGATCAATATTGTTCTATTATTAATTGTAAAGAATGCAGTGGCTATAGACTAAAAAAAGAAGTACTCACGGTAAAAATCGATAGTAAACATATAGGTGAAGTATCTGAACTCAGTATCGATGAATCTCTTGAATGGTTTAAAACATTACCGAAAAAACTTACAGAACAACAAAAACAAATTTCAAATAAAATATTAAGTGAAATAATTAAAAGATTAACATTTTTGAAAAATGTAGGATTAAATTACTTAACACTAGGACGTGAGTCAAGCACCCTCTCTGGTGGTGAAAGTCAAAGAATCAGACTTGCTTCACAAATTGGCTCTGGTTTAACAGGAGTGCTGTACGTACTTGATGAACCCTCAATAGGTCTTCATCAATGTGATAACGAGCGATTAATTGCTACTCTCATGGATCTAAGAAATATAGGAAATACTGTAATTGTTATTGAGCATGATGAAGATACAATAATGTCTGCTGATTATGTAATCGATATTGGACCTGGAGCTGGTATAAATGGTGGTAGAATAATTTCCGAAGGAACACCAAGTCAAATACAAAAAGACTTAAAAAGTATAACAGGACAATATTTAAGTAAAAAGAAAATAATTTCAATTCCTAAAAAAAGAAAACAAGCAACTCAATTTATAAAAGTAATTAATGCATATGAAAATAATTTAAAAAATATAAATGTTGAATTTCCAATAGGTAATTTTATTTGTGTTACTGGAATATCTGGAGGAGGAAAATCAAGTTTAGTCATAGAAACATTATACAAATATTCAGCACACAAAATGTATCATTCATCTATAAAATATGGCAAATGTGATAAAGTAGACGGTCTTGAGTATATAGATAAAATTATAGAAATAGATCAGTCGCCGATTGGCAGAACTCCTGCCTCAAATCCTGCAACATATGTTGGTGTATTTACTCATATAAGAAATTGGTTTGCATGTCTTCCAGAATCAAAAGCACGAGGTTACAATGTAAGTAGATTTTCATTTAATACTAAGGGTGGAAGATGTGAAGCATGCAAAGGCGATGGATATCTAAAAATAGAAATGCATTTTCTACCTGATGTCTATGTTAAATGTGAAGAATGTAAAGGTAAACGATATAATCGAGAAACTTTAGAAATTACCTTTAACAATAAATCAATCTCCGATGTGCTTGATATGACAATAGATCAAGCTTGTATTTTTTTTAAAAATCTTCCGATAATAAGAGAAAAGTTAATTTCTTTACAAAAAATAGGACTTGGTTATATAACACTTGGACAATCCTCAGTAACGTTATCTGGAGGAGAGGCGCAACGAATAAAATTATCTAGAGAATTATCAAAACGATTTACTGGAAAAACGTTGTACATTCTTGATGAACCAACAACAGGGTTACATTTTGAAGATGTGAATAATTTGTTAAAAATTCTTCATAAATTAGTTGATTTAGGAAATACAGTTATAGTTATAGAACATAATCTACATGTTATAAAAACTGCAGATTATATAATAGATATTGGCCCAGAAGGCGGAATGAAAGGCGGAGAAATAGTGGCTATAGGAACCCCAGAAGAAGTAGCAAACACTTCGAAAAGTATTACAGGTAAATATCTTAAGCAATATTTATAAAATACGATGAAACTACACTAGTCATCAAATATTTAAATAATGTAGCTCTATATTTCGAATTCTATGTTAATTAATAACACATTAATAATACAAATGACAAGCAATTCTATTTTAAAAACTTATATTATAAGAAACTCACCTATCTCAAACAAGTCTACAACAAAACTATATGAGAAGAACTTATTTTTAATAAAAAAAACCATCAATAATCTTATTGTAATTGTAATAATAAATCCAAAAGAAGAACTAAATTATTTAATTAACTTGTTTAAGAACGATACATCTTTTCATTCCAGCGAAATCATATATATATTCTTGAAAAAATAATCCATATGAAGAAACTATTTTATCAATATCATTTTGATCCTCTCCCACCTCAAGGAAAGCTGCTCCATTTTTTTTTAGGCATTTTTTCAAAATTGGAAAAATACTTAAATAACAGTTTAACCCAGTAATACCACCGTCAAGAGCCATTTTAGGTTCTTTTTGTACCTCTATTTGTAAATTTTTTAACCTACTACTTTTAATATATGGAGGATTGCTAATTATGAGGTCAAATAAACCCCTACAATTTGTCCATGAACTTAAAAGTATTTTAGCCCTTTTAGACATATTATGTCTTTTTACATTCTGACAAGCAACTCTATATGCTTCTAAACTTTTTTCAAAGCCAACACCAACAGCATATTTATACTCATCAAGTATAGATATCAATAAACAACCTGTACCTGTACCCAAATCTGCAATTTTTAATTTTTGCCTCTTGTCTTGATAATACTTTAGTACTGCTAAAATTAGTGTTTCACTATCTGGTCTTGGATCTAAAACATGATTATTAACTATGAAATTTCCATTCCAGAATTCACGATTGCCTATTAATTGTGATATCGGATACCTTTTTGCTCTCTTTTTTATCAATTTCCAAAATAACTTTTCCCTTTCCATAGGTACTTGATTAGTATAGTTCATAACTATAAATGCTCTTTCTACGCCAAAAACATATTGCATAATAATCTCACAATCCAAACGTGGCGATTGCACTTTATAGCGCAATAACAATTCCGATCCTTCCTGAATTAAATCTCTAATAGTTTTCATATTTTCAAAATAACTTTTTGCAAAATATAAATTTCTATCTTTATACCCTTTTAACTATTATAAAATACCATAAGTAGAAAATTACAAAACATTTACTACTTTTTTATTAAAACTTTAATTCCTATCTTATTAAGAATAGTGTTATTCTAAATAACTTATATAAAATTTTATGCTCGAACCTGGAAACATACTATTACTAATAGCTTGTTTATTATCTATAATACATCTACTATTTCCAGATAATTTCCATAAATTTACTACCGTTGGTATATTTTTTTGTACATTAGCTTCAATGTGCATTTTGATATATTATCATATTACAGATAATTTTACATTTAAAAATGTATATTTTTATTCTCATACAACAAAACCTTTAATCTATAAAATCTGCAGTGTCTGGGGAAATGAAGAAGGGTCTATGTTACTTTGGACACTAGTGCTTACATTTTACTTATTTTTAATGAATATCTTTATTAATAACAACGAATTAAAAAAAATATCCTTGATTATTCAAAATTTGATTTGCTTCTGTTTTTTACTATTTACTTTATTTGAATCTAATCCTTTTATTAGAATGCCAAAAATTGAAACAGATGGTCTTGGTTTTAATCCAATATTACAAGATATTGCTCTTATTATTCATCCACCAATATTATATTTAGGATACCTAGGATCTAGTATTCCTTTTTCACTATCTATAACTAAACTTATTACAGGTACTAATGAAAAAATTTGGATTAAAACTATTAAATCTTGGATACTTATTTCTTGGTCACTACTCACCTTAGGAATTAGCCTTGGAAGTTGGTGGGCATATCGAGAATTAGGCTGGGGTGGATTTTGGTTTTGGGATCCAGTAGAAAATATTTCTCTCATGCCATGGCTACTTGAGGCCATACTTGTACATCTATTACCTATAGTGCATAATTTCAATGTTTTAAAAAACTTCGCTATTTTTCTTATACTCATAACTTTTATACTAAGCATAACTGGAACATTTCTAATTCGTTCCGGAATAATTATCTCGGTACATGCATTTGCCGATAATCCAAAATATGGATTATATATACTAATTTTACTTGGTATAATTTTAATTAGTAGTCTATTTATATTTATAGTAACTATAAAAAAGAAATGTTTATCTTTGATAAAGATTCGGTTTTTACTATCATTAGTATTAAAGTATAAAAAAAAAACAAACAACCAAAATATACAACAAATAGTAAAAAACAGAAAATTCCTTCCGCATTTTACATTAATTTTAATAAACAATTTACTATTTATAACTGCTTTTTTTATTGTACTTATTGGTACCTCATACCCCCTAATAGTTAAATATTTAACTGGTGAAATAGTATCAGTTGAAGCAACATATTATAATACTTTATTTAATCCTATTGCGCTAACTATCTTAGTTTTTGCAATAATCGGCCAATATTATTGGCATGAAAACAGTACTAATAACTCATTATTAATATTCTATAAATATAAACTGTCATTTTGTAGTGCTATAGCTATTTTACCATTCATACTTCATATGAATCTGATGATTATATTATCAATTATCATTTCAACTACACTACTGATCTCTCTTTTAGAGGGATTTTGTAAAAAAATTCTCTTATCAAATATAAAATTTAATAAATCAATTTCATTAGCAAAAAAAAAATCAAAATCTTATTATGCAATGATATTAGCTCATGCTGGAATAGCAATTTTAACACTTGGTATAGCAATTTTAACTGGTTGGCAAGAAGAAAAAGAAAATTATCTAAAAATAGGTGATAGTATTATAATTAACAAATTCAAAGTCACTTTACGAAACGTTGAATTAATAAAAAAGAAAAACTTCCACGCAATAAGAGGAACAATGGATATTAAAAATATATCGAAAAATAAAATTCTTGATATAGTAACTCCTGAATATAGATTTTATTTTGTAGAAGGCCAAAAAAACACTGAATGTAGTATTTATCACAATTTATTTTATGATATCTATGTTATAATAGGTGAAATAGATAAAAGCAAAAACAAAATTTTTGTTAAAATATACTATAAACCAGGAATGCCGATAATTTGGCTTGGATCGTTCTTTATCTTTTTTGGCATTCTGCTTGCTGCCTTACCTATATCGCAAAAAAATTTGACAAAATACTATTTTATATTTACTGTATATTTACATTATTTTGTGATAATTTAATAACTTGTATACTACATTAAATCATTTATATTCCGTAATGAAGATGAAAGTTTATATTTAGTTCTTCTAGAATTTTATCTATTAATTAAAAATAGTTTCTATAAAATAATTTAACTTTTCGTCGTTTCATTTTACTATTTTAAGTACTACCGGATCTCTTAACTTATAAAAAATTATTTAAAATTAAAATAGTAACAAAACAATACAAGATGAAGCTATTTTAATGTTTGGAAACCTAACACGAAAGATTACCTATAAATAATGAAATTTCAAAACTAGAAAGGTTTAAATAAAAAATAACAAAAGATTAAGCTAACAAAACCTTTTTATTTGTAAAAAATTGAAACAAAATATTCTAAATGGATAGAAGTACTGAATACAATTTACTTTTTAATTAATGATTTTGTTTAACCAAAATTTATTACTATAACTAATCAATACATTAGCAATAAAACGAATAGCAGAAAATAAAATGGCTCAGCAATAAAATTGCTATATCAGAAATTAAAACCTTTTACTAATGCTGATTATATAGTTAGAAATTTCTAAATAGGAAAACAAAACCCATGTAGCTGTTACGCTCTACGCTATCCATTTTAGCTCGTTTATCATCTTACTTTTATATATATATTATATAAATTAACTTGACTCGTCAACTATTATACTGATATAATAGCGCATAAAGTGTTTTAGCTTAAATTGATTTAATACTCCGAAGATCTGGGTTTCGGTTATTGTCTTTTGGACACATTTTATCTTATAAGTATCATTTAAAATGATGGAGGATTATGATAACAATCAACGAAGATATCTTAGTAAAAGAAAAAGAGAAGGTTACAACCACTAGATTGGAATTAGAAAAAACAAGTGAACAAATTAATAGTATTGCTAAACAAACAGTGAATGAGCGTGTAAAAGAAAATAGAAAGACGCTGGATTTAAGTGAACTAAGAAAGAAAACAGCAGATGAGTTGTTAGACTTAGCTGAAGAAAAAAAAATTTTAACAAACGGTAGGGGTAATGGCAGAATGCTAAAGCAGGAAATGATATTTAGTTTAATGAAAAAAATGAGCGAAGAAGGTGGAATTACTACAGGAAGCGGAGTAGTGGAAATATTACCTGACGGTTTTGGTTTTTTACGCTCAGCAAGTGCTAATTATGCACCTAGCACTGATGATGTATATATTTCTAATGGACAAATAAAGAAATTCAATTTACGTACTGGAGATATGGTATGCGGAGAAATTAGACCGCCTAGTGATAAAGAAAGATATTTTACTTTAACTAAAGCTCAAAGTATAAATTCTACTGAAGTTGGTGAGCTAAGAAAATACGTTCACTTTGATAATTTACTACCTCTCTATCCGGAAGAAAGATTAATTCTTGAAAAAAGCAACTGTTTAGACAATAAGAAAGATATAAGTATGCGAGCTACTGATATAGTTGCACCACTCGGAAAGGGACAAAGAGCATTGATAGTTGCTCCACCTCGCACGGGAAAAACAATGCTATTGCAACAAATGGCTCATTCCATAGCTGTAAATCATCCAGAAATAGAATTAATGGTATTACTTATAGATGAAAGACCTGAAGAAGTTACAGATATGATTCGTTCTGTAAAAGGTGAGGTAGTTAGTTCTACATTTGATGAACCAGCTTATCGTCATGTACAGCTTGCTGAAATAGTAATAGAAAAGGCTAAAAGAATGGTTGAACATAAAAAAGATGTTGTAATTTTACTGGATTCTATAACCCGTCTTGCACGCGCTTATAATGCTGTTATCCCTTCATCTGGAAAAGTTCTGACTGGTGGTGTAGACTCAAATGCGTTACAAAGACCAAAACGCTTCTTTGGAGCAGCACGTAACATTGAAAATGGCGGCTCTTTAACAATAATTGCCACTGCTCTTATAGAAACTGGTTCTAAAATGGATGAAGTTATTTTTGAAGAGTTTAAAGGCACCGGGAATGCTGAAGTAATTCTTGATAGAAAACTTGCTGATAAGCGAATATTTCCAGCTATTGATATTACTAAATCTGGAACTAGGAAAGAGGAGTTATTGATTAATAAAGCTATCTTGAATAAGATATGGGTGTTACGTAGAGTTCTTAATCACATGGGGTCTATTGAAGCGATGGAATTTCTACGTGATAAATTGCTTTTGACAAAAAATAACGCTGATTTTTTTAACTCTATGAATAACTAGATATCAACTTAAAATTTTCACAGTATCATTTTATACCCGTGAAAGTTAGGAATTCGCCATTAACTTTTTGCTTAAAATTTGATCCATAATGCTGGGACTAATTCTTCCTCCTGTAAGTTTCATAATTTTACCGACAAAGAATCTATACAATTTCACTTTACCATTTCTATATTCTTGAACCTTATCTTGATTTTCATAAATAATTTTATCTATGATTTTAGATATTTCCTCTACATTAGTTATTTGTTTTAAATTACTTTCTCTTATAATAGAGGACGCTGATTTATTAGTTTCAAACATAATATCAAAAACTTGCTTACCAAGTTTAGTAGAAATCGTTCCATCAGAAATAAAATCTAAAAGCTCAGATAAGGCATTTGCCTTAACTGGAGAATTCTCGATATCAAGACCTGCTTTATTTAAGCGACCAAAAAGTTCTACAGTAATCCAGGTAACAGCAAGTCTTGAATCATGTCTTTTTATCAATTCTTCAAAATAATCAGCAATCGCTTTATCAGAAGTAATTATATCTGCATCGTATTCACTAATACCTAACTCTTTAATATATCGCAATTTTTTTTGATCTGGTAACTCAGGTAAAGATGATTTAATAAAATTAATCTTATCCTGACTTACTTCGACAGGTAGTAAATCAGGTTCAGGAAAATATCTATAATCATTTGCATTTTCTTTATTTCTCACTATTTTTGTTTCCCCTAAAACAACATCAAATAGTAAAGTATCCCGACTTACTTTTCTTCCACTTTCTAAAATTTTAATCTGTCTTTGTATTTCATAATCTATAGCCTGTGCTATATAACGCATTGAATTTAAATTTTTTATTTCGCATCGAGTACCAAATGTAACACTACCCTTTTGATGCACAGAAACATTTGCATCACAACGAAGTGATCCCATCTCCATATTACCATCACAAGAACCAATATAACGTAAAATTTGTCTAAGTTTCTTTACAAATTCTACAGCTTCTGCTGATGAACAAAGGTCAGGCTTAGAAACAATCTCCATTAAAGCAATTCCTGCACGGTTCAGATCTACATAAGTTTTATTCTCCCCATGAATACTCTTCCCCGCGTCCTGTTCTAAGTGGATTCTAGCAATTCTTATTTCTTTTTTATTTTTAATAAAAATCCTACCATTTTTAACTATAGGATTAAAATATTGAGTTATTTGATAGCCTTGTGGCAAATCAGGATAAAAATAATTTTTTCTATCGAAATGAGAACACTTATTAATTTCCGCAGAAAGAGCAAGGCCTGTACGTACTACTTGTTCTACTAAATAATAATTTAATATTGGTAATGTACCCGGCATCGCTGCATCAATTAAAGAAACCTGAGTATTATGTTCAGCACCAAACTCAGTTGATGAGTCAGAAAATAATTTTGCCTTAGAAGAAATTTGAGCATGCACCTCAAGTCCAATTACCGCCTCCCAATTTTCTTTTATCACACTTGCAATCCAAAAACTAATTTATTCCAATAATTTGTAAATTAACATAAAAGTTAAAATAAAACTCGTATTTTATAATTTATACACATATAATATACTATAATTCCACATATAAAATTAGCAAAGATAAGTCTATGACAAAATTATCTGTATTTGAATTCTCTTTTAATTTATCTACCCTTAAGGGCTGTTATAAGGTTTATAATTTTAAATTTGTAATAAAAGTCAAATAATAAATCTATAAAATAAACAACTAACTTTTCATTCATTTCTCTACTTATCATATAAAGTAATTTAGTATTTTTTAAAACTTTTATTTCAAAATAAACAACTTATAAGGTTAACTTATAAATTAAAAATAATGTTACAAAATTGTAGTTTAACATCCACAAACACCAAAATGAGTAACAAAATAAAAATCCTAATGCAAATTTTAATAAAGGTAAAGCGATTAGACCCTCTAATAAAAATTTTTTTTACTATAAGAATCTAAAATAATTTAGATAGCAATTTGTTTCCTTGCTTTAACAATAGCAATATTTTTAAAATTAAACTAAGTAAAATTTTCCTCTACATAATTATCAATTATTGTTTTAAATTCTCCAAAAATGTCACTAGTTCGCAAAGTTTTAAAAAATTTACCATCCTTATAAACTGCTGAAACTGATTTTTCTCCATACCCTGACAAGCTAATTCCTAAATTTGCATGTTTACTTTCTCCTGGACCATTTACTATACAACCCATAACAGCAATACTCATACGTTCAACACCTGGATTTTGTTTCCTCCAAGTTAACATGCGAACTTTTATATAATCATTTATTTTCTCTGTTAATATCCGAAAGCGATCACTATTTGTGCGTCCACATCCTGGACAGGAATTAACCTGAGGATTAAAATAACGTAAACCTATAGATTGTAATATTTCCTGACATACTATTACTTCATTAATTCTTGACTCATTAGAGTGTTGAGTTAAAGAAGCACGTATAGTATTTCCAATGCCATTTTGTAATAAATAAGTAAGCCCTGCAGTAGTATTTATCACACCTTTATTACCCATGCCAGCTTCAGTTAAACCTAAATGCAAAGCATAATTAGAATGTCTCGCAAGCATTGTATAAACTGAAATCAAGTCTTTTACTCTACTAACTTTACATGAAATAACTATTTTGTTTGCGCTAAGACCAATTTTTTCTGCCTTTTGTGCACTATTTAATGCCGACATTACAAGAACTTTCCGCAATAAAACGTCAGAAGATTTCAAATGATCGAACAAGAAATTTCTATCCATAATTTTTTGTAAAAGATATTTATCAAGACTTCCCCAATTTACTCCGATTCTAATTGGAATATCATATTTTATTGCATATTCTATAACTCTTTCAAATTTTTTATCACGTTCCTCACCAAAACCTATATTACCTGGATTTACTCTAATTTTGCCAAGCATGCTAATATTATTTGGATAACTTCTAACTAATCTATCTAATTCATATTGTCCACAACCTACTAACATTTTAGCGTCAAAACCCTTTTTATTTATTTCTTCTACTATAAAAGGTATCGCTTTCACTACTTCTTCTGAATTTAAAGCTATTCTTACTAACTCAGAACCTGCACATGCAAGCTCTATTATTTCTTTTGCATACCGTTTAGCACCACCCTTTATATCATTAGCATCTATATATGTACCAAGTGCCATAGATTGAACAACTACAGGATTATTTCCTCCTATTTTCACATGTCCAACGTTTACAGTATGAGTATCATGTCTAGAAATAGATTCATCATTAAAACAATAATCTGCAAAATCTCCATCTAACACAAATAACTCCTCAAACCTAGAACCTTCCTGACTTATATTTTAGGCAATTTAAACCATTTTATAAATCAATAATAGTAAATCACGTACTCTCAAAAATCCTTAAAATACCTTCTAAGACACCTCCTCTATCATTGGATTAACTCTCTCTTCTATTTTGTCTTCAAATTTTTCGCTCTCATGCTGAATCTGATGGTCTATAAATACTGCTCCTTTCAAGCACGCAATATTAATACCATATTGGTTTATCATTACATTATTATCATTACCATTTTCACTTGCACAAACTACCACATTATCTAATTTGTCAAGAATAGTAACTTTTCTCTTCTTTAATTCTTTGATCAAGTTCTCTCTATTTATGCTAGCATTAATAACTTTAGCTTGCAATTTCTTTTTCTTCATAAGTTCTCTACGTTTCTCATACAATATATATGACTTGACAAAGTCTTCATCTTCATAAAAATGTGCACCACCAGGATTGCCTTGTGGTATATATTTTTTACTAAATCCCACTTTAGATTTAGCTCCAACACTATATGAAATAAAAATACTAAAACAAAAAATCAATATACAAAAATTCTGAACATACATATGAAATGTATCAAACACTCTCATTTAAAATATATAAAACGACAAACAAATTTTAAATAGATTAAGGCCCTTACCAGACAACTTTATAAAAAGACTCCCCTTAATTTTCTTTTATTTTATCCCTATCCTATTTCTATTCTAGAATACTTAGTACAAAATAACAATAAATAACAACAAAATAATAAATCAAAAACTAAATATGGATTAGCATTATAAGCTAAATTAATAAATCTGCAAACACTTTCAGAAACTAAAAAGATTTTAACTTTCAAAATCTCGAAAAATCTCGAAAACTATAAATATATATATTTCTAAAATAGAAACTTTATAAGTTACCCAAAACTCTTATTTCCCACTCAAGTTCAATATTAAACTTATCTCTTACTATATTTCTTACATTATTACCAAGACTCTCTAAATCACACGCAGTTGCATTACAATAATTCAGTAAAAAATTACAATGTTTACTAGAAACCTTAGCTTTTCCATTATTTAATCCACGACAACCAGATTTATCAATTAACCTCCATGCTTTCTCACTCTTTGGATTTTTAAACATACAACCTGCAGTCTTTTCTCTTATCGGCTGACTTTTATTTTTCTTATCAAGAATATCTTTAATCTTGTGAAATATAATTTCATACTCCGAATTTACTCCCGTAAATTCGGCTTCAATAAAAATCCACCGCCCCGTCAAATTATGTCCGCGATAAAAATAACCCATTTCACTACTAGAAAATTCATATAAATTACCATCCTCTAGACTCACAGCTTTTATAGATTTTACAATACCTGCAATATCACCTCCATATGAGCCTGCATTCATTTCCAATCCACCACCAACTGTACCTGGAATTCCAACTAAAAACTCAAATCCACTAATTTGTTGCTCCATTGCAGAATAAGCTAGATTAGTAAGCAAAGCTCCACCGCCAGCAATAATAGAATTATTATTCTTATATTTAATATATGCAAATTCCTTACCTAATTTTACAGTTATACCTCGAATCCCGTTATCTCGTACTATTATATTAGACGTTGCACCAATAATATTAATTGTCAGCTCAGTACTTTTAATTAAATACATTAAACTTTGAATATCACGTGGTTTGAACAAAACATCGACCTTTCCTCCAACTCTTAACCACGTTACATTAGACATCAAAACATTATAGCGACAAATGCCAGATACTTTAGGTAAATTTAACATCTTAAATTGTATTTTATTGAAACAATTATTTTGTTGACTATCTTGTTTAATACCTCAATAAGGTTTCATTATTAAACCATACTTTATAATCTAAATATTATCAATAATTTAAATTTCAGTTTATCTAACATAAACAAAACCCGTTATTTAACTTAATTAAGTTTAAAAGAAAATTAATAAATATCTTAAACACACTAACAGAAATTATACTTTTAAACTATGCTTTAAAAAATGGCTCAGATTAATTTCCTCCATTAAATTTATTACACTACTTTTCTTTTTCTCTCATATCTAAACTTGATAAATGTATTTGATTGTGGATATTACAAATTATATATTCATAATACCCTTTCATAAAACCAATATTAATCCATATTTTCAAAATTCAAAATAACCAAACATTTATAAATTAATCTAGATAGAAATCATATAAGCATAATGTTGTAAAATTTCCCAACTGTAATATTACAATATTTATAAATAATACAACAATAAAAGCATACTTAATTAGTATTAATAATCTATTGAATTAAAAAATTCAACGATCAATCTAAATTGGAGCGAAGCTGCTATTTTACTGTTAACACTATATAATAGTGATCAAAAACCAAATAAAAACTTTAAATATCTTCAATTATCATATCAAATTCCCCATTAAAAAGAATAAAGAGAGCGATAATATAAATCTATTAAGATTAAATTCACAATCTATTAGTTCTAATTTAGAATTTTTCAACATAACTTTACTAGAAAGTATCACTAAAAACATATCTTATACAAATATTTTACATAAAACAAACCAAATAAAACTTAAAATTACCTTATACATAAATGTTTTGGTAAAATTTGAATTACCCTCTATATAAATAACACACATATATTTTTAAAATTTTTTATCAAGTATTGACATCAATTCATCCCATTCTCTATCACTAACAACTCCATCTTCTTTAGTAACATTTTCTCGTCTGATTAATTTTCGTATTATACCTAAACCAGCTTTTGAAATATGAATAGATTCCAAGCAATATTCAACAAAGGCTTTATACGTTATTGGAACCCATTTTTTTACTATATCTAACATAACTTCTGCATATACTCTAATCTCATACTGAGCATGCTTATTAACTCTAAGCTTTAAAAAATGAAGAAGATTATGTAAATCTATTTTCCAATAAAATTGGGTATAATAATTAAGCATTAGATTAGTTCTTGAAATTTCTTTTGCAAGTTTTTGCTGAATAAATCTTTTGTAATGAGAATACACTAAATTAGAGTCTTTTATTAATGAATTTATTATTTCTTTTGAAAAAGATAAGTCAAAAACTTCGCCGCTACCCTGTTTATTACTATCAGACTGCTTTGCAATGCGCTCTGGCTTTGGTATATAAAACTCGTTATCCAGTATTGAATATCTTGTTGAATATTCATTTACATTTGCAGTTCTATGCCTTATCCATTGTCTTGCAATAAAAATAGGAAGTTTTACATGAAATTTAATTTCACACATCTCAAATGGAGTTGTATGATTGTGTCTCATTAAATACCTTATAAGTGCTTCATCTTGACTAATTTGTTTTGTACCTTTTCCATAGGAAACACGAGCAGCTTGAACTATAGCGTTATCAGATCCCATATAATCTATTATTCGAATAAATCCATGATCTAATACTTTATATTTCTCATAAAGAATTTTATCTATTTCTTTTACTGTAGTTCTCTTGGTTAAATAACTCTTTCCATCGCCCATAAAATACTACCTTATCCTTTAAGATAAAATAGAGATATCAGCTCCACATGAATTCAATTTTTCACACATTGCTTCGTATCCCCTACATAAATGATACGAATTACTTATTGTAGTTTCTCCATTTGCTACTAAAGAAGCAAGTATTAAAGCTGCATTTGATCTTAAGTCTGTAGCATATAAATTAGCTCCATATAAACTTCTCACTCCATTTATAATGGCTTTACTTTTCTTAATACTAATATTAGCACCTAATTTTTTTAATTCACCCACGTGCATAAACCTTTTTTCAAAAATATTTTCTTCTATCACAGATACTCCATTAGCAATACACATCGTAGATATCAATTGTGGTTGCATATCGCTAGGAAAATCAGGATACGAGCCTGTTGAAACATTAATAGACTTAATAAAATTATTTTTTCTAGAAACAAAAATACCATTATCATTTAATTCAATTGATGCTCCTATAGATCTTAATTCGTTTATAATACATTCTATATTAGATATTCCTTCTAACATTAATTTACCACCAGTTATTACAGCAGCTAATGCATATGTACCCGCCTCTATACGATCTGACATTATCTTATAAGAACATCCATTTAATACCTTAACTCCCCTTATTGTTATAACCCCTTTTATAATTTTTCTTGTCGCTATATGACCACCCAAAAGAGATTTATTGTAACTCCTCTTATAATTGCGCGCTGAAATAATATTAGAAAAATCTACTTCATCACTATTAATACTAATATCAGCACCCATTTTTTTTAATAACCCTATCAAATCCAAAACTTCTGGTTCTATTGCAGCATTGTTTATTACCGTTATCCCTTCCGCAAGCGTTGCTGCCATTATTATATTCTCCGTTGCACCAACACTTATTTTTTCAAAAGTAATTTTTTTTCCTTGTAATTTTCCTCTTACAGTTGCAATTATATTGCAACCATCAATCTCAATTTTAGCACCCATTTTTTCTAATGCTCTAACATGCATATCAATTGGACGTTTTCCAATATTACATCCACCAGGAAATACCGTTCTTACTTTCCCAAACCTACTAAGCATCGGACCCATTATCAAAAATGATGCTCTAAATTTATTTGCAGTCTCACAAGGTATTACGTAATTTCTAATATTACTACAATCAATTTCTAAAATATGATTTGCTTTATAAAATTTGTTATATATAAAATTTACTTTTGCTCCAAGAGCTCTTAATAACTTAGACATTAAATGTATATCAATTAAATTAGGTACATTATATATAGTTATTGAAAAATTACTCAGCAAACTTGCCGCTACTATTGGTAATACAGCATTTTTTGACCCATTAATTTTAATTTTTCCAACTAAAGGTCTTAGGTTATTCCTTATTAATATTTTACTATACATTCATTTAAATAAAATAATAGATTTAACAATCTCTTAAAAAGATTTATTAAATAAAACATTGGCAACTTTCATACAAATTTAAACATAAAATTTTCTTTTATAATTTATTGTTCTCACATATTTATAATTTTAAATAATTTTTTATAAAATGCAATTTTATCAAAATATCAAAAACTCCTTTAACTTGTTCACAACTGATCAAACAGTTGATATTTATAATAAAATAACATAAAATACTAATAACTATTATCATAAATAATACTAAATTTTAGTTTAATAGTTATCTTAAATGATAGAATATAACTTCTAGCTTTAATTAGTTGTACCGAATTAATTTTATATAATTTTTAATAGAAAATGAAAAATTTATACATCAAAACTTACGGATGTCAGATGAATATTTATGAGTCTGTTTTGATAGAAAATATAATTAAACCTCTTGGATTTAATGTTGTTAATAATATAAAAGAAGCTGATTTAGTAATATTAAATACTTGTCACATTAGAGAAAAAGCAGTAGAGAAGCTCTATTCAGAACTTGGAAAGATTCACCTATTAAAAAAAGATAAAGAAATCACTATAGTAGTAGCTGGATGCGTGGCACAGGCAGAAGGTAATGAAGTATTTAAAAGAGCTCCGTTTGTAGATATTGTTATTGGTACTCAGAGTATCGCAACTTTACCAGAATTAATAATAAAAATAAACAGAAACAAGGGTCGCATAATAAACATAGATTTTCCAGAAGTTCCAAAATTCGATAAATTACCAAACGAATGCTATGGCAATAATCAAGGATCTTCTGCATTTCTTTCTATACAAGAAGGTTGTAACAAATTTTGTACGTTTTGCGTTGTACCTTATACTCGTGGAACTGAATATTCACGTCCAGTAAATGAAATATTTTATGAAGCAATGAAATTAGTTGAAAATGGAGCAAAAGAAATTAATTTACTCGGTCAAAATGTTAATGCTTATCATGGAGAATATAAAGGAAAAATATGGGATTTAGGTAAATTAATCAATCATATCGCTAAAATTGAAAAATTAGAAAGAATTCGTTATACAACTTCTCATCCACGAGACATGCATGAATCTTTATACTTAGCACATGCAAAAGAACCTAAACTCATGCCATTTATTCATCTACCGGTACAATCAGGTTCTGATAAAATATTATATCTAATGAATAGAAAACATACTATAAAAGAATATTTAGAAATAATAGATAGACTACACAAATTAAAACCTGAAATTGAATTTTCTTCTGATTTTATCGTTGGTTTTCCAGGAGAAACTGAAGAAGATTTTAAGGAAACTATAAAATTAATAAAAAAAGTAAAATATATTCACGCTTATAGTTTTAAATATAGTCCAAGGCCAGGAACACCAGGAGCTGAAAGGAAAGATCAAATACCAGAAGAAATTAAAACAGAACGTCTTATTCGTTTACAAAAACTTATTAACACACAACAAGTTAAATTTAATCAAAATACAATAGGTAAAATTATTCCTGTTCTATTTGACAAAAAAAAGAGCAAATATCAAAATCAAATTATTGGTAAAAGCCCGTATATGCAATCAGTTTGCATTGATGATCCTGAAAATAAATATAAAAATAAAATAACAAACGTTAAAATATTACAAGCTAGAAAAAATAGTTTATCAGGAGTAGTAATACCTTGATTTGCAATTTTTTAAAAAAAGGTGTATATATTATCTCTTTTAAAAAGTAAAACATAAATATAAAATGAAATACTATTCTGATACAACAAATAACCCCGATTTTGTATCGTTAGAAGATGAAATTATAAAGTATTGGCAAAAAAATAAAATTTTTGAACGTTCACTTGAAAAGTGTTCTAAATTTAATTGTTTTGTTTTTTATGATGGTCCACCATTTGCAAATGGATTACCACATTATGGACACTTACTCACTGGATTCATCAAAGATACATTTGCAAGATACCAAACTATGCTACAGAAAAGAGTTAAACGTGGATTTGGTTGGGATTGTCATGGACTTCCAGCTGAAATGAGCGCAGAAAAAGAACTTGGAATATCTGGGAAGATTGAAATAGAAAAATTCGGTATCAAAAAGTTCAATGATTATTGTCGTGCTTCTGTAATGAAATTTACTTCAGAATGGGAAAAATATATAAATAGACAAGCAAGATGGGTAGATTTTCATAACAACTATAAAACTATGGATAAATCATTTATGGAATCAGTTATGTGGGCGTTTAAACAACTTTATGATAAAGGTCTAGTATATGAATCAATTCGTGTAGTTCCTTATAGTTGGGCATGTGAAACACCGATATCTAACTTTGAAACAAAACTAGATAATGCATATAGAAAAAGAACCAGTAAAACTGTAACTGTCGCATTTGAGCTCTTAGAAAACCCAAAAAAATTAAAACAAAAATGTAATCTACTAGCTTGGACTACAACTCCATGGACGCTACCTAGCAATTTAGCGTTGGCAATAGGAAAAGATATCGATTATTGTGTAGTGCTAATAAATAACGAAATCTATATTTTTTCCGAAAACTATTTAGAAAAATTTATGGGTTACTGTAAACAAAGCAACATCTTATATGAGAATTATGATATACAACTTAAAGCAAATGATCTTGTAAACCTTACGTATAAACCATTATTTTCTTATTTCCAAAATGTAAGAAATGCATTCCGTGTTTTCATCGCGGATTATGTTACAGCGGAATGTGGTACTGGTATCGTACATACTGCTCCTGGATTTGGTGAAGAAGATTTTTATCTTTGCAAGAATCATAATATTCCTGCTATTTGTCCAATCGATAATAGAGGTAAGTTTACCAGTGAAGTTTTAGACTTAGCTGGAGTTCATGTTTTTGATGCTAACGATATAATAATAAAAAAGTTAAAAGAACGAGGTATTTGGATTAAAGCTGAACAATATGTTCATAACTATCCACACTGTTGGAGAACTGATACTCCATTGATTTACCGTACTATGTCTTCTTGGTATATCGCTGTAACAAAATTTAAAAATAGGATGATAGAGTTAAATAAAAAAGTCAATTGGATACCAGATCATATAAAGGATGGTCAATTCGGAAAATGGCTTGAAGGAGTGCATGATTGGTCAATTTCGCGTAATCGCTTTTGGGGCACACCTATTCCAATATGGAAGTCAGATGACATAAGATATCCTAGAATAGATGTATATGGCTCTATAGCAGAGCTGGAGAAAGATTTTAATGTTAAAATAAATGACTTACATAGACCGTTTATTGATGCCTTGACAAGGCCAAATCCCAATGACCCAACAGGAAAGTCAATTATGCGTCGTATACCTGATATATTCGACTGTTGGTTTGAGTCCGGTTCAGTTCCATTTGCCCAAGTTCACTATCCTTTTAAAAATAAAGAATGGTTTGAAAACAATTTTCCTGCAGATTTTATTACTGAGTATATAGCTCAAACTAGAGGATGGTTTTATACACTTTTTGTATTGTCTACTGCTTTATTTGATAGCGAGCCATTTAAGAATTGTGTATGCCATGGCGTTATTCTCGATACAAATGGACAAAAACTATCTAAACGTTTAAATAACTATTCAGATCCAATGATAATTTTCAATAAATATGGTTCTGATGCATTACGTTTTCTTATGCTTTCTGGATCTATCACTCAAGGCGGTAACTTGATGCTTGATAAAAACGGAAACTTAATACGAGATGTTTTAAAAAATGTAATAAAACCTATTTGGAATAGCTATCATTTTTTTACTATGTATGCAAATGCGGATGGAATTAAGGCTAAGATCTGTAAATCGCCTTATCAAAATATTATTGATCGTTATATGGTTTCTAAATGCTTCGAATCTATAAAAAATATCCAAATCTCTATGAATAACTATAATTCTCAAATGGCTTGCAAAATTTTAGTAGATTTTTTCGAAATATTAAATAATTGGTATATTCGGCGTAACCGCGAACGCTTTTGGAAAAATGATCTAGATCAAGATAAAACTGATGCTTATAATGTGCTATATATAATTTTTTATTATATATTACGGGCTGCAGCTCCATTATTACCGTTTATAACAGAAACTATATGGCAAGGATTAAAATACAAAAAAACATCTGTTCATTTGACCAGCTTTCCACAAATAGAAAAGTTTGATAGCAAACTTATTACTAGGATGGATTTAGTAAGAAAAATATGTAATTCTGCACTTTCTATAAGAAATACTTTTAATATACGCATTAGACAACCACTTCATAAAATGATAATTTATCATCAATCTTTCTGTGATAATTTTTCTAATAAGCTTTCTACCAATTCAAAATCACATACTACTCAGCAAACAAATAATACCGAAAATTGTCACACTACAAATTTAAATGAATATCAAGAAATAATTAAAAATGAAGTGAATGTAAAAAAAATAGAATTAGTAAACGATTTTAAAGATATCGCATCATTAGAATTAAAACTAAACCTTTTTATTTTAGGAAGAAAAATTCCAAATAAAATCAAAAAATTAGTTCAATACACCAAAGAAGGAAAATGGAAGCAAACTAAAGACAAACAAATATTTTTAGGGGATAATATAGAAGGTTATCTTATAAATGAAGGTGAATATGAAATTTTATTAAAAGCAAATAGCAAATATTCCTCTGTGTTTGATAATAATAAAGGAATCGTTATCCTTAATACTGAACTAAACAACGAATTAATTTTAGAAGGACTTGCAAGGGATATTGTAAGATTTATTCAAGAAACTAGAAAACAAGTTAATTTTCATATATCTGATAAAATCAATATTATAATTAGAACAAAAGATAATAAAATTAAAGAAGCGGTAAATTTATGGACTGAATACATAAAAAAACAAACTCTTGCATTATCTTTAAAGACAAATGTAGAAGTTGGAGAAAATTTTTATTTTAAAAAATACCAAAACTTAATTATTGGTATTAATAAACCAAACCATTAAAATTTTTCACCATTATCAAAAATTTCAATTAAACTCATAAATTTTTCAAAAATTATAAAGAAAAATAAAAATCCAAAACTTAAAATAAAATACAAAAGATAACTTATTACTTCAAAGATTTTTCAATTAAAAATCTTTGAAGTGAGCTCAAAATGAATATGTTTTAAACATGTTAAATAAAATCACTTTATATAGGCAAAAACATAAAAGTTATATAATAAATTATACATTTTTAATTAAAAAGAAGATGTTATCTTTTTAAATAAAAAACTGTAAATAGATGCAATAACATTACCATTGCTACTGCAGCAACTCATTTGAGCAAGTTCAACACTTCCAGCGTTTTTCCCATCATCTACAACAACAGATACTAATTCTTTTGCACTGATCTTATCAGTTAAATCTTTACTCACTTTAACAATTAATACTGTTTTATTTTTTTTTACTGTTGTAAAAGCTATCACAGTTTTCAATTTTTCTTGTTGAGTAACAAATTCTCTTATTATATTAACTGGAATATCATTAAAAGCATGACTTATAAAAGTCACTTGATTTATTTTAATATTTCTTACGTTTTCAATATTTATAAGCCTTTTATAAAGATTTTTCATTTTGTATTCGGACTCTCTGCGCTCTTTGTATAAAATATTGAGCTGGTTTATTATTTTATTTGATGGTACCTTTATAGATTCTGCAATTTCTTTTAAATAAATTTCATTATTACGTATGTAATTAATTGCTTTCTGACCTGTCAAAGCTTCTACTCTTTTTATTCCAGATGCAATAGAACATTTTGTTACTATTTTAAAAAAACCAATTTCTCCAGTACACTCTACATGAGTACCAATACATAACTCTTTTGAATCTCCAATTTTCACCACTCTTACTTGATTACCATATTTTTCATTAAATAATGCTATAGCACCTTCATCTATTGCTTGATTTAAATTCTGAATTTTTACTGATGTGAGAAAATTCCTTCTAATTAAAGAATTTACTATATCTTCTATCATAAACACATGATTTTGAGTAATTTGAATATTACAATTAAAATCAAATCTCAACTTATCTGGTGTAACTAAAGAACCTTTTTGGCTAACATGATTACCTAAAACCTTTCTCAACGCAAAATGTAAAAGATGCGCAGCTGAATGATTTCTTCTTATTTCTTTTCTTCTCTTTTTATTAACGCTAGCTATAACTATATCATTTTCATAAAGAGAACCTGATTTAATCACGCACCTATGCAAATAAATATCATTAATTTTATTTGTATCTTCTACTATAACTACACTCTTTTGAATTTCATTATTCAATTCTTGAAAAATAGAAGAAACAATAAAACTTCCAATATCTCCAACTTGCCCACCTGATTCACCATAAAAAGGAGTTTTGTCTAAAATAACATTTACTCTTTCTCCTTCTTTAGCGAAATTAATTATTTCGTTTTCAAGAGAAATTATGGCTACCACCCTTGCATCTCTTATCTCACTAAACTCATAACCTACAAATTCTGTTTTAAATTTATCAACAAAATCAGACCATACTTGTTTAATAAAAGCAGACTTTCCGCTATATCCAGATCTTTTAATGCGCGCTCTTTTCTTTTGCTCTTCCATCGCATTATCAAATCCTATTTTATCAAAAATAATTCCTCTTTCTTTTAAAATATCAAGTGTGATTTCTAAAGGAAACCCATAAGTATCATGTAATTTAAAAGCTAATTCTCCTAATAAAGTATCACCTGGATTTAAATCTTCAATAAATTTTTCAAAAAATTTTGTACCCCTTATTAAAACATCTTTAAAATTTTCTTCTTCTGATTTTAACACCATTTCTATTGAATTCTTAGCCATAACAAGTTCAGGATAAACATCTCCCATATAAGCCGAACTCGAACTATCTATCAAAGTTGGAAAGATACGATAAAGTAAAGAATCATTATATCCAAGTAGATGAACATAACGTGCAGCTCTTCTTATTAATCTCCGTAATACATAATTCCTACCTTCATTTCCAGGAAGTATTCCCTCTGCAATTAAAAATGAAGCTGCACGAAGATGATCTGAAATAATTTTATGAGCTACTTTATTAGCTACATTTCCACAAATTTCTTGTGATTTTTTTATTAAAGCAGAAAATAAATCAATATCATAATTATCATAAACATTTTGCATGATAGCCGTTATTCTCTCAAGACCCATCCCAGTATCAATGCATTCTTTCGGCAATTTCTGCAAATTGCCTCCTTCATCTTTCTTAAACTCTATAAATACTAAATTCCAAATTTCAACAATTCTATCACTATCTTGCAGATTAGGATTTGCATGATCATAAAAAATTTCAGAGCATGGACCACATGGACCAGCGCTACCCATATTCCAAAAATTATCATCTGTTGCAATCCTGATAATTTTATCATCTGAAAAACCACTTATTTTACGCCATATCTTATATGACTCATCATCAGTATGATAAACAGTTACCAATAACCTGTTTTTATCAAGAAACAATTCTTCAGTAATAAATTTCCATGCAAATTCTATTGCAGTTTCTTTAAAATAATCACCAAAGCTAAAGTTTCCAAGCATCTCAAAAAACGTATGATGTCTAGTTGTATAACCAACCTTTTCAAGGTCATTATGCTTACCGCCTACTCTTAAACATTTTTGACTTGAAACAACACGTTTCATTCCAGTTTTTTGTAAACCAGTAAAAATATTTTTAAATTGAACCATACCAGCATTTGTAAACATAAGCGTTAAATCATTATCTGGAACCAATGGAGAAGAAAAAACCCTTTCATGCCTATTTTTTATAAAAAATTTTATAAATCTTTCTCTAATTTCATTTAATTTCATTTATTCTTATTTTAAACTATCTACAATATAGACTGTAATAATAATAAAATCAATTTACCTTGATTTAATATTTCAACTTAAAAACAATTAAAATAGATATTAGTATTAATGAACAAAATGAAATCTGATGTTAATTATCTACCTCAAAACAAAAATACCTCTAAAATTTTCTATACAAAATAAATAAAAACTCATCTCGCTGTACAAAATCATCAAAATTTTTATTTTATTAATATCTCCCTTTTTCCAGAAAGATTTGGAGTACTGACAATACCTTCTTTTTCCATTCTTTCAATAATATTTGCAGCTTTATTATATCCTATTCTAAGCCGTCGTTGAATATAACTAATTGAAACTTTTTTATTACTTTGAATAATAGCTACTGCTTGTTTGTATAAATCATTTTTCTCTTCGTTTTCAGTACTACCTGCAGAAAAACTTTCTCTAGTGATTTCTTCAATATAGTCCGGATTACCTTGCATCTTCAAATGATAAACTATATCTCGCACTTCAATATCACTCACAAAAGAACCATGAACTCTAGTAATTTTACTACCAGGTGTCACGTACAACATATCACCCATACCAAGTAATTGCTCAGCTCCATGTTCACCTAATATTATTCTACTATCTATTTTAGAAGCTACAGCAAAACTAATTCTCGTTGGAAAATTCGCCTTTATTACACCTGTTATTATATCAACAGATGGACGCTGCGTTGCCATTATAATATGTATTCCTGCAGCCCTAGCCATTTGCGTCAAACGCTGAATAACATGTTCTATTTCCCTACCAGCAATAAGCATTAAATCTGCTATTTCATCTATAACTACTACAATATACGGAAGCGTTTTCATTTTAATCGATAACCCTTCAGATAAACATCTATTTGATATCAAATCAGAACCAATTTGTACAACGTGTTTCAATCTCTTCCCACTTTTCTCTATAACTTTTTGATTATAGCTAATTATATTTCGTACATTTAAACACGACATTATTCGATAACGATTTTCCATCTCTTTTACCATCCATTTAAGCACAATAACAGCTCTCTTTGATTCAGTTACTACTGGTGTTATAAGATGTGGTATCTTATCATATATCGAAAGCTCAAGCATCTTTGGATCAATCATTACCATTTTACATTTATCAGGATTCAAGCGATAAACAAGTGAGAGAATCATAGTATTGATTGCAACTGATTTACCAGATCCAGTAGTTCCAGCAATAAGCAAATGTGGCATTTTAGCTAAATCAACAATAAATGATTTACCATTTATTTCCCTACCAAGTGCAATCGGAAGATCTAAACTTAAATCTTGATACTCTGGTGACTCAAATAAATCTCGCAGCATAACAATCTCTCTTTCTTTATTTGGCAACTCTATTCCTATAGCATTTTGTCCACGTATTATTGAAATACGTGCAGAAAATACGCTCATCGAGCGCGCAATATCATCTGAAAGGCAAATTACTTTCGCAGATTTCATGCCAGCTTGTAACTTAAGTTTATATAAAGTTACAACTGGTCCATAACATACATTAATAATTTCCCCTCGTACATCAAAATCGTTCAAAACTTGTTTCAGTAAAGATAAATTCTTATTATTTTCAATATTATTTAATTGCTTTATCAGCAAAGATTTTTTCGCTTTAGAAAGTAAACAAATACTTGGAAACTCAAAACTATTAGAAGACTTAAAGGTCCTTTCAGTCTTTTCTATTTTTTCTAATTGCTGTTTATAAATTTCATCCCCAAAATTTTTATTGGTTCTATTATAAAATTCAAAAAATAAAATACTCGCAAAAAAACTTGTTGTTTTTTTACATAAAAAAAATATAAAACATATTACTTTATTCCACCCAACTAATCCGTTAATACCTATTAATGTTAATGCAAAAATAAACTGGTAATTATTAATTAATGCATCTCCTATTATTCCGCCATGCATATATCTTGCAGTAATATTAAGCAAAAGCTCAGCTAATATAGCGCACAATCCTAAATTAATTAATACTAAATAAAAAATTTTTAATAACAGTTTTGGTGGTCTAATAATTAGAAAATAAATTATAGTTGTAACTATTGTAACACTAGCTAATCCAAAAAACTGGATTAGTATATCAGCTAAATACGAACCAACTATTCCACCTAAATTTGTTACTTCCTCATTTGTAATTGTGTTTAAAGATGGATCTTTGTAATTATAACTAAAAACTGATATATACACGTATATTAAAAACAGCAAGTATATCGCTGATTTTAAATGTGTTTTGAACATCTATACTCTAAAGTAGTAATTTATCGTATATTTTATAAAATGAATTGCTGCTAATAGCAGCGCTACAGACAAATCTATTCCGTTAAACGATGATTTTATATACCTTTTAATAATTTTTAATGGTGGATGAACGAATTGATTCAAAGTATACATTATATTACTCATAATCTCATTATACATGTTTACTATATTAAATTTAAATAACAAATTCAAAATAACCCAAGACACCAAAACAAAACTATAAAGATCGAATAAAATATTGAACAAATATATCACAGGATGCATGTGAATCTAAAAGTTAATACTCATTATTTAAAATTCCCCCCTATCTGAAAAAACTCGTATTACTGCCGCCTTTTCTTTTTTTTTGGGTATGCACACAATAACTATAAACATATTGAAATTTAATTCAATCACGCAATTGATCTATAGATATAATACTTCTGTTTTGAAAATCTTTAATATATTTCTCACTACTATATTTTTTATCAAAATCAATACACTTATCAAATATTAAAATGTCTCCCGAGGTTTTATCATGAAACTCACTAATAGCAAAAAACGGTACAGAAATTTTTTCTTGCTTTCCCCTAAAACTTAAACTTACATTAAACTTACTTTCAAAAACTTTTAAATCGCAAAATCTATGTTGCAATATGATAAGTATTTGAGTAGGATAAGATCTTCTCAAATAATCTGGCACAATAACATCATTAAAATAAGTGAAGAACAATATTTCTAAATGAGGCGTAAAACCATTTTCTGATATAATACTCAAGGCCTTCTTGATAACTTGAAGCTTAACTGAACTTAGCAATTTTTTGTAATTTGTTTTATCCATACAACCCTGTACATATAAATTTCTGGGAACCCTTCTGTTACCCGGCGGTCCCCTGGCCGTGCTTATAATTATGAAGCCATAGTGCTAAACTTAAGCAGCTAATGCTACATTATTGTCAGCAGCAAAATTATCATTTGCACTTAAGTCACTCTTAACGGCAGTGTAACCGAGCAAATATTTACTATTTTACTGTGTATGTCGATCCTTATTCGCCCCCCATTTTAAACGAGAACAAGGTGGAGGCGCCGAGTACTGCCCTCGGGTCCAATACACCTATTTAGATAAATTTTATTGCCATAGTGCTAAACCGCACATAATCGTATGTAATAATATTAAACATAAATGTCAAGGTTATTAATTTAGGTTATCAATATTCTATAATAATTCCTTATAAACATACATAAATGTACAAACTTAGTCTGCACTTTATTCAGGTGTCTTGTAAAAGATTCTATCATTTACTCTTCAATTTATATCATTATAACTATAACGTAATCACATATAAAACCTTTCTTTAGTAGAGAAATTTATACAAAAGATGTCACAAAACTTATACGCAAACAAATTAATCTCTAAAATTTAAAAGTTAAATCTGATAAAAATTAAAAACACACTTCAACTTATGCGAAGAACTATAACAAAACAAAAGCTATAACTGTCCTTTTATACAAAAATATATTTTTAAATAAATAAAAACCTATTTGTTAAAATATTACAAACTTCATGCATGCTAATTTATCTCACAACACAAGAGCAAAATTCTCTTCTATTAATCAAGATATATTACATTTATATATTAAGTAAAATCAACTCATGGAATTTATACTCCTTAAAATAACTTCTCTTACACTTAAAATCTCTTTATAAAATAAAAAAGTTAAATACATCAAAAATACAATTAAATAATAAACTACCCCTCACTACTTAAGTGAGCACCCCTAAAAAGTAATTTAACATAAATGAGACTTTTAATAAATAAAAATTTTTCTTAATCTCAATACTTAAAATAATAGTTCATAGTAAACTTCATAAATAAAAACCGCCAACCTACACCAACTTTAGCCTAATAAAACCTAATAAAATGTAAAAACTAACATAATATATAATACAAGGAAAATACTCTTAGGGCAAAAGAAGAAATATAATTCTTTATACACTTCATCATTAAAATAGAAGCAAATATAAAATAAGTTATTATGTTATTCTTTTTTCAGGCCTACAAACTGAATTACTAATTTAATTAAAAACGTCTAAAAATTTTTCTGGAACATCAATTCTTTTAATATCTGCAATTCTATCGTCTTGATTAAATAAAATCTGCATAGACTTACTACTATATTTTCTTTTCTCTAAAAAATTAGGTTGTTTAATTTTATATGAAATATAATACCAAATATTCTTATTAAATTTAGATACTAACGTTGGAAATCCTAGGAATCGAACCACCTTCTCTTTATCATCACCTATCTTTATTTTACTCCATAATTCAACATCAACGTCTAAAATCCCATGATTATAAACAGTACGTACACAACCAATTGTAAATAATAAAATAAAAAATATCAATGCTCGCATTCTCATTGAAAATGATACGAAATAACAATATACCAATAAGTATTATTGTCAACTTTTACAAAAGTTAAATTGACTGATTTTAAAAAATATCATTTAATAAAAGTTTTTATTACTTATATATACAAGAATAATTAGGTATTTTTTGTGTCACTATTACAAGCAAATCCAATATATAAACCTTTTAACTATCCTTGGGCATATGATGCATGGTTACAACAACAAAGAATACACTGGATACCGGAAGAAGTTCCGCTTGCTGATGATGTAAAAGACTGGAAAACTAAACTTTCTAATGTAGAAAAAAATTTACTAACTCAAATTTTCAGATTTTTTACCCAAGCTGATATTGAAGTAAATAATTGTTATATGAAACATTATTCAAACATATTCAAGCCAACAGAAATATGTATGATGCTCGCTAGTTTTTCCAATATGGAAACTATACATATTGCAGCCTATTCATATCTTTTAGACACAATTGGCATGCCAGAAAGTGAATATCAAGCATTCTTGAATTATAACGCTATGAGAAAAAAATATGAATACATGTTAGAATTCGAGGAAAGTAAAAAACACGATAAAAAACACATAGCTAAAACTCTAGCAGTATTTGGCGCTTTTACTGAAGGAGTACAGTTATTTGCGTCATTCGCAATTTTACTTAATTTTCAACGATTTGGAAAAATGAAAGGTATGGGACAAATAATCTCTTGGTCAGTACGTGATGAAACTCTACATACTAACTCAATCATTAATTTATTCAATACCTTTATTAAGGAAAATAATGAAATTTGGAACGACGGATTTAAAGAAGAATTATATTCTGCGTGCTGTACTATTATTGCACTCGAAGACGAATTTATAAAACTTGCTTTTGATTTGGGAGATGTTGAGGGATTATCTATAGAGGAAGTAAAAAATTACATACGCTACATAGCAAATAGACGACTAATACAATTAGGCTTAAAGGCTATATATAATATTAACTATAATCCGCTCCCTTGGCTTGATGAAATATTAAATGGTGTAGAACACACAAATTTCTTTGAAAACAGAGTAACAGAATACAGTCGTGCAGCAACTCAAGGTACATGGGAAGAAGCATTTACAGAAAAAATATAAATTTATATGTTCTCTAGAAATATAATTTCTTTTCTGTTTTCAAAAGGTTTTCTAGTAAACACTCTTGTTCACCTAATAAATCTTTTCATTTAAATTTGAAATTTAAATGAAATTTATTATACTAGAACTAGTAACAGTAGACGCACAAAATAATATTTTATTAAGCAATAGTTGACTTTTTATAACTATTATAGTAACTCAGTGTTTATGTCAAACTCTACGAATAACAATTCCAAGTTTATAATTTTTCTATTCTCAAGTATCATTGCTTTAGTTTCCGCATACGCACTTGAATATTTCTTTAATATACTGCCATGTAAGTTATGCATATATGAACGAATAATCTATTATATTACTGGATTATCTGCAATAATATATATGATTAAAAACAGCAAAATTTTAATTTATACAATGTTCTGTAGCTATTTCATAGGCATAATAATATCTTTTTATCATGTGGGTCTTGAATTCAATTTATTTAATGATATTTTAGGATGTACAGAACAAATAAATAATAACGCTAGCATAGAAAAATTAAAAAATGATCTTTTAAACCCCAATAACTATCCTCCTTCCTGTAATAGACCGTATTATATTTTAGGTATTTCCTTAGCAATGTGGAATTTAATTTATCTTACAATAGCTTTATTCATTGCATCGTATAAAATGTATTATGAAAAAGAAAAAAAATTCTAACTTATTAAGTTTAAGAAACAATAACAAATTTTTGCAACGGATAATTAGAGTTAATCATGCCGGAGAATATGGAGCTATTTATATATATTCAGGCCAAGAATTCATTTTTAAAAATTCCCCTATTAAAAATTTTCTCATTCTCAGAGAAATAACCGAAATGAAAAAACAAGAAGAAAAACATTTTCATTATTTTAATAAAAAAATCAAAGAACAAAAAATTCGTCCTACTGTTTTACTACCAATTTGGCGTATTTTTGGGATGTTTCTTGGTGTTGGAACTGCAATTATAAGTAAAAAAGCTGCCATGGCATGTACTATTGCAGTTGAAGAAGTGATTGAAAAACATTATAAAGAGCAATTCCTACATCTAAAAAATGGAGAACTAAAAGAAACTATAGGTAAATTTCGCGATGAAGAATTAAAACATAAAAATATTGCAATTAAATATAATCCTAAAAATACATTTGGTTATAAAATTTTGTCTTTATTCATAAAAACTTGCTGTAAATCTGCTATTTATTTATCCAGATTAATTTAATCTGTAATTTTATTAAAATAAAAACACAAACTAAAATTATATAAATATAGCAACTAAATAATGCATATTGTATAATATTTCTTTTAAGGTAAAGACAATCTATGAATCTCAATAAAATAACTTCAGTATTTTTTAAAGACACAATAAACGTATTAATTGAAATAAGCGCAAATGCTAAACCTATAAAATATGAATTTAATAAAGAGTTAGGACTACTAGAAGTTGATAGGTTTTTATCTACATCAATGATTTATCCATGCAATTATGGATTCATACCAAATACTTGTGCAAATGATGGTGATCCAGTAGACACTCTAGTATTAACCCAATTTCCAGTAGCACCTGGTGTTTTAATACCTGTACGTCCAATAGGTGCCCTATTAACTAAGGATGAAAAAGGAAAAGATGAAAAAGTATTAGCTGTACCCATTTCTAGAGTTGATAATTATTACGAAAATATAAAAGACTATTCTGACTTACCTAAGAATTTACTTGATAAAATTACTCACTTCTTCTCACACTATAAAAGTTTGGAGAAAGGAAAAATGGTAATAATGGGAGAATGGGTTGGTGTTAAAAAAGCCAAAAATATTATTGAGAACGCCATCAAAAAAAAAGAATAATTCTTATGATATTATTATTTTCTTATAATAAAATTAAATTTTAGTATAATAACAATATTATTATATACTTCTCTTTTAAGAAATTTTACTATCTATTATTAATTTTTAATACTAAAGATCTATTACTATCATTTTAAAATTAGACAAATTTTATAGGTTTTGATATATATAGAAAACTGTTTTAGGTTAAAGATTGGAAGGGTGGCCGAGTGGCTGAAGGCGACGGTTTGCTAAACCGTTATACGATCATCTAATACCGTATCAAGGGTTCGAATCCCTTTCCTTCCGGGTTCTAATATCTAACAAAAATTTAAAATCAACAAAATAATTTCCACAAAATTCTATTGATCAAAATTACTAATCATATAATTTCAATATTACAGAAATATAAAAATATAACTTATGTTAATTAAAATCACACAAATAAAAACAGAAAGATATTTTCCACAATATATTTATATTTCCAACAATTAGGAATTAAAAGTAAGTTGTGTTTTTTAAAACAAATCTAATCTATAAAATAGAGTAAAGATCAAATTAAAATTAAAAATTAAATAAAGCAATTAATTTTATTAAAATAAGATTCTTATAAAGAGCTATAAATAAAATAAATTTTTATAATAAAAAAAAGAAAGATAGATTTTAAATCTAAACGGAAACGCTATAAAATAGTACAAAATAACATACGAAAAAATTCGATAGAGGTATAAAAATATACTTTTCATTTATATAAAATGACGAAGCGATATAAATATAAACAAAATAAAACCAATTCAATAAAATTGATATTTAAAAAGCTTAGATTCTAATTTACTAATCTAATTTAACTGTTCACCCTAAAACACAACATAATATATATAAAACATGTAATCTTTTTTCATAGAATTATAACTATTTTTTATTAAAATCATATCTCTAAACAAACATCAAGAACTCTTTTAAAACATCACCTTATATCTCTAAAATGAATAAATAAAAAGGTATCTTTACCATATTGCGGAATTAATTTCACATTCTAAAATAGTAGAATATAGAAATAACACATATAAAATTTAAAATTTAAAATCATAAAATAACAAATTTATAGTTAATATCAAAAATATGATCAAAACTTTAATAATATTAATTATAACTAGCAATTTCTGTTATGGAAGTGAAGAGGCATATAAAAAGAACTTAATTAACGACTTTATAAATATCTTACGTAAAACAAATTATGTGTCTTATAGCAAAAAAGATTTTGCTGAATTCCTATTACAATGCTATAAAAAGGCTATACCTGAAGATTTCAGAAAAGGCTTTGGAACAAATTTAAATGGAGCTGATTTTAGTAAATTATATCTAAATGGATCTATTTTTAACGGAGTTAGTCTAATTGGTGCCGATTTTTCTCATACAGACCTATCTGAAGTATCTTTCATTAATGCCGATTTACGTGGAGCTAATTTTTCTAATGCTAATTTACAGGGTTTGAAAATAAAAAATACAAAACTAACTTTTGCAAAATTTATTTCTACAAATTTAATAGACATTACATTTGATCAATCTGATATTAGCTATACTAAATTTATCAACTCCGATCTTAAAAGAATAAAAATGCACAACATCACTGGATTACATACCATATTTTCAAATATAAAAATGAGTTTTTCTAGCTTGTTAAACTCGAATGTCAGTTATATAACTATTAATGATAGCGAAATAAACAACACTATTATGCAAAATAATAATTTTGATAATGCAATTTTTTTCGGAATAGATTCTTATGAATTAAGAATTCAATTCTCTTCATTGGAAAATGCTAATATATATTGCTCAGAAATGAAAAAATCAGATTTTACGGGTAGCAATTTTTCTAATGCACATCTTAATTCTTCTACTATTATTGAAAATAATTTCAATAAAGCTAATTTAAGTAACATACAAATTTCTTATATAAGCGATGATAATTCAAGTTTTACTCAATCCATATTAAATGACTCTAAAATAACATATTCATATATTTCTGAAAGCAATTTTCAAAATGCCAATTTAACTAACATTGATTTTAGTTTTAGTGAACTTTACCGAGTTAATATTTCTAATTCTAATATTAGAAACGGAAAATTCTATAACACCAAAGCTATATATTCTAATATAAATGATTCCATTTTTGACCACTCACTATTCATTTCCACAAAAATAGAAAACACGGATCTTTCTTCTAGCTCAATGTATAACGTAAAAATAGAAAATTCACAATTTTATAATAATAAACTTTCTTATCATAATATGATCTCCAGTGAGGTAGAATATTCGATATTTTTTAATACAAAATTAAACAGCTCAAACTTACTTAATTCAAAAATAACTAATTCTAATTTTATTGAAAGTGATTTCAGTTTCTCTTCAATTCAAAATAGTCTTTTTAAAAAAACAGGTTTTTTTCTTAGCAATTTTAATAATTCAATAATTAATAATGCAATTTTCGATTCCTCAAGCTTATATGCAGGTTCGTTTATTGGTGCTTATCTAACAAAAGATTGTAAATTTGATCATTCAATTTTTATTAAAAATGAAGGACAAGAAAAACTTATAAACCTAAATGGAGCAATAGTTTCAATTGAAGATTTACAAAAAAAAATATCACATGGTGAAAAATTTGATGTAAATTACGCTTATTTCGAATTTAGAAATATGAATCTAGAAAATGCAGACTTCTCTAATTCAATACTAAGCAGAGCAAAATTTATAAATGTTAATCTAAACAAGGCAAATCTTAAAAAAACTGATTTACGACATACTATTTTTAATAATTCTTCTCTTATTGATACTAATTTATTAGATTCTGATTTAAGCAATTCTAAATTTTTGAAGTCTAATTTAAAAAGCTATATTAAAAACCTAAAATCAATAAATAGAATATGAATATTTTTAATTAATACGCTTTCTCTAAAAGAAAATGATTATTAAGGGTTTATTATTAATAATATCTTCCCCTTCTGGAACAGGCAAAACTACTATATTAAAAAGATTACTTGAGCAATCAACTAATAATAACCATCTAATCAGATCTATTTCCATGACAACACGTAAACCACGTCCTAATGAAATAAACGGAAAAGACTATTTTTTTGTCAATAAAAAAAAGTTTTTTGAACTATGTAATACTGGCCAGATGCTTGAATATACTAAGATTTTTAAGAACTTTTATGGTACACCAAAAAAATTTATAAAACAAAATCTAAATAATGGAACAAATATTTTACTAAATATAGACTGGCGAGGAGCATTTCATTTATTCAAACTTATGAAAAAAAATATTGTAAGTATTTTTATACTTCCTCCTTCAATGGAAGAGCTTAGACTACGTTTACAAAAACGTAATACTGAAAGTATTAACGAAATAGAATACAGATTAGCAGAAGCTCAAAAAGAAATAAGCAAATGCTATAAATACGACTACATAGTAATTAATAATGATATTAATAAAAGTGTAAAAGAAATAAGCTCTATCTTAGATAGAGAAAGATCTAAAAGAAACTACAAAATAATTTAATATAAACTTTAATTAAACTTATAAAAAGTATTGAACATATATCTTTTCTAATTTTAAATCAAAAATTTTCCATACGAATAAAATTAGAGATTTGTTCAATTCTTAAATTTTCCACACTTATCCTGAGTAATAAACCCACACATATCAAACTCGCAGCAATTGCACTTCCTCCATAGGATAGAAATGGCAAAGGATCACCTATTATTGGTAAAAGACCAACTGTCATTCCTATATTTATAGTAAAATGAATACTAAAAAACGCAAAAATTCCGATAGATACCAACTTAGAAAAATAATTTCTTGATCTATAAGCAATGAAGATTATTACAAGAAGTAATGTATTATACAAAAAAATTAAAAACATAACCCCTAAAAATCCCCATTCTTCACCAAGTACTGCAAAAGCAAAATCTGTGCGTTTTTCCGGTAAAAATCCAAGCTGAGTTTGGCTCCCATTAATAAAACCCTTACCAAAAAAACCTCCCGAACCTATAGCTATTTGAGATTGTTGCGCATTGTAACCTATCCCAAGAGGATCAATTGATGAATCCAAAAATGATAATATTCTTTGCTTGTGATAAGGTCGTAGAAAAAACCAAGCAACCGGCATCATAAAAATGCCAATTAATCCTAAAATTACCAAATGAAATTTTTTAATTATTGCTATAAATATAATTGATACTCCTATAAATAGCATTATAATAGCTGTACCTAAATTAGGTTGTCCTAATACTAATAGTATTGGTATAAAAGCAATTACAAGTGCTTTAAATAAACTTTGAAATCTTATTATCTTGTACATGTTTTGCTTACTAAAATAACGAGAAAGCGCAAGTATCAACCCTACTTTTACAAATTCTGAAGGCTGTAAATTAATTATCCAAATTTTTATCCATCTTTTTGCACCCATTACATATGATCCAAAAAAAAACACTAGTAGTAGTAAAACTATTCCTAGTATATAAAAATGATAAGAATATTTTAAATAAAAACCCATTCTCACAAATGACATAGCTATAGCTAATAAAAAAAAGAAAAAAAATATAATTAATTGATGAATTGCAAACGGCATCCATCTTCCTCCGGAAGAAGAATATTGAACGATAATACCAATACAAAATAGCAATATTACATTAACAACTAATAATAAATAGATTTTTCTTGACCTACACACAGCAAATCTATTCATATATACATTTAAAATGATTAAATCAAATTAAAAAGTCAATTTTTTCAATTATTAACCAAATTGGAGTACTGCACATTCCAATCACTATTGTTAAAATTGCCATAAACGAAAGAGAAATAATCATAAGCAAAGGTATTTTTTCAGTCAACTTATCATGATGTGATATCTCAATATCATGTAATATCGCATGACCCCCAAAATACATTTTTTCTACTATTTTCCACATATATATTAAAGTAAAAAAAGAACTAATAATAAAAACTATAAAAGAAATCCAAGCATGAGATTCAATAATTGCTCTCATCATATACCATTTACTCATAAAGCCACTTGTCAAAGGTACACCAACTAATGCCAAGCTAAGTAAGGTAAATATAAATGCTATATATGGCATCGATTTTTTTAATCCTGATAAATCTTCTATTTTCGTTGAATCAAATCTATAAGAAATATATCCTATAACCATAAATAATGATGTTTTTATTATACTATGATTTAGTATATGAAAAATTGCAGCAAATAAACCAGCCTTTGAATTTAAGCTAAACATCAAAACTATATAACCAATCTGACTAATACTAGAGTTAGCAAGCAACCTTTTCGTATCTTTTGCAAAAATTGCAAATATTGATCCGAACGTAATAGCACAAAATGCAAAAATAATAATTATATTATTTAATGGTGGTTTAAATAAAAAAGAATTTTGATGAAAAATATAATAAAAAATTTTGATAAAAATATATAACATTACTTTAGTTACTGAACCTGAAAAAAACATACTAATAAAACTTGGCGCCTCGCTATATGAATTAACTAACCATCTACCCAATGGAAATAATGCTATTTTGATTGAAAGTCCGGTAAAAATAAACAATGTACCAAGTTTTATAATATTATTATTACACATTGGTCCAATCCTGTTAGCCATATCGGATATATTAAGTGTTCCAGTCATAGAGTATAAAAGCCCAATACCAAACAAATAAAACGTCGCACCTACTGTTCCACTAATTAGATATTCAAATGCCGCAATAAGACTTTTTTTATTTTTTCCAACTGAAACCAATATATAAGAAGAAAGAGATGAAATTTCTAAAAAAACATAAAGGTTAAATATATCATTCGTTATTAAAATTCCAAACAACCCACTTAAACATAACAAAAATAAAGAATAAAGACCAGTAATTTTACCTTTACAAATCTCTTTTTTATTAATCTGAAAACTACAAAGTACAGTCACTAATGCTATAAAACTTACAAGAACTAAAATCAAAGAACTTAACACATCAATTTTTAATTCAATTCCATATGGCGGAATCCAATCTCCAATATAGTAAGTTACAATCTCACCATTGTAAGTTTTCATAAGTAATATTAACGAAATAAAAAAAACAATTGTTGTTGTAGTAAACGAAATAAACCAAGAAATTTCATGCTTTTTAGTGAAAAAACAAAACACAGATGCAATTATTGGTGTAATAACTTGTAAAATTGGTAATTGCATTGAAATAAATTGTAAAACATTAAAATATAGTATAACATAAATAATATTACTCTTATTTTATCTTAATACTACATTATATTATATGTTACATAAGATGTTATATGAATATGTTCTTTTCTTACAAAGAAAAAATAATAAACTTATAGGAAAAGATGAAAATGGAAACTTTTACTATCAATCAAATCAGGGAAAAAGATGGGTAATTTATAATAAAAAGAGCAGTCTAGCAAAAACAACAGTACCACCAAGATGGCATATATGGCTTCATTATACTGATAATGAAGTACCAACTAGCAATAAGGAAATAAAACGCACCCCTAATTTAACCAACATAAAAAATTCCCACCATCAAAATAAAAAAATAAAAAGTTTTTATAAAAGTTGGAATCCTAACAGCTAAAATTTTTGTAACGTTATTTTATTTTATTAAATTCTATTTTAATAGAAACCAATAGATCATAACAGAAATTATCCCATATATAAGTGTGATAAACCATTATTTTCAACAAAACTAATTTTCTAAGGAATAATTATATTCTAGATATTAAAAATTAAAAATAATAAAATAAAATAATATACTTCTTAAAAAGTATATATATAATTCTATTATATTTTATATAAAAATATATATATAATAAAATATTACTCCACGGAAACTTACTTTTATGATATAGTTTATAAGTTCCTAAGGAAGAATATAATAATGTTTAAAACAAAATTATCTTTGATCTTCAATTAAATATATTTTCATATATGGAAATCATTACGGAAAATAAAAGAGCAAAATTTGAATATTTTATTCTAGATGAATTTAAAGCAGGTATAGTCTTATTAAGCAGCGAAGTTAAATCTCTAAGAGAAAAAAAGGTAAACATTTCCAATGCTTATGTTACCAAAAAAAATGGTGAAATATGGTTACATAACATGTATATTGCAGAATATAAAGCTGCAAACAAAAAAAATCATAAACCAAAAAGAGAACGTAAATTACTTTTACACAAAAAGGAAATAAGTACGTTATCTAACAAGATTAGAACCTCTGGAATGACTATCATACCACTTTCAATTTATTTTAATGATAAGGGATTAGTAAAAACTAAGATTTCTGTTGTAAAAGGAAAAAAGCTCTATGATAAAAGAATAACTATAAAACAAAGAGAATTAGATCGTGAAAAAAATAGAGGCTTACATTATCTCTCAAGAGAACCCAACAAATAAAATGTCTTTAAATCCAATAATCTTTAGCGTAGGTCCTGTTTCTATACATTGGTATTCTCTAGCATATATTTTGGGCATAATATTTGCATATTGGTATTTACATAAATTAGATAATCGAAAAATTCTTACTAAGAATTTTTATGATTCATTACTCACATCTACTATAATAGGTATTATTCTTGGAGGCAGATTTGGTTACATACTAATATATGATCTAATTTTTTATCTAAAAAATCCCATAGAGATATTAAAAACTTGGAAAGGAGGGATGTCGTTCCACGGCGGCGTTATAGGAGTCTTATGTGCTATAATAATTACATGTAAAAAATACAATATATCTGTATATTATACACTGGATCTGATTTCCTGTGGAGTTCCTATAGGTTTATTTTTGGGTCGTATAGCAAATTTTATAAATGGAGAACTATTTGGTAGAGTTACAACTATGCCATGGGGTTTGGTTTTTTTAAAAAGTGGTGATAATTTGTCACGTCATCCAAGTCAGCTTTATGAAGCATTTTTAGAAGGACTACTATTTTTTATAGCTATAAATCTATTATTTTTCTTAACTAGAATAAAATTCTACCGTGGTGCAACAACTAGTATCGCAATTATATGGTATGGAATAGCACGCTTTGCAGTTGAATTTTTCCGTGAGCCAGACTACCAAATTGGTTATTTATGGCTTAATTTAACTATTGGACAATTACTTTCAATACCTATGGTCTTATTAGGCATAATAATATGCCTAAAAACAATAAATGTAAAACATATAAAAAAGTTACAGTAGCTTATTTTATACGTATTGATGATCAAAACACCTATTTTTAATAATTTTTTATTATTAATAAAACCAACATTTATATGAAACATATTGAACAAACAAATACCCCACTTCTTTTAAAAATTATTACGAATTATATAAAAATTATAATATCAATGAGTTGTATCACAAATAAAATTTTTTAAATCATAAAATGATGATCACAAATTTTTGTAAGTTAAAAATTTCCTACAAAATATATCCATGCATTGTTTATAACAACCTACAAAAGCTCAATGAAAAATTTTAAACCTCATCTCCTAGAAGGAGATCAAAAATCAAACAGATAAAAATCCTAAACTTATAAATCTCTTTTACTGAAAAACTATTCCAAATATTCTTCATAGTATTTCTCAATTAATCTATTAAGCAACCTTACACCAAAACCTACAGCTCCTTTCGGAGAAATATCAGTACCCTTTTCATGCCAAACTGTCCCTGCAATATCTAAATGCGCCCAACAAGTTTCGTTTACAAAACGTTGTAAAAATTGCGCAGCTATTATACTATCCCCACCAAAGCCTGTAGGAGCAATATTTTGAACATCAGCTATTGATGAATCAATGATTTCATCATAAGCTTTATTCATAGGAAATCTCCACAACTTCTCATTTACCTCATTTCCTACATCAATAAGACGATTTGCTAATTCATCATTATTAGAAAAAAGGCCAGCATACTCATGCTGACCAAGCGCAACAACTATAGCGCCAGTTAAAGTTGCTAAATCAATCATAAACTTAGGTAAAAACCTATTTTGCGTATACCATAAAGCATCCGCAAGCATAAGTCTTCCTTCTGCATCGGTATTTAATACTTCTATTGTCTGCCCAGACATCGAAGTTACTACATCACCCGGCCTTTGGGCATTACCGCCAACTGCATTTTCAGCAAGTACAATAACACCAACTGCATTTATCTTTGCTTTTCGTCCAGCCAAAACACGCATCACCCCAACTACAACAGCAGAACCTGCCATATCATATTTCATTAACTCCATGCCACGCGAAGGTTTTAATGACACTCCTCCTGTATCAAATGTTACACCTTTACCAACAAAGGCTACAGACTTTTGTTCTTTACAACCTCCATTCCATTTAATCACTATTAATCTCGGTTCTTTACTGCTTCCTTGTGCCACACCAAGTAATGCCCCCATTTTTCTCTTCTCAATCTGCTCCTTATCAAGTACCTCGACCTCAAGACCAAATTTAGTAAGCTCAGTTTTTATATAATTAGAATAAAATTCTGGGTATAAAACATTAGGTGGCTCAGTAACAAGAGTACGAACAAGAAATACACCCTCACCTTCCTGTTTTAAAAGCTCAAATGCCTTCTTAGCGTTACTCAATTGATCATCAGTTTCCGTTAGAACTACAATTTGTTCTACTTCCGTAACTTTTTCATTTTTTCTAGTTTTATATTTACCAAACTTAAAACTACGTAAAAATATACCATATGCAATATTTGCTACATTTCCCTCAATTAATACTGCTGCTCTTATAATTTTTAATTCGCTTAACTTACAATATATTTTTCCACCAATACTCAATTCCTTATTTTTATTCCACTCATCTCTTCTGCCAAGTCCTACAATCATAATACTACCACCACATAATGAAGAGGTAATAATGGGAAAGAATTCACCAAAACTTCCGTTAAAATTACTAAGTCTATTAATGATATCAATAACCTTTTTATCTCTAAAAATTCGATTATTATTTACAAATCTATTATTTTCAAACAAACCTACCACCATTAATCCTTTTAGACTAGACGGCACTCTAGAAATTGTTATTTTTAATGTAGACATCTTTTTTTTTTAACAACTTTAATTTTGCACATATATAGATATTATCTATTTAATTTCTATAAAATATATAAAGATCTACTACTATAACTTCAACATCTCAATGTTCAACACAAAGCAAGATATAAAATCGCACTAGCGCACAGCCATAATACTTCCTAAAAATGTCACCCTGATAAGAACTACATATAAACTGAATACCTTAATTTTATATAAAAACAAACCAACCCTCTCAAAAAAAAAGGCTCTCCTCTTCCCCATAAATGGATAAATTATAACCTCCCTGTTTAAGAACCCTGACGTACCTTATATCTTGGCCTTATTTTGTTTATAACAAAAACTTTACCACACCTCCTTATAACTTTACAGTTTTTATCCCTATTACGATGAGACTTTAATGAGCTCTTCACTTTCATAATTTTAAAATATATAAAAATTTTTAATAATTTTTACATTATGGTTATACTTACGAAAATAGTCAATTAACAAAATTAATCACACCCTTGTTAAATATTATACAATTGTTGCTGATACTTCTTCGATTGATTTTCGTGTTATATCAATAATTAGCCAATTATTTTTGTTTAAAAATTTTTTCTGTTATCTTAATTCCATTTTCAACTTTTTTTTTTGGAATTGCATATATATTATTATTTTCGTTCTTAATTGAAAGAGGTCTATTTTCACATATTTCTACTTATAATCTATTCACATCTATTGCGTCTTATCGTTAAAACTCGTTTTCTAACTTTATTAAGTCAATACAAAAAGTATCTCGTTAATAAATGATTAAGAGATATTTTTATTACAACTTTATAGCTCCCCTTGATAATAAGCTAATACATGCTAAGTTGGAAATTTCGATGTACGTGACCCCAGTTAAAATTATATCTACTATATTAATATCCTGAATATTTTTGACAATTATCATGATTAATAATACAACCCAATCGTCTCAATTTGCTGAAAATATTTATTTTTATTTCAATATACAAATTAAATTTATTGTCTTTTTCAATTTCGAGATAAGAAGAAATTTCCTCACAATAATATATGATAATATTGCTGATAAGAAATTTCTAATTAATTACCTTTCAAATATTTTCTTAATTTATCATCAATAATAGTATATATACCACAAAATAATTCTCATCACTTCTTATTAATTTCTCTAAATATTATTCAATCTGCTTTTTATCTTTACAAACAACTAAAACGTATTCAATTGTCTCTACAGAACTAAAAATGCTTTAATACAAACCTCAACAACTGATATAATAATCTCACCACTTGAATCTGATACCAAAATATTATAAGATTAAGTTTTCTAGAACTCATACTTTAAATAAAGTCATAGAATCATATATCAATCTCTTAGTATAATTATCATTATTAAAATAATTACGTAAAACTAATCCAAATATTAATATAGAAAACTAAATCGACTAGCGAAATAAAATTTAACTTTATTATTAATATTTTTATTTAATAAAATTCTATAAAATATTAATAATTAATTTTACTGAAAATAAAATTTATATAATAAAATTATAAAATATAGGCAAAATTTTGTAATGCGATATAAAATAATAATAGAATACAATGGTAGTAGCTTTTCTGGTTGGCAAAAACAGCAACATTCTATTAATTCAGTTCAAGAAACTATAGAGAATGCTATATTCAATTTTAGTAAAGAAAAAGTCACTTTATATTGTGGCAGTAGAACAGACGCAGGAGTTCACGCTTTAGGACAAGTTGCTCATTTTAATATAAAAAAAGAACTTGAACTTTATAAAATAAGAAACGCAATAAATTTTTACTTAAAATCAATTCCTATAACTATACTTAGTGTAGAAATTGTAAATAATGAATTTCATGCTAGATTTTCGGCAAAAAAAAAACACTATGAATATAAAATATTTATCAGATGCACTCCAACAGTTTTAAATTCTGGTTATGTATGGCAAATATTTAATCCGCTTGATGTTAACATCATGCGCGAAGCGGCAAAATACCTTCTCGGAAAACATAACCTCTCAAGTTTTCGTTCAAAAAACTGTCAAGCTATAAGCCCCATAAAAACAATCGATAACATCGAAATAGTACAAAACGAAAATTTTATATATATTAAAATATCTGCTATTTCCTTTTTACATAATCAAGTAAGAATTATTGTAGGCACTTTAGTTAAATTTGGGAAAAATAAAACCAACCCACAGGAGATGCTAAATATATTAAAACAACGCAGAAGAAGTGCTGCCGGAGTAACTGCGCCACCTTACGGCTTATATTTGGTAAAAATAGACTACTAAACTATCTAAACTCTCATTGGCATTACTATATATAATGCATTTGGATCATCTTCATCAATAATAATTACGGCACCATTACTATCTTCTAATAAATTAAATCTACATTTGTTTTTTATGCAAGATAAAATGTCAAGTAAATAACGCGAATTAAATCCTATTTTCATAGAAATCCCATTATAATCTACCTCTATAGACTCAGTTGCATAATTATTACTATCATGAGAATTTGAATTCAAAGTTAATAATTTCTCTTGCAATAAAAACTTTACAGATTTTATTTTATTAAAAATGACAACAGAAACCCTATCTATAGCATCAGCTAACTTAACGCTCTCAACAGTCATATAATATTTATTTCTAGTTACTGGAATAACAGACCTATAATCTGGAAAAGTTCCATCTATTAATTTTGATATTAAAACATATTCACCACACGTAAATTTAATCTTTCTTTGTGAGAGCTTTATACCAACTTCATTACAATCACATAATACTTTTAATAGTTCTACTACAGTTTTACGTGGAATTATTACACTAAATTCATCATCAATACCTTTGGGTTTAGGTCTCTTTATACAAGACAATCGATGTCCATCAGTAGCAACACAATATAAAAACAAATCATCTGTATGCAAACAAATTCCATTTAAATTATATCTTGTATCATCTAATGACATAGCAAATTTAGCTTTAGTTAATAAATCTACTAAATCCCAACTCATCAAAATAAAATCATATCTATAATCTATCTTTTCAAAAAGAGGAAAATCACCTAAAATTATCTCAGGTATTAAAAATTTTGTATTTTTACAAGATATCGATAATTTTCCATGATTATCCATTTTAAAATTAATATTAGAATCAGTCGGTAATTTTTTCACTATATCATATATAATATGTGCTGAAATTTTTACTTCTCCATGTACTAATACATTTGCAGGAAGAGAAGCAAACATCAAAATATTAAGATCAGTAACCATTAACTCTATACTAGAATGTTGTGCCTTAATACTCATACATGATAAAATATCAACTACATTCCGTCTCTCAACTATTCCACTTATTTTTGATAATGTATAAAAAAGACTTGTGCGATTCACATTGAAACATATTTTTCCACATGCAACTCGCTCTTCTTTTTTTAAATTTACAATCTCCGACATACTAATTTTAAAATTACTCGAATACTATTTAAATTTTATACATAAAATATTACTTATGGAACAATAAATAAGAATTACATATATTATTAAATATAAACTTAAAACAATTTAAATTTAATAAATATTAAACAGGCATATATTATAAATATAATTTATAATCTAATGTAAGGATTACTTTCTATTTAAATAACTAAAACCCCATAGCTTAAAAAGCTAATAAAATCGTTTTGATTTCTCATATCAAAATATGAATTTTAATCACAACTTAATGTTTTTATTATGAAAATTTTAATTCTTATCGTTTTACATATAATTTTTGATTCATTTAGACAAGAATACTTAAATAGAATTCTTCTATCTTAAAGAAGGGACGAAATCAGTTTCTACTATAAAATCCAAAAATCAATAAATTTGAATACTAAGTTATATATATAATTTTACCAAAACTATATAATAATATACCATACCATTTCATTATATTCATAAATAGAGCTCCTCGGGCCGGATTCGAACCAGCGACCAATTGGTTAACAGCCAACTGCTCTACCACTGAGCTACCAAGGAATAAAAGATAAAATCCAACTCAGTTTTTATTAATATCATATTAAAAACCAACTGTAAACTACTTCGTGTTATCTAAATATAAATAAGCAAATATATAAAATATATTCTTCTCATAAAAACATAAAATTAATGGACGAAACTACGAATACCTGTAAAAAACATAGCAATTCCATTTTCATTTGCAACCGCTATTATATCTTGGTCATTTATAGAACCACCAGGCTGAATTATGGCTGTAATTCCATGCCTTACACTTTTTATTATACTATCTGAAAACGGAAAAAATGCATCTGAAGCGAGCACCGCATCCTTGCACCTATTACCAGCTTTTTTAACTGCGATATTTACGCTATCTATCCTGCTTGTTTGTCCTGCACCAATACCAACAGTACAACCATCTCTTGCTATCACTATCGCATTAGATTTTACATGCATACATATTTTCCAAGCAAAAATAAGATTTTCTTTTTCTCTTTCTGTTGCAGTACGTTTTGTTACTTGAGCTATTTTTTCTAATTTTAAAACATCGCTACTATTATCCTGCAATAAAAAACCACCAGTGACATTCCTGATCTGGTATTTTGAATTTTTCTGAAAAAAATAATTATAAATAACTATTCTTAAACTTTTCTTTTTTTGCAAGACTTTTAGAGCTTCATCGCTTATCGATGGTGATATTATTACCTCTAAGAAAATCTTAATTAATTTTTCAGCTAACTCTAAGTCTATTTCTCGGTTTAATGCAACTATACCACCAAAATTACTTATTTTATCACACGATAAAGCTTTTTCACATGCCTCTAGAACACTATTACCAACTGCTGCTCCGCATGGATTATTATGCTTTACTATAACTGTTGCAGGTTCATGAAATTTAAGAATTAAACTAAGTGCAGACTCTATATCTATTATATTATTATAACTTAATTCTTTTCCATGTATTTTTTCCAATGGATATTTTGTAAACTGATTACTATAAAAGGCAGCTTTTTGATGTGGATTTTCTCCATATCTAAGTTTTTGTGTTTTACATCCATATAAAGCAAAAAATTCTGGTAATTCTTCACTATTTTCACTTCTATTTTTTTTAGAAAAAAACCAATTATAAATATTAAAATCATAATACGAGGTAAGAGCAAATGCTTTAGTTGCTAGGTGTTTTCTGTATTCAAGTGTTATTTTATTACGATTTTTAATCATCTCAGCTTTTAAGATTTCATAATCTTGAATGCTAGAAATAACCGAAATAAAATGAAAATTTTTTGCTGCGGCTCTAATTAAAGCTACTCCACCAATATCAATTTGTTCTATAATTTCGCTTTCATCCAAATTACTATTTATTGCTTCTAAAAATGGATATAAATTAACTATAAGCAAGTCTATTGGTTTAATCCCTAAATCTCGTATTTCTTTTTTATTTTGATTATACAATAATCCTCCATAAATCTTAGGATGCAGGGTCTTTACTCTGCCGCCTAATATTTCTGGAAATTGTAGATAGTCCGAAACTTCCTGCGTTTTTATTCCTGCATTAAATAATACTTTATAGGTATTTCCAGTTGAGAGAATTTCTATTTGTTGTTTCATTAAAAATGAAGCAAGATCAACTATATTAGTTTTATCATAAACCGATATTAAAGCTCTTCTCATACTTATTATAAACTACAGTTACAAATAACATAGTAAATTATTGCAATTCTATTTATTGAAGAATATTCAAAATTTTAACAAAGTAAAGAACAATAATTTCTTCTAATACGAGAAAACCCATTCTCACCATGATTAAGAAAGATTCTATGAAACCTTAAAAAGATGCTTCGAAATAATATAAAACAAATAAAAGGGTATTCCACTTATTGTAAATAAGCTTGTAGTTAACAGGGTACTCACAGGGATTTCAAATATTATCCAGCAACAAAAAATTATTGCTATACCGCTAATCAAAAACCTATAACAATTTCCTTCCTTTCTGATAATTTTTAAAAAAGCAAAACTACATATAAGATAAATAAATAAAAATGAAACTACAGAAAAATCAATAATTAAAGTAATTTGTTGAACAAAATTTTTGCTTGATGTAAAAATCAATAAAATTGCAGTTCCAATCGAACTAACTATTATTCCTAAAAAGGGAGAATCGTATCTATTTTTTTTAGCAAAAAATTGCGGTATAAATTTATCCTCAGCAAGACCAACAGCAATTTGTCCATTAAACAATATCCAGGCATTTAAACTACTAATACAAAAAATAGATGCAACGATAGAGATAATTAAGTGCCAATCACCAGAAAACATAATTTTTACTGCATCAACATATGGCGCTCTTGAATTTACTAAAGCATTTCCGCTTATTAACCCCATAATCGCGAAATTATTAATAAAATATATAACTACAACACAGATTGTACCTAGTACTATAGCTTTTGGTATAGTTCTTTTTGAATTATCAATCAATCCAGCAGGTACCGTCACAGACTCAAGTCCTATAAAACACCACATAGTAAGAAGTACAGAACGAGCAAGAACCTGCGATACCGTAAGATTTGAAATTTCCTCACTTATAATAAAATTATTTTTATCAAAAAAAAATAACGCTGCAACAGATATTACAAGCAATACAGTAATTTTTATAATTGTAAACAAAAACTCAATACGTCCAGTAATGGCTATTCCTCTTAAACTTGTTAATGTAATGATCACAAGCAACAATAATTCCAAAAGTAAACGCGTATTTTGAATATTTTCATGAAAAAATGGTGTAAGATAACCAATTCCTATAACTATTAATGCTGTTGTACTAACCCATGAACTTACCCAATATGTCCAACCAACAAAAAAAGCTACAGTAGAACCAAAAGTATGTTTCACATAAATATATGGACCTCCAGTTTCTGGAAACTTAGCACATAACATAGCAAATACTAACGCAAGAGATATAGCACCAGCTCCTGATATTATCCAACCTACAAGACTATAAATTCCATAAGGTGCAAGACTATTTGGCAACATAAAAATTCCAGAACCAATTTGACTATTAATCACTAACGCTAAAGTAGTTAAAAAGCCTATCTTGTTTGTGTAAAACTCTCTACTTTTCATAAAAGTCAAACAAACCCAACTTATGAAGTTAATAAATAAAATTTATGTTTTAGATTAAGCTTTTAAAATTGCATTTGCAATATCAAAATAAGAAATATACTTTCTAAAAAAAAGATAAACTATAAATTACTTTCTATAATATTTCCATATATAATTATAACTGTTATTTTAATAATTTGTTGAACAAAATTTTTGCTTGATGTAAAAATCAATAAAATTGCAGTTCCAATCGAACTAACTATTATTCCTAAAAAGGGAGAATCGTATCTATTTTTTTTAGCAAAAAATTGCGGTATAAATTTATCCTCAGCAAGACCAACAGCAATTTGTCCATTAAACAATATCCAGGCATTTAAACTACTAATACAAAAAATAGATGCAACGATAGAGATAATTAAGTGCCAATCACCAGAAAACATAATTTTTACTGCATCAACATATGGCGCTCTTGAATTTACTAAAGCATTTCCGCTTATTAACCCCATAATCGCGAAATTATTAATAAAATATATAACTACAACACACAGATTATCTAGTAATTAAAATCAGGAAATTTTAATAAAATGCATCAAATTCATTTTGATAAATAAAAACAAACTCATCACTATAAAACTTTAGCGGAAAACTATAAAGCATAATATTTATTCTATCTCTCTTTAAGAGAACCTTTTTTAATTTACTTATACAATAACAGTAAAACTTTATCAGAGATAAGATAAATTGTAAAGTAATCTTACACATTTTCATAACTCTAAATTATTTATTTAAAATAAATTGATGCAGTAATATATACTTCAATTTACAATAAAAACAAAAATTATAACATGATGAACCAAAAATTAAGATTATACAAACTAAAATATCTCAAAATAATTATTCTCCACCATAGCATGAAATATATAAATTTATCTCAATGTTCTCCGTAAATTTAATGATTTTATAATCATATTTTTATTACATTACTTTCTTATACTTTTATTTTAAAAAATTCTCTAATAAAAGGAGAAAATGATTTTATTTAAAATAAATAAGCAAATTTGATGACAAAATGGCAAAATAATAAAATAAATAATATAAACATAAACTAAAAAATACACACTTTCACTCACTTATATTTGTTCTATCTGAACTTTAATTACAGGTCTTTTTAATAAATACTCTCTTAAAATGCTAAATATTGAGCTTTCAATTTTATCCCTTATTTTTTTTGTTGATTGTAGTCCAAACGCTAACTCGACAGTTTTTACAATCCTCTGTATGATAGCCGCATCTTTTGAGATCTCAAAAACACCAGGAGCAAACACTTTCGGCTTAGCAAGCAATTTATTTTTCTTATTTACAACCGCTGTCACTACAACAGCGCCAGCATCCCTCATCCTTCTACGCATCTTTATAACACTACTTTCTGGACAACGCAACAACATACCGTCAATACCAAAATATTCAACATCAATCGAATCAACTTTTTCCCCACTCTCTAAATTAACAATATCACCTGACATAACCATTATTGCTTTTTCTACACCACATTCTCTAGCAAATTTTACATGAGCATGTGTATGAATATATTCACCATGAACTGGAATAGACATTCTAGGTTTTATCAAAGAATACATTTCTTTTAATTCTGCTTTTACTGGATGCCCAGAAGCATGAATATACTCCATTTCATCAATAAAAACTTCTACACCCATTTCAATAAAAGCATTAAACATATTATGTGTACGAGTTTCATTACCAGGAATAATTTTTGATGAAAAAATTAATGTATCACCTCGCTGCATTCTAAATATACAATGATTATTATTTGCTAATTTTGAAGTTGCAGCCATTGGTTCTCCTTGACAACCTGTACAAATTAATAACAATCTGTCTCTTGGAAAATTTTTTATATCTCTTGCTTTGCAAAATTCAATAGAATTAATTAAATATCCACTGTCTTGTGCAACCTTTACTATTCTCCATAAAGATTTTCCGAGCAAAACTACTTTTCTATCAAGTGCCTTTGCAATTCGTCTTATTGTTTCAATTCGTGCTACATTTGAAGCAAAAAGTGACACAGCAACCAATTTTTTGGATTTCCTTATTATATTATAAATATTATTATAAATTTCACCTTCTGACTCAGGATTATGCTTACTCAATATATTAGTTGAATCACAAATTGCTGCAAGCAAATTACCTTTATCTCCGGCTTCTTTTAAACGATTTATATTAGAAACTAAACCAACAACAGGTTTTGGATCAAATTTCCAGTCACCAGTATGAAGAACGCTACCTACATCGGTACTAATTAATATTGAATGCGCTTCAGGAATTGAATGAGTTACATTTATAAACTCAATAATAAAAGGGTCTAAATTTATTTTACCATTTATATCCACTTCTTTTACTGGTACTATACTTTCTAGTTGAAACTCCTTTAATTTCTCTTTAAGAAAATTAACTGTAAATTTTGTTGTATATACTGGACACCGCAATTCTTCCCATAAATAAGGTATTGCGCCACAATGATCTTCATGTGCATGTGTGATTATTATACCAAGTAAATCCTTTTTCCTTTGAGAAATAAAATTTACATCTACAACTAATAACTCAATACCCGGCATAGTTTCATCTGCAAAACCAATACCAAGATCAACCATAATCCACTTACCTTGATAATGATACAGACTTACGTTCATCCCAATCCTACCTACCCCTCCTAGTGGAAGAAACAAAAATTTACTTTTATTTATACCCATCAATTCTATATTGCTATAAAATGCGAGGATAACAAAACTTTGTTCCTAGATAAAGGAATTTATTTATTCTTAACAATCCAAAACCTATTTATAATTTGACTCTTCTTTTAAAAATAAAATTTAAATAAAATCAATATCAGAAATGTAACGCAAAGTTATCATAATATAACAGCACAAAATATTAAAAAATTACTTAATTTTTATATTAAAACCTAACAACATTTTATCCTAATACAAAACTAAATTCTATATCCTAAAATTTTCACATAACCTTACAATCTTCATATTTAATAAAACTTTCTTCAGACTTCTTCTTTACTACAAATACAATAAATATTTTAACACTGATCCTTCAAAACTATATTTTTATAATTTTATAAAGCATTTGCATCCACTTCTCTCCTTCTACACATATTTTTATTAAATTCTCTACTAAATCCTTTAAATATCATGATATATAAAACTATAAAGCATAAATTTTTTAAAAATTAATAATTTTCAAAATTTTCAATTTCGATACAACCTTAATATATTCATAACAATTAATAAGTAAAATTTTACACTTATGATATTTGTTTAAATGTATTTTTAATATAAAACTACAAAAATATAAACAACTACAAACTTATAAAATAAAACACAAAAATTAAGGAATCTAATTAAAATTTTACCACATTATTTAAATATTTTTAAATACCATAATAAAACATCTGTATAACCTTTAATTTTATTGCAAAAATTAAAACTCGAATAACTTTCACAAGCTGATAATTATATCATACAAAATATTGTAAAATGTAAATCAAAAGAAAATTCTCAAAATATTAATCAATTACAAATCAATCACATTGAAGCATCTCTAGACAAAAATTTTAATAAAATTCGTTAAAAACAAATCTCTTAACAAATAGTAATAATAAGATACAATAAATGAAAAAAATTAGATAAAATAGTTAGCAAAGCGAAAACTCTAAAATTTGATCTAAAATAACCTGATAGTATTTGAATTACACTTCCAAACACTGGTACCCATGAAAAAAACAATACAACTGCACAAATTAATAAATTTGTAACAATTTTAGGTGTTTTATATTCGTTACTCATTTTATGAAATAATTTTCTAACAAAAATCGTCATTTTACCTAAATACCAATTTATTACCCCACCAAGACTTGATCCAAATATTCCAAAAAATAATATAAGCAATGGATTATAATACAGCCTAAAATACAACATAGTACGAAACACAAAACCCTGATACACAGGTAAAATAAGCGATGACATCAAACTATCCGTAAATAATAAAAAATAATTTTCCATATATAAATTAACAAATTGTCGTATCATCTTTACTATCAGAAATAGAAATTCCCATTCGTTTTAACTGTTCTCTTATTTTATCAGCAATATCATAATCTTTATTTTGTCTTGCTATTCTTCTTAAATTTATTAAATTTTCTATTTTTTGATAACTTATATTAGAAATAAACCAATCTTGATAATTCGATTCTAAAAAACCAATAAGTCTCGCACTCTTAATAAAACTCTTAATTAACTTAAGTTTATCATTTTTATTACCTGTCCCATTAATTTTTGTTACCATTTCATGTAACACAATTGAAGCTTCAGGAATATTTAAATCGTTTTTCAAAGCATCTATAAAATCTTTTAAAACTTCCACATCGCTTCTTTCAATATTCACTGTATCAACATCACGTAATAATCGATAAAACTTATTTAAAGTTTCTCGCGATTCAGAGATAATACTCCTAGTCCAATCAAGTGGTTTTCTGTAATGAGTTTTGAGCAATGCATAACGTATCACTTCACCTTTAATTCCACCATGAAGTAAATCTCTTACTCTAACTACATTTAATAAAGATTTACTCATTTTTTCTTTATTCATCATAAGAAAACCATTATGTACCCAATATTTTGCAAACATTGATCCAACGAATGCAGATCTACTTTGTGCAATTTCATTCTCATGATGTGGAAATTGCAAATCTACGCCACCACCATGAATATCAAATTCCTGACCAAGATAAGCATATGACATCGCTGAACATTCTATATGCCATCCTGGTCTTCCTTTTCCCCATGGGCTATCCCAATAACTTAAAAGTTTATAATCAATATCATTTGCAGGCTTCCATAATATAAAATCCCCTGGATGTCTTTTATTTTCATCGATTTTAACTCTTTTACCATAATCCAATTCACTAACTTTTTTTCCAGATAATATACCATATTCAGAATAAGATTCTATACTAAAATATATATGTTTATTAGATTCATAAGCATGACCAGATTGTAACAAATATCCAATTAACTCAATAATATAATTTATATTTTCAGTCGCCTTTGGTTCATAAGTTGGCTCTATACAATTTATACTTTTCATATCTTCATGAAAGATTTTAGTATAAAAAGCACTAATACTCTCTACGCTAATATTCCTCTCATTCGCTACATTAATTATCTTATCATCAATATCAGTTATATTACGCACATAAGTAACATTACTATAACAAAATCTAAGTAACCGAAATAATACATCATAAATAACAACAGAACGTGCATTACCCATATGCACCATATCGTATACCGTTGGTCCGCAAACATACATTCTTACATGATTTTTATCAAACGGTATAAAAAACTCTTTTTTTTTGTTAAAGTATTATAGAGCTTAACCATATATAAAACTTTTTAAAAAAGAAAACGCTCCAAACAAAAGTTGTGGTCCCTTGACAATTACAATAACAGTAAGTAATAACCCGCATAAAGATATCAAAACCCCTAGTATAGAAAGGAATCCATCCCTATTCACAATGCCAAGTGAAATAAGAATCGTACCTATAGCCGGAATAAAATTAGTTAATGGTAAGGGAATTGCTATCGATAATGCACAAAGTAACATTATAAATGCTAAAATTTTTTCACCTAACCTACAGAAAATAAAAAACATCCTTGGTTTCATAAAACTTTCTATCCTTTTAAAAGAAGAAAAAGTTTTTTCTACAACAAAAGCCAACGTTGAACGTTGAAAAGATCTTTTTTCTAACCAACAAGGCATCCAAGGAGAATTAAACCCAAGAAGAAATTGCAATGAAAGCAAGATCAGAGGTATAGAAAATATAGTTGTATAACCTGGCGGAACAGGTATAGGTACTGACAACGGTAAAGAAAAAATAATTATTAAAATACCAAAACCACGCTCATGCAAAGCTGCTTTTATATCAAATAACGTTATCTTCTCATCACCGTAACTCTCAGTATGTGCGATCTCCTTCAAAAGGTCAGAAGTCAACTTCTCACTTTCTTGCATCACTCTCCCAATAAACAATCCCCCCCTTATTAGCACAATTATCGAAATATTTCAATATTCTTTATTAATTTCTCTCTTTTCTATCTTAAAAAAAGCCAAGCGATACGCAAAACGTGTACCGCAAAGCTAAACAAATACACATTAACGATCAGGTTCATTAGATGATAATTTTTCTGAATCCTTAAGTTCTTGTTTGAGATTTCTTATACCCTTTCCCAAATCACTCATAACTTGAGGTAACCTGCCTGCACCAAACAAAACAAGTATTATTATCAAAACTAGAAATAACTGCCACGGCCCTAAACTCATTTTCACCTCCATTAAACATTAAAACTTAGAAAGTAGACTTGATTTAATCAAGTAATTAATATACAAATTATATCATCTTGTCCAAAAGAAGATAAAAATTTTTAATTTTTCCAAACATAATTAAATAAATCAAATTTAAAACACACTATTAAATTGACTAGCCAATTTCTCATAAATAAAAATAAAACTTACTAAAATCTCACTAATGTCACTAATTTAAAATTAGACCCAGAATTTTTCTGACTTCCTATATACATAAAATAAATCTACACTACAAAATGGTAAACATTCACTTTTAAAAGTTTTACATTATATTACTATCTATTTCGTAAATCACAATTTCATTTAACATTTATAAAAATAATCCAGAATAAACACATGAAACTTTCCTTTTTGTATTTTAAAAATCATTATTACTTTTAAATTTATTATTATAATAAATTATAATAACTACGGATTAATAAGATATCTTGTCTTTTTTTAATATATATAAAAACTTTAATTATTACCTTGTAATATTACAATAAATCAATAAAACGTGAAATTAGAAAAGTATAAAATTCTTTGTTATATTATTTACACAATTGTAATTAACAAAATATAAAATGGGACTATAGCTCAGTAGGATAGAGCATTGGATTCCTAATCCAGGGGTCGTGCGTTCGAATCGCACTAGTCCCACTAATTATGTTACTTACATTCTTAATTTATAAAATAAAAAACAACACTTTACCTTTCATCATACAAAAACACTACATTTCAAAATATATTTTATCTTGTTTGTATACTTCTACATTTCTAGACGAGAGTTGATCATTTTTAAAATAATATAAAATAACACACAAACTATCTCGTCGAAAAATTCTATAAAACAAATTGATCAAAATTCTTTTAATTAATCTATCTTAAAAATTAACAAAAATATTTAAAATATGCAAATCCCAAACAAACTTTGTTTTATAAAACAAAGTTAAAAAATAAATCATGTTATTAAAACATAACAAAACCTTATATCTTTACATAAAAATTTTTAACCTTAAACTTTTTACTTTATTATATAATCCAGCTCAGGCGCCTTAAACTCTAGCAAATTAATCTTCTTTTTTAGATTACCATTTAATATCTTAAATGTAAAACTTTCCTCCACAAATTATTTTCCATTCTTCTTTAAACTTTTTTAAATATGTTTTTTTTTCGCATTTTAAAAGCAACTCCTCTATATTTTTATTATAACTTTCAGTTGAAATTTTTCCCTGAAAATGGACAAGCTTTAAATAGATCAAATAAGTGTTAACTACATCTATTTCACAATATTCTCTAATCTCCCGTACTCTACCACTATTATATAGATCTATAACTTGCGATCCATCAACATCGATTTTGCCGGGAAGATCAAATACCGCACAAACCTCATTCATTTTTACTCTCGTAGAAGCACCAAAATCAGAAAGAGATTCAAGTAAATCACAATGCCAATCACTACTATATCTTTGATTATAATTATTCCATTTATCACCAGCTTTGTAAAAATGCTCTCCCCGAACACCATAAATTATAGCACGGTATTTTAGTACTGGTATATCAAAAGCTCGTCCATTGAATGAAACTAACCTCGGTCTTTTTTTTGATATACAATCGAAAAATCCTTTTACTAATTCTTTTTCATTAATGTCCAATATACTGTCAGACTTAATTTCCTGTAATGTAAATACCTCATATCCATTTTTACAACTTATATCACAAAACAAAAAACCTATAACTATAATTTTATGAAAAAGTTGACGGAGAAAAAGATTTTGCCCATTTGTTATACCAAAACTACATTTCAATGCATCTTTTTTATTTTCCGAAATATTACCATAAACATTGAGTAAATCTTTACCAGATTTTAAATCTGGTATAGTTTCGATATCAAATACTAATAAAGAATTAAACATTGCCTATATACCTTTCCGGATAATCAACCCAATTTCTCACTTTTACGAATAAAAACAAATGAACTTTACATTTAAATAACTTTCCTAATTCTACACGTGCATCAATACCAACCTTTTTAATATTATTGCCATCTTTTCCCAACACTATTTTTTTATGATTTTCCCTTAGAACAAAGATAATCTGTTTTATAATTAAACTCCCATCTTTATCCTTTTGAATTCTCTCAGTCGCAACAGTTATAGAATATGGTAATTCTTCACGTAAATTAAAAAATAATTTTTCCCTAGTAATCTCAGATGATAAAAAATTCTTCGAAGAATCAGTTATTTGATCTTTGTCAAAAAACCAAGAATTTACCGGAGCAACCCTACATAAGTAATTTATTAAATCAGAAAGTCCATCATTTCTTAGTGCTGATATCGCAAAAATCTTTTTAAACTTATAAATAATATCTAAATGCTTATACGCGATTTTTAATTCAATTTTCCCTATAAGATCAATTTTGTTAATAACTAAAATGCATTTTTGCCTTATGTATCGCAATCTTGTAAACAAGATTTTAATTTTCTCTATATTTATTAAATAATTACTAACATCAATTAGCAATAAAGTAATATCACCACTATTAATTGCTGACCATGCAGATTTAACTAAAATTTTTTCTAGTTTTGTTTTTGTAGAAGGTAATATACCGGGAGAATCAAGAAAAACAATTTGTGTATTACCACGTACTATAATACCATTTATTTTTGTCCTAGTTGTATGCATTTTAGAAGTAACAATCGCAATCTTTTCACCTACAATACTATTGATCAAAGTAGATTTTCCAGCATTTGGTAAACCAGTTATTGTAACAAATAAGCACCTTTGTTCTTCCACGAGCAAAATTGTATAATTCTATTTATAAAAATCCCTTTCAAATAAAACTATATAAAAATTTTCCTAAAATATTATACATTATTTATATCAGACCTTAAAATAAATTATTCCGTATCACTACTATTAACTTCACAAAACAAACTACTGTAAATACATAATTATAATATTTTATATTATCAAGGCAAATTAGTTGATACTAATATATATAAAACTATTATAATAATTTTATTAAATTAAAAAATAAAATAATTTAAAAAATTTTTTAATAAATCCCTTAATAATACAAACCATAAGATGAATATTACCTGAATAAGAGAAAAAGAATATTTAAAATTACTAAGGCTAATAGGTTTTTAGTATTCCCCCCTATTAAAAATAAACTTATTGTTCTAATAAGTTTTTTAAATTAACAATAGTGCATAATACTAATATATTTTATAAGATAAAATCTTTATATAAAATAAATGAAAGTTATCAAAAGCAAATAATATTATTTTTAAATATACTGTATAACCTGCTTTAAAATTTCTTCTTGCTGTTGATTATGAATACTAGTATATCCACATGCAGGAGATGCAGCAGCAGGCCTTGCAATACATCCATAATCTCTTTTCATCTGAATATCAAAATTAGATAATATATCACCTATCAATGGATTAACGAAAAACCACCCCCCCATATTTTTTGGTTCTTCCTGGCACCATATAACCCTAGCATTTTTATACTTTTTAAGCTCAGTACTTAATTTGTCAGTAGGAAATGGATAAAACTGCTCTAAACGTATTACTGCTATATCGTTTATTTTTTTTTGTTCACATGCTTCGATTATATCGAAATAAATTTTACCGCTACATATTATTACTTTACGTATTTTATCATCTGAAACTAAATCTATTCTATGTTCTGGAATTAATGCGAGAAATTCCCCATTAAAATCAGATAAATTAGAAATTACTTTCTTATGACGTAACAATGATTTAGGTGTAAATACTATTAAGGGTTTACGAAAATCACGATGAATTTGCCGACGTAAAACATGAAAATAATTTGCTGGAGTAGAACAGTTAACTACTTGAATATTGTCTTCTGCGCAAAGTTGTAAAAACCTTTCTATACGTGCAGAACTGTGTTCTGGTCCTTGTCCCTCGTAACCATGAGGTAATAATAAAACCAAACCGCTTGACCGCAGCCACTTTGTTTCTGAAGATACAATAAATTGATCAATCACTATTTGCGCACCATTTGCAAAATCACCAAATTGTCCTTCCCATAATATAAGTGAGTGCGGAGAGTCAAGACTATATCCATACTCAAAGCCCATCGCAGCATATTCAGATAAAGCACTATCTATGATATCAAAACGAGCCTGATTTTCATCTATATTATTCAATGGAACAAATATTTCTTCTGTCATTTGATCAACAATCTTTAAATGACGATGCGAAAAAGTACCACGTCCAGAATCTTGTCCAGATAAACGGACTCTCACTCCTTCCATAAGTAAGGATGCAAATGCAAGACTTTCAGCTGTAGCCCAATCTATATTGTGACCAGAACTTATACTGCACATTCTTCTATCAAGAATTTTTTTAACTTTATGATTAATATTAAAATTATTAGGAATATTACTATTTATTTGTATACCAAGTCTTTTTAACTTATCTAATTCAACACCAGAATACGTGTAATATTCACTTAAATCATTCAATTTTGCTCTTCTAAACTTCGACCAAACACCATAAAACCAATCTGGTTTTTTAACGATATAAGCTACTGATTTAATAAAACTTTCATTTAATTTTATCTTAAATTCACTACGTAACTTATTTACTTCATCAATACTCAACACTTTTTCTAAAACTAATTTCATCTCATACAACTCCCCTAAAGTTCTATGTTTCGATATTGTTTTATACATAATCGGCTGAGTAAAACTTGGTTCGTCTCCTTCGTTATGACCATATCTACGATAACATATTATATCAATCATCACGTCTTTTTGAAATTTTTGCCTATATTCCATCGCCAAACTTGCGACAAAACTCACAGCTTCAGGATCATCACCATTAACGTGAAATACTGGAGATTCTATAGATTTAATTATATCAGTACAATAAAAAGATGATCGTGTACGATGTGATGCTGTAGTAAAACCAATTTGGTTATTAATAACAATATGTATAACCCCATTCACCTTATAACCATCAATGTTACCTAACATCAGAGTTTCAGCAAATACACCTTGACCAGTTAGAGCTGCATCACCATGAATCGATATTCCAAGTACAGATTTTGTATTTTGCTTTGCTCTTACTCTTCCAAGTAAAACTGGTGTTATAGCTTCAAGATGAGACGGATTATAACACAAACTCAAATGTATTTTCTTACCATTAGTAAGTACTCTATCAGAAGAATAACCGAGATGATATTTAACATCGCCAGATATCCCAAGATCTCTTGAATATACAATATTATCCTGAAATTCAGATAATATTTCTGCATATTCTTTTCCCATAACCTTAGCTAAAACACTAAGTCGTCCACGATGAGTCATACCAAGAACCACTTCTTCAACGCCAAAAACTACAGAGTCACTAATAATTTTTTCAATTGCAATAATAACTGACTCACTTCCTTCAATAGAAAAACGTTTATATCCAGGAAACTTTATATGAAGAAACTGCTCAAACATCTCAGATTCAATTAAACATTCAAATATTTCCTTTTTGCGCTGAGAACTTAAAGTATAAGCTTGATTTTCAATTTTTTCCTGTAACCACTCTCTCTCTTCATAGGAAGAAATATGCATAAATTCAAAACCAATATCCTTACAATAAATATTCCTATATATCCCAGTGTCACACTTTGAAGAAAAACCAGAATACTTCTGAAAATTTATTTCTTCGTTCACATAAGACGACAATGGATTAAGATTTGCAAAAAAATGACCATAAAGTCTAAAAAGACTTACTAGTTTAGTAGAATCTAAATTTCTATCCTTAATTACGTCCCGTATGTTATTATAACATTTCATCTGACTCACTTCTAAATTTTCTGAAAATATTCTATGCCAATCTCTTCCAATTGACTTATCGTTTTGTAAATAACGATTATACATTTCCTCTATAAACTCAGCATTATCGCTATAAAAACAATCTAAACTCAGCATAATCATTAAGTGAAAGTTAACTATATAAAAAATTCTATATATTATACTCTAACTTTTTAAAAAAAATACTCTAGCTTTTAAAAAATTCTTTATTACCTATCAACATATTGTAAAATATCAGCATATTAAGCAATGTGCTGTTTTAAATTTCTTAGATTTTCGTCAATAAAGATCATTAACTAAATTACTAAATTAGAGAGACGTTTTGTTTAGTCAAAAAAAAATATAGCACTACCTACTGTAATTAATAATTAAAAATAAATATAAAAGTACTCCTTGTCTTATAAAATCAAAAAGCAATACAAAACTTGGTTGTTAACTTTTAAATTAGTTTTATAAAAACCCTCTCACTTAATTTATTAACACTAAATCAATAAAATTTTCTGTAGTACTTAATTATAAACAAATTGTGTAAAAAGTAAAAACCTTATTCTATCACGTTCAATTTAATAAATAATGCACACAACTAAATGTGAATTATAATATTATGAATTTACGTTTATACTACTATTGTATAGTTAAATTTATTTATATATATACTAACCTTTACAGTCTATGTTTCATTGTATGAGAATATCCTCATATCTAGTCGCAAAATCAAAAATTATTATCTGAGATCATCGTTATGTATTATATGTTTACATTAATAAAAAATAAAGTTTTTAACCGAAGAACATTTATATTGGGCAGTATTCAAATTATCATCTCTGCAATTTTTAGTTATAGATTATACAATTTACAAATAAAAAATAGACAAAAATACGAAATGTTATCCAATAACAATAGAATACAAATTGCTTGTATTTTACCTAAACGAGGAAGAATTTTAGATAGAAATGGTATTGAACTTGCGACAAATCAAATTTTGTTTGAGAAACAAAAAGTTTTTAATGAAAAAAATAACCTACAAGTATTAACGACGATTAAATCTAATTTGATAAAATCCTCAAGATCAGAAATAAATTCTCTTTACAAACGTTACTATCCATTTGGTCCAATATGTTCTCACATACTTGGATATACAAAAAAACATCAAAAAACGATAGAAGTAGGGATAAGTGGCATCGAGTATACTTATGATTACATATTAAAAGGTAAACCAGGAAAATCTAAACAAGAAATAAATTCCAAAAGACACCCTATAAGAGAATTATTAAATATACCGCAACAAGATGGACAAGACATTCAACTAACGATTGATATCAATTTACAAAAAAAAACTGCAGAAATATTTCAAGATCATAAAGGCTCCATAGTAGTTATGGATGTAAACAATGGAGAAATTTTAACATTATACAATTCTCCTTCATATGATAATAATCTCTTTACTAATAAATTATCTAATAAAACTTGGAAAAGTCTAAACACTTCTTCATTACCACTTGTGAATAGGGCATTATCTTATCAGATTCCTCCAGGCTCAATATTTAAAGTAATAGTTGCACTTGCAGCCTTAAGAGATGGTATATTTATACCGGAAGAAAAATTTTTCTGTGAAGGGCACATGATAATAGGAGATCGAAAATTTCGTTGTCTAAAAAGTAAGGCGCACGGATATGTATCCTTAAACGAAGCAATGGCCCTTTCGTGTAATACTTATTTTTACAACATAGGAAAGAAAATAAATATAGATTCTCTAATAGAAATAGCTAAAAAATTCGGTATCGGTAATGGACCACTGGTTGGAACATTTAGAGAAGAAGCTTCAGGATTATTACCAGATAAAGAATGGCGTGCGCAAAAATTATACTCACAGTGGTATTTAGGTGATACCATTAATTTAGTTATAGGACAAGGATACTTACTTACAACGCCTTTACAGCTTGCTGTTCTTGCAACAAGAATCGCAACAGGAAAAAAAGTAATTCCTCATGTTGTTGAGATGGATAAAATTACACAAAATTTTTCCGATATTGATATAAGTCAAAAACATCTTAATATAATTCGAAAGGCTATATTTCACGTCATGAATCATAAAGCTAAAATAAATTCAAGAAATTTCTATGAAAAAAAGAAATTTATACAAATTGCTGGTAAAACCGGTACTCCAGAAATAAATTCTAAAGGTGAAAGTCATAAATTGTTTATAGCTTATGGTCCATATTATAATCCTCGCTATGCGATCTCCGTGTTTATAGAATATGGTAAAGTTCCACGCCAAGATATTACTATAGCAAATGAAATATTTAGATATGTGCTTTGCTAATGAAAATTCTTATGGACAATGACATTCCTTTCTTCTTACTTTCGAAAAAAATTTGCTTATAAAAAAATTTAATTATACTAAATTATTTAATAAAATTAAGTTCATAAATGTATCTGTCTGAATACTATTTACCAACTTTAAAAGAAATACCAGCAAGTGCTGAAATCATATCTCATCAATATATGCTGCGCGCTGGCTTAATCAAGCAAACAGCATCTGGTATTTATTCTTGGTTATCACTCGGTCTGCGCGTACTTAGAAATATAGAAAACATTGTAAGAGATGAAATGAATAAGGCTGGTGCAATTGAAATACTGATGCCTTGTTTGCAACCAGCAAGTCTTTGGCAAGAATCAGGACGTTACAATAATTATGGTAAAGAAATGCTCCGCATTAAAGACAGATATAAAAGCGATATGCTTTTTAGTCCAACGCACGAAGAGATGGTAACTGACTTAATTAGAAATACTATAAAAAGCTACAAAGATTTACCACTTTGTTTATATCAGATTCAATGGAAATTTAGAGACGAAATTAGACCTCGTTACGGCGTTATAAGAAGTAGAGAATTTTTAATGAAAGACGCCTATAACTTTGATATAGATTATCAAAGCGCTATAAATTCATATAATTCAATGTATAAAACTTACCTAAAAATTTTTAGACGTATAGGACTTACTCCAATTGGAGTAAGGGCGGATACAGGATTAATGGGAGGAAGTCTAAGTCATGAATTTCATATTTTAACAAGCACTGGTGAAAGTACTTTATACTACGATAATAAATTCTTCGAATTACTAAAAAATGATGATATCGAAAATCTAAGAAATATATATGCAGTTACAAGTGATATGTATCACCCTGATACATGTCCTATAATACAAGAACAATTAAATATCAGTAAAGGCATTGAAATAGGACAAATTTTTTATTTTAGTGATAAATATTCAGGTCCAATGAATGTAAAGGTTACATCTCATAATAAAAAAAATATTAATATACATATGGGTTCGTCAGGTATTGGAATTTCAAGAATTATTGGTGCAATAATAGAAACTTTTCACGATGAAAAAGGCATCATTTGGCCAGAAGCAATAGCTCCCTTTAAGATTGGTTTAATTAACTTACAAACAAAAACAAGTGAATGTATAAGAATTGCAGAAAAAATATATAGAGCTCTAAAAAGCGATAAAGTACTTTACGATGATACTGAAGTAAGTGTAGGAGTAAAATTTTCTAGAATGGATTTAATAGGTTTGCCATGGCAAATAATTGTCGGAAAAAAAACAGCAAATAAAAATATAGTCGAAGTAAAAAATAGAATAAACGGAGAAATTAAAGAAATGCAGATTGAAGAAGTAATAAACCGTTTCAACACAAAATGATACTCGGTATAGGAGTTGACATAGTGTACATACCAAAGATATCGAGAATGCTGCAAAAATACAGAAAGAAATTCCTCAATAAAGTCTATACCGATTACGAAATAAAGATAAGTAAAAAATATAATAGCCAGGAAATAAGGGCAAAATATTTTGCCAAACGCTTTGCAGCAAAGGAAGCCTTCGTTAAGGCGCTTGGTATTGGATTCAGCTTAGGTATTACAATGAAAGATATAGAAATATATAATGATATAAAGGGAAAACCATATTTAACCATTAACAATAAAAATTACATTCTTGAAAATCACATAATAATTCACCTTTCGTTAAGTGATGATAGAGATTATGCTACTGCATTTGTCGTAATTTACAAAAAAATTTGAAATACAAAAAACTTCAGCACTAAATAATCTAACTAAAAATTTTTATTTCATCAACTAACTAAAATAAAATAGAAACTATATTCTCATTTTAAATTTTTAAATGAATAAAAATAGATGTAGTATAAAAATATATCTTCTATAGAATGTATATTCTTATAAAGAAGAAATCTTAAATAGACAAATAGTCTGTAATTACAAGATAATTTACATCTATCACATACAAATTTTGCTTTTGTAAATCTCACCAAATAAACACATAAATACCGATAATTAATTTTAACTATATAACAACCTCATATTTAATAATGTTTAATAAACAACGACAATATATTCACCCCTATATAAAGGGAATAAAAATATTTACTGTTAAAAATAAAAAGCTTTTATAAGCTATTAAATTTCTCTTTATCAAATTTGATAAAATGCTAAATTTTTACTAAACCTATAAAAACCAATCAAACATTCTATACCTTTTTACCATTTAAATTCTCAATCAATTCAACAAAAATCTAATTTATTACAGTATCATAGATTTAAAAAATCTACAGAAATCTCTATCAAAACAAATTCTATATTTAGAATATGTTATTCTTTATGTTAATGTTTAAAACTTCTAATAAAATTCCTGTAAAATCACTGTATCAAATTTTGATAACAAAACTTATTAATCAAAACCTAATATCTTAAAATTCCTCCTACACTCTTATGCATTAAATTAATAATAGCATTTGATTCTCTACGAATTTCTTCTTCAGTTAAAGTATGAGTTGGAGAGCGAAAAATAACTGATAATGCTATAGAAATTTTATCAGATCCTAAATCATCTCCATGATATATATCAAATACTAAAACTTCAGTAATGAGATCTGAACTTTCTTTTATCGTATTAATAATATTGCCCGCTGCTATATTCTTGTTTACAATAAAGGCAAAATCCCGCTTTACACCTCGATATTTATAATTAATAAATTTTTTTCTATTTATTGGTAAGTCTATGATATTTTCTAATATTATCTCAAAACTTACAACTTTTTGCTTGATATCAAAAATATCTAATATACTTGAATCTAACTCACCAAAATGACCAATTGTTATTTTGTTTTTAAAAGAAAGGGTACCTGATTTTCCTGGATGATAATATTTTTTTTTTGCTCTCTCTATTGTTAAAATATCACAATCAATATTAAGAAATTCTAAAGCTATTAGAATATCAGCCTTTACATCAAAAATATCTGATATTCTATTAGAATTATAATGATTTCTTGGTAAATTATTTCCTGATCTAATTCCACTCAAAATATATTTAGGATGATCAATACTATTATACACTGGCCCAATTTCAAAAATTGCAAGATCAGATATTCCATGTGAAATATTATTTGTAGCAATCTGCAATAAACTTGGTATGACACTTGGTCTCATTATATTTAAATTTTTTTTAAATGGATTATCAATGATAAATAACTTATCCGAATAACCAAATTTTTCAGCTATGAATTCACTTGTAAAAGACCAAGTAAATACCTCGTGAAATCCTCTACTTGTCATTAAAATACGTAAATCATCGTATAAACTTGTTTCTATTTCAATATTACCTATTAATGGCTCCTCCTTTATTTTATCAAAACCATATATCCTTACTACTTCTTCAATTAAATCTGCCGGTATTGCTATATCTGGCCTCCAGCTTGGTACTTGTACACTCCAATTATTTTCAATTTTCCTATCAATCTTAAACCCAAGTTTTGATAAAATATTAAATGATTCATCAGGTGATATAGATATACTACCAAATCTATTTATATCTTTATAATTAAAATTTACTTTAACATTGTTAACTGTATCTAAACTTCCAGAAGAAATTATACTTGATACTTCTCCACCACATAATTCTAAAATCATACAAGTTGCAAGATTAAGCCCATCAATAATAAATCCAGGATCAACTGAACGTGAAAATCTACGACTTGAATTTGTAGAAATACCAAGTTGCTTTGAAGATTTAGTAATAGAAATAGAATTAAACCAAGCAGATTCTAAAAAAATATCAGTAGTTTCAGCAGTACATTCACTAAATTTTCCTCCTATGATTCCAGCAATTGCATGGATATTTCTCTTATCAGAAACAACATTTATATCATTGTTTAGTAAGTGCTCTTTATTATTTAAATCAATAAATTTTTCTCCACTATTTGCTTTACGTACTATAAGCTCTCCTTCTATTTTTTTTGCATCATATATATGTAATGGACGCCCAAAAGATATCATAATATAATTAATAATATCAACTATTGTAGAAATGCATTGTAATCCTATCAACTGAAGTCTATCCTTTAACCATTTCGGACTTTTTGTATTTTTTAAATTAGTGATATATATTCCACTAATAAAACTTTCTTTATCAAGAACTTTGACATTAATTGGCGAATTTACACTATGTACAAGCTTTGGAATATTTAAAACTTTTAATCTTCCAATTCCTGTCGCTGATAAGTCACGTGCTATTCCCCAAACACTTAAACAGTCTCCACGATTTGGAGTGATATTTATATCAATTACATAATCATGACTAAAAAATCTGTCTCCCACTTGATAATCATCAAAGAGCTCAATTATTTCTTCACTTTCTTCTTGTAAGAATGCTGTTTCAGAAGTAGAACAAAACATTCCCTCACTTAATATTCCTTGTATACTTTTTGATTCAATCAAAAAGTTACTTTCTGGAAATCTACTACCGATAGGTGCAAGCACAGTTTTCATATTTCTTTTAATATTACTTGCACTACAGACTACTTGTAGAAGTCTACTCCCATTATCTACTTGACATAGTTTTAATCTATCAGAACCAGGGTGAGACATGATATCCAATATCCTTACTACAAGGAATCCACCTAGTTTAGTATTATCAACTACATTTTCCACTTCCAACCCTATATGAGTTAGCTTATCAATAATTTCTTCTAAACTAGCATTGGTTTCCAAGTATTCTAGTAACCAAGACAACGTAAACTTCATTGATAAAAGGCTATTTCATATACAAAACACAGTACTTCTCAAATTTCACAACAGAAACACTTACTCAGTTACCTTCATTTATTTTATATCTTAACCTTAATGTAGTCTTAATCATACACCTAATCATACACAAAAGTTCTCATATATTAACTAACTAACTTCTATTTCACTATCTCATATTAAAAATTGTCAAAACTCTAACCCATTAAACTTTAACTTCATTAAAATCTATAGTTTAAATGGGGGACAATTTTATATGCTAAAACACTACATTTAATATCTATTTCCATAAAATGGACCAAAACGCAACAACATTTAACATAAGCTAACTTATCAATTTACTGCATTGTTATGCATCGTTATTTTAATATAATAAGTACTATAAAATAGTCCCATTTTCAATAACTTCCACATATATACACCAATTTATATAATAAAACAAAATCAAAATCACCACTATAACAATACACGTATTATCGTTATTGTATGTATTTTGATATGAATAGATTCATCATTAAAATGAATCACACCACACATATATTACTTATAATATACTTATAATAAATAAAATTACAATAAAAGGTTGTTTATAAAACAAATTGCTCTTTTCCTAAGGGGAAAAGATTGTAACCAACGTTTATCCCTTCCTATACCTTTTATCACTCCTATTGACAAAATAATAGATTATAAAATAATGTAAGGTCAACCTGTTAAATAAAATTATAGTTTTATTGTAATATAAATCCATTAAAACTCTTTTGATTCTTATTTTATATTCTTTATAATTAAATTAATAGATATTAAATATTAGATCACTTTTAAGTAACAAAATTTTCAAATGAGTGATAAAATTCGTATAGGAATTAATGGTCTTGGTAGAATAGGTAGAAGTTTACTACGTGCTATTTTTGAAATAGAAAAATACAATAAACGTATAGAAATTATATCAGTAAACGGATCGCTAAATGCTAGACAACACGCACACTTAATTAAATATGATTCTACTCATGGAAAATTTAATGGTAATATTGATTTTGACGAATACCAAAACTGGATCTCTATAAACGGTAAAAAATTTTTTTTATACAAAAAACAAAAACCAGAAGATATTCCTTGGAACGTCGATGTAGTATTCGAATGCACCGGTAAACTTAACAGTTATGCAGAAGCAATAATGCACAATGCAAAAAAAATAATTGTCTCTGCTCCAGTTTTAGATGCAGATGTAACAATAATCTATGGTGTGAATAATAATATGCTAAAAAAAGAAAACAAAGTAATATCAGCCGGCTCTTGTACTACAAATTGTTTAGCCCCTATTGTGCAAGTTCTACACACTAACTTAAAAATAAAAAGTGGCTTTATGACTACCATACATTCGTATACAAATGATCAAAACATTCTTGATAGCAATCACACAGATCTACGTAGAGCAAGAGCTTGTGGATTATCCATTATACCAACAACAACCGGAGCAGCAAAAACAATCGGTTTTATTATTCCTAAACTAAAAGGAAAACTAGATGGTATAGCCATCAGAGTTCCCACTAGCAATGTTTCTATGATTGACTTTAAATTTATAGCTGAAAAGAAAACAACAGTTGAAAAAATAAATGAAATATTTAAAAATTCAGTAAACGACATACTTTCCGTATGCGAAGAACCTTTAGTTTCAGTAGACTTTATACATAACCCTTATAGTGCAATTATAGATTTAGCAAGTACATATGTGACTGGTGATATTTATAGAATCGCAGCATGGTATGACAACGAATGGGCATTCTCTCTAAGAATGTTGGACATAGTATTATTGTGCTATAATAACACATAAAAACAAAATAAATATGAATAAAGATAAACACATTTCATTTTATGAACACTTTGCAGAACTTAGGGGAAGAATTATTTTTAGCTTTTTATTTTTTTGTATTACTTTTGGTTTTTGTTATTTCTTTAAAGAAAGTATATATCGCTTTCTACTTGCACCCTTAATAGAAGTTATGAAAAATAATAATGATTTTTCTTTGATATACACAGATTTAACAGAAGCATTTTTTGTATATCTTCGAGTTGCACTAATGAGCGCACTTTTATTCTCTTTCCCTGTATTCGCATGGCAATTTTATATGTTTTTAGCACCTGGCTTATATAAAAGCGAAAAAACAGTGTTGCTACCATGCTTAATTATAACACCAATTTTATTCATAACTGGAGCTGCGGTAGTTTATTACTATATATTTCCTTTAGCATGGAAATTTTTTATCGCTTTCGAGCATAGCGGTAAATCCTTCGGCATACCAATAGAATTTATGCCATCAGTCAGTGAATACCTAGATTTAGTTCTTCAATTTATGTTTGCTTTTGGTATTGCATTTCAAATTCCAGTTATACTTATATTAATGGTTAGGGTCAAACTACTTGCCGTAAAAAACCTATCAGATAAACGTAGAATCGCGATAGTAGCAATTTTTATCATTGCCGCAATCCTAACTCCACCTGATGTACTAAGTCAAATAGGACTCGCTATACCAATGCTAATTTTATATGAATTATCTATTTTAGCTTGCAAGTATATTGAAAAAAAAAAAACAAGAAACAACATCTAAATTTACATCTTTATATGCTAATTTTATACGAGTATCCACAATATCTCCCCCCTCTTTTAAGCTTTAAACTTAAGTAATAACTTAATCCAATGAAGATTTTTCCATAAAACTCAATATTTTATAAGCCACACCCTATATTAAAATGTTATATTAAAAATACCCCGTATTAAAATATCAACAAAAACTTCATAGTTACAAAATAAAATTAACACACTATTTCAAGCTATGAAGATTCTATTCTCACAATCCTCCCCCGTTCATATAAACTATTTTAATCATACAAAATGATATAAAAATCAATTTCTTACATCTTAAAAGTACAATTAGAATCAATAAAATTGGTAACTTAACGCGCATTCTCTATTCATAGAAGAAAACTTATCAAATAATCGCACAAATTTCAACATAACCTCCACTAAACTCCGTTCTCTTAAGGGGATTATACTTTTTCACTAAAATTATTTTTGTAAACTACAAATTACATAAAAATTAATATACCCTTTCGACTTGCTGAATTATTTTATAGAATTGATCAAAGTTTAAGCTCAAACTTCCTATTAAAAGACCTGATATACCTGATATACTTAATAAATTTTCTACATTTTTTGAACTAACTGAACCACCATAAATACAACGTTTTTTACTAACACAAGATTCTATTACTTCTACTACCTCTGCAATCGTATCACTACTTGGTATACGTCCAGTACCTATTGCCCATACTGGCTCATATGCTATAATGTATTCGCCATGCGTTGGTAAACGAATTTTACACTGATGTTCTATTATCATCATTATCTTATTGTTCTCGTAATCTCTTATATTATCACCAACACAAATTATCGGACATAAACCGTATTCTATTGCTATTTCCGATTTTAACTTTATTTGGTTATCAGTTTCATTAACTCTTTCAGAGTGTCCCAATATTACATAAGTACATCCTAATTCCTTTAACATTTTTACACTAATTTCTCCAGTATAAGAACCAAATTTTTTATAATGACAATTCTGAGCTCCTATGCTAATATTGCTACTTAACTCTAAATTATCTGGAAATGATGTAAAAGGCGGACAAATTACTAGTTTAGATGAAAACTCATCACTCTTACTGTTAAGCTTACTTATAAAATCAACAAATAAGGAACGCGTTCCATTCATTTTCCAATTTGCTACTATTAAAAAAGACATCCTCGGTTTCACCCATAAAAGTGCCGGCTGTCGGAGTCGAACTGACAACCTACTGATTACAAGTCAGTTGCTCTACCAATTGAGCTAAACCGGCATCATTACATGTTTATGTTATGATACAATTTCTCATTGTATTATGATATTAAACGAATCTTCGTCAACTGATTTTCAAATTTAAAATTTTACATAATTTAAAATTTCATATAACATGGATATAGTAAGTATGAAAAACTTTTTTTTATTAAAACCGCAAAAAAACCTAGGACAAAACTTTATTTTATCGAATAAAATAACAAAAAAAATGGTAGTTTTAGCCGGTAACCTAAGAAACTTCAACGTTATTGAAATTGGTCCTGGACATGGTTTACTAACAAATGAAATTTTAACACATAATCCAAAATCTTTACTTGCTATAGAAAAAGATGGTAGTTTAGTAAAATATTGTAATAACTTATTAAAAAACAAACAATATAAACAACACAAAAACTTCAAAATTATAAAAGCAGATGCATTATCTGTTATGGAAGAAAAATTAATAAAACGTCCAGTCAAAATTATCGCTAATCTACCTTATAACATTTCAGTGGCTTTATTTTTAAAATGGTTAAATAATATAAAATATTTTACAAATTTAACATTAATGTTTCAAAGAGAAGTGGCAGATCGCATCGTAGCAAAACCTAATTCCAAAAACTATGGTTCTCTATCAATATTAAGCCAATTATTATGCAATATAAAAAAAGAATTTGATGTTGAACCTGATAAATTTTATCCAATACCAAAAGTATATTCTTCAGTAATTACAGTGAAACCTTTACCTATTCAAAGGTTTACAGTAAATCTAAAAACCTTAGCTGAAATAACCCACATTATTTTTTCTCAAAGAAGAAAAATGATAAGAAATATCTTGCGAAAGCTAACAGATCATACTGAAACTGTTCTCGAAAAAATCAAACTAAGTGGAAATGAACGCCCAGAAAATCTAACTATTGAACAATTTTGCTTGTTAGCAAACATTTTACAAAACTCTCAAAACAGTTTTATAAAAAAAGCTAACCCAAATTAAATTGGAATATAAAATATTATATATAATTAAAAACAATAATAAACCATAACAAATCATGAAAGTTAAATAGAGGTTTAGTCCAGACTTAGATACTTCATATTTCAAATAATCGCTCATAAATTTACACATTTTATTGATACTAATTTACTCCCCCACTACTACTAAACTTAGTACATACGTTAGTATGTATGAAAATCTATCTCATGCAAAAAATTATGAAAATTTGTGCATATTTATTGCTCACTATACTATATTGTTTAAGTAACCACAAACAATAAAAAATGATCGAAACAAATCCTTATTCTAACGTAGAAACCATACAAAATAATAACAACAAAGTTTCCGCATCTTTTATATTCAAAATACTTCTATTTATCTATTAGGAATTATTTATTAAAATAAATTCTCTCAAAATTAAGTAATAATTTAACACGAAATTTTCAATAAAACAAGAATTTATCTTATAACATCATATAAACTTAACCTTTAAACAAATGAAATAATTATGTTCAAAAAGAAATCTTGTATCAAAATCTATATTATCATAATTATCAGCTTTATTTTATATAAAACTTTGATTACTATTAAATTCTGAATTCTTAGTTAAGATATACCAATATGATATTAAATCCATTAGAACAATTCAAAATATATACATTGATAGAACTACCAAAACTACTAGGATACAATATAAATTTCACTAACTCATCTCTTTTTATGATGATTTCAATATTATCATCTGTGTTTTTTTTATTATTTGGAATAAAGAAAAAATCAGTAATACTGGAAGAGTATTTACAGGCTGCAGTTGAATACTTATATGACTTTATTATTTCAATAATAGAAAATAATGTTGGAAGCAAAGGCTTAAAACACATTTCCTTAATATTTACAATATTTGTTTTTATTTTATCATGTAACTTAATAGGAATTTTCCCTTATAGTTTTTCAGTTACAAGTCATATAATAGTTACTTTTACTCTATCAATAATAGTCTTTGTTTATATAACAATTATTGGATTTAAAGAAAAGGGAACGAAATTTTTGTGTACAATATTATTACCAGAGCACACTCCATTATGGCTTGCACCTATGATGATTCTTATTAAGTTATTTGCCTATCTAGCAAGACCTATAAGTTTATCGATAAGACTTACAGCAAATATGATCGCTGGTCACACAATCATTAAAGTGATAGCTGGATTTATTATGAATATACATATAGTTTTAACGCCTATACCGTTTCTATTTATAATCACTCTAATAGGATTTGAAATATTTATTGCAATCCTACAGGCTTACATATTTACTTCTCTAACATGTGTATACTTATCGGATGCAGTAAAATGATTGACTTTGTGTTTACAAATTACTATATATTTTTTATAGGAACGTAAAGATAAGGTAAATATATGGACTTAGCAGCTTTAAAATTTATAGCAATTGGCTTAAGTGTGCTTGGGATGCTAGGAGCAGGTCTTGGTGTAGCTAATATATTCTCTACTATGTTAAATGGACTTGCAAGAAATCCAGAATCAGATGATAAAATGAAAAAATATGTTTATACTGGAGCAGCTTTGGTAGAGGCAATGGGATTGTTTGCATTTCTACTAGCGTTGTTATTAATATTTGTTGTCTAGTTTGTTGTTTAAAATATGCCACAACTTGATATTTCGACTTTTTTTTCCCAAGTTTTTTGGTTATTAATCTTCTTCTCATTGCTTTACTTTGTAATAAGTTATCTTTTTATGCCAAAGTTAGATGAAATAATAAGTATTAGAAGCAAGAAGATGCTTTTCACTTTTAACAGCGCAGTTTACCTTTTAAAGATTATAGAAGATCAAACTGTCAGATATAATAAAGTCCTAAATGAAACTAGAACTCAAACAAAAGATATTATAAATAATGCGCTCGTTCAAATAAAAGAAATGGAAATAGATGTGAAAAACATATTAAAAAAAAAAGATAAAGAAACAGATAAACTTATTAAAAATGAAATAAAAAAATTTAAATCCAAATTTGCCAATGAACTAGAACAAATGTCTACTGATATTGCTTTAATTTACTATAATAAATTAACCAATTGTGAAATTAAGAGAGAATTTGTTTCTGATTTGATATCTAAAAAAATTTAGGAGGGAATTTTATGTCTGCATCCTTGATTGTCAGTGCTGCCTTCTTTATGTGCTTCATCTTCTCATTTAAGTTATTAAATAAAATAATAAAAGTTGCTCTCGACAATAAATGTAATAAAAATAAAACTATGAATGAAGAGGTTGAAAAATTCAGAATGGATGTATTAAAATATTACATAAAATTTTCTGAAAAATATAAAAAATTAGACATAGAGGTTAATAAAATAGTAAGTGAAGCTATCGATAAGGCAAATGACATCGTTGAACATAGTAAGCAGCAGCTTGCTCAAACACTAGACAACAGTAATCATTTTCATTTGAAAAATGTTACTGATCAAGTTAAAAAAGCTATTGTAGCCTTACAAGCTGATACTGCAAATATAGCAGCTGATGCTATAAAAAAAATAGTGCAGAAACATAAAAGTTATAAATATAACAGCAAAATTATATCTTCACTTTCGCATAACTTAGATAAAAGATTCCATAAATGAACTATATTTATTAAAACTTTGGAATTAACAACATTAAAATCAAGTTAATTTAACTTAAAATAAAAGTTTTAATAGAACTCCAATCTTTCTATATTTTTATATAAACTTAATCTATAAATATTTAATAAGTTGCTATTTTACCACATCTTCATTTGATAACAAAATCAACTCAAATTGGATGTCATTATTCCCAATAACACTCCCTTATAAAGGGGGGGGGCACTTTCACTTACTTTTTTTATTTTACCCCATCTATCTCTAGTTTACTTTATGGACTTCCAATCACCTAATATGATAATTAATATAATTTAACTTTATAAAATAAAACTCTTTATTAAAATTTATTTATTATATCATCATATATTTAAGGTATTAATTTTAATATAATCTATGAAACAAAAGCAATCAAAATACATATCTATTTGGCTTTTTCTCTGCTCCATCATGGTAATCTTTACAGTGGGAATTGGCGGGTTTACCAGACTTTCAAAAGCTGGATTATCTATCACAGAATGGAATCCAATTACTGGAATATTACCCCCATTGAATGAACAAAACTGGTTACAAGAAAAGCTTAAATATGAAGCTACTCCTGAACATAAAATATTCAATTACGGAATGAACATGAAAGAGTTCAAAACTCTATATCTAATAGAATATATGCACAGACTAATTGCAAGACTAACAGGCTTAGTATTTATTGTACCGTTTATATATTTTATATTAAAAAGAAAAATATTTAAAAATACGATTATAAAATTATCTATTACACTATTAATAGGATTATTACAAAGCATTACTGGTTGGTATATGGTAAAAAGTGGTTTAATAATTGAACCTCACGTTAGTCACTATAAACTTGCACTTCACTTACTATTAGCATTCACCATCTTTACATTATTATTAACCCAATTTTTTGATTATGAACTTAAAAAAACTGAGTTTTCTATTAAAAGTAATAAAAGTACCATAAATCTTGTAAGAACAATCTTAGTTTTAATTGTGATACAAACAATTTTTGGAGCATTTGTTGCAGGGTTAAATGCTGGTTCAATTTACAATACTTTCCCGCTGATGAATGGACATATTATCCCAAGTGACTTGTTTTTTTTAGAACCTGTATTTTTAAATATCTTTGAAAACAGAACAACAATACAATTCATACATCGAATGCTTGCATTATTAATATTAATCTTAATAGTAATACTTACAATAAAAAATATAAACGTAAAAACAACATACGTTGTGCTATTCTGCACGTTAACTCAAATAACCTTAGGAATAACCACCTTATTATTACACATACCAGTAACTATTGCTGTAGTTCACCAAGTGTTTTCATTTATCTTATTTGGGTCAGTTTTATACTTTCTATACTGTTTAAAAATTTAAACTTAGTATTACATCACCAACTTGTACATTTTTTCCTTCTTGAACTAAAATATTTTTTATAATCATTTCTGACTCAGCACATATAATATTCTCCATTTTCATCGCCTCTATAACAAACAAGGGTTGTCCTATTTTTATCCGATCTCCAACTTTTATATGTAATTTAACCAATAAACCAGACATTGGAGATCTTACTACATCCACTGAAATTACATCTGTTTCATTATTTAACATCAACTCGCTTAATCTAGCTACATAAGGTTTAAATACAAAACACTCTGCTTGCATTCCAGCATGCCTTATAAAATATTTACTACCTTGTTTTTCTACCTTAAGTGTTACATCAATATCATTATTGATCATAATACAAAGCAAACCATAATACGATTTCCATATACCTGATATAAAGTACGTATCGTGATTATATATTGTTACTAACATATTATCCTCATATTTTGCATTGACATAATACTTATTATCATTTATTTTTACTATAAGTATTTCGTCTATTAGTAATTTACTATAATATTTTTCTTTGTTTTCTAAATGAACATATAATGCAGTAAAAATAAATATCTTAATGTACTCTTCTGTAAGAAAATCACCATGAAACCCATTTGGATAATAATCCGGAATGAATCTCGTATTGAGTTTTGCCGCAACAAAATTTGGATGATAAAAAATAGATTCTAAAAAGTCTATATTATTTATTACTCCAACTATATAACATTCAGATAAAGCTTTTTGCATTCTACTTATTGCCTCTATTCTATCTTTCCCATATGTTATCACTTTTACTATCATAGAATCGTATAACACACTGATCTCAGAGCCTGAAATGATTCCATCATCTATTCTGACAAAGTCATTTTCATTCGGTTTACTATAATATTTTATCCTTCCCGCAGAAGGATAAAATTTCTTTGAAGGATCTTCAGCACAAATTCTGCTTTCTATTGCAGAGCCAGAAAGACTAATATCAGTTTGATCAAATCTTAATTTCTCTCCACAAGATGTTCTAATCATTTCTTCTACTATATCTATTCCAGTTACAAACTCTGTTACTGCATGCTCAACTTGCAATCTAGTATTTATCTCTATAAAATAAAAATTTTGATTCTGATCTACAATAAACTCAATAGTTCCTGCTGAAAAGTAACCAACTAATTTTGCTAATGAAACACATTGTGTATACATTTCTTGCCTTATATCTTTACTGATAAACGGACTTGGTGCTTCTTCTATTATCTTCTGATTATTCCTTTGTATTGAACATTCTCTCTCTCCAAGACAAACTACATTACCATATTTATCTGCTATAATTTGTATTTCAATATGTCTAGGTAACTCTATATATCTTTCCATAAAGATACTACCGTCTTTAAAATTTTTCTCTGCTTCATTTATTGCCGATATAAATCCTAGTTCAATTTCTCTTTTAGAATTTATAATTCGCATCCCTCTACCACCGCCACCTGATACTGCTTTCAGTATAACAGGAAAACCAATCTCTTCGGCAATATTAGAAGCATGAACTACATCTTTTATTTTCCCCATATATCCTGGTACTACATTTACTCCAGCCTTTTTTGCAAATTCTTTTGCCATTACTTTATTAGCTGTAACCTCTATCGTCTCTGCACTTGGACCAATAAAATCTATATTATATTTTTGCAAGGTGCGAGGAAAGCCAGGATTTTCTGCTAAGAAACCATAACCAGGATGAACTGCATCCACACCAGTTTCAACTGCTACTTCGCATATTTTTTCAATATTCAAATAACTAAGATTAGCTGATGAAGAACCAATATATCTTGATTCATCCGATTCTCTCACATGCACAGAATTTACATCTACATCTGAATATATACCTACACAAGATATGCCCATTTTATGGGCAGTTCTAATAATTCTACAAGCAATCTCCCCCCTATTTGCTATTAAAATCTTACTGTATTTTTTTTCTTTATTTTTATCACACAAAATGAACTTCCTCTAAAGAAACCTTTTAACGAATATAGAAAGAATATTTCTATATTATATTTATTATTATCTACAAAAATTCCTACTTTATACACATATAACACATACTATATAATTAAAAAGTAAACTTCCCAAAGAAAAATTTTAAAAAAATTTTAACAAAATCCTCTTTTTACAACACAAAGATACTACATTAAAATAAATACAAATAAATAAAATATATAAAGAAAATTATAAAAAGTAGATTTTCCGTCTCTCTACCTTTTTCTACGCTGTATACTTTCTATTTTAGCTTATTGTAATCCTCCCTGAAGAAAACAATCTCTCCCCACTCCTTTAGAAGAAACTACAAAATTCTATCCACGTTACATATTCCAAATACTTCTGAAATAAAACAGAATAAGATTTTACATTTTTTACATAAAGCTTATAAAGCCATTCTCTTTGTAATATAAATTTATCATCTTTACCTTTTCTTTTAATTGATTAAAATCTCCCATTGAGAAATCCTATATTTTCTTAACTAACAATTTGTATATATAACAATGAAGAAATCTTTTACTGGTAATTAACCTTTAAATATTGTAAGTAATACATATATGATCTCGACATTATGTCATCGAATGCTGTTGTAACTACCAGGTTTGCACCGTCACCAACTGGTCCACTACATATCGGTGGAGCTCGTACTGCCTTATTTAATTGGTTGTATGCAAAACACTATTGTGGAAAATTCTTATTAAGGATCGAAGATACAGATAAAAAACGTTCAACACAAAAAGCAATTAACGCAATAATAAAGGGACTAAAATGGCTTGGCATAAATCATGACGGAGAAATAATATATCAATCAAAAAGAATAAAAAGACATATTGAAATTATAAACCTTCTAATCGAAAAGGGCAAAGCATATTACTGTTATTGTCATAAAGATATGGTTCTAATAGAAAAAATAAAGGCAAGAGAAAATAGAAAAATATACAAACATAAATGTACTACTACTAATATTAATAGTACTACAGCACTAGATATAAAACCAGTTGTTCGCTTTAAAACACCAGATTCACAAAATATCACTGTTAATGATAGAATATACGGCAAAATTAAAACAAACAGTGAACAATTTGACGATATGATAATTTTACGTTCTGATAGAACTCCAATACATATATTTGCTACAGTAGTTGATGACCATGACGATAAAATAACTGACATAATACGCGGTTCTGATCACCTTACAAATACCTTTAAACAATTATTAATATATCAAGCTCTTGGTTTCAATATCCCTCGTTTTGCACATATACCTCTAATCCATGGAGAAGATGGAAACAAACTATCCAAAAGAAACAATGTTACAAACATTTGTGATTATGAAAATATAGGAATATTACCCCAAGCTATACGCAATTATCTACTTAGACTTGGATGGAGCCATGGTAACAACGAAATTATTAAAGATGAACAAGCAATAAAATGGTTTAACTTGAAAAATATTGGTCGTTCACCTGCTCGTCTTGATTTTAAAAAGCTAAGACACTTAAATAACTACTATATCAATAATATGAGCAATATAGATATTTTACGTCTAATACTTCTCAAAAATAATTCTTTAAAAGATATTTTAACTGAAAAAAAAAAGAATTACCTCCTACAGGGATTAACAGAATTAAAAAAAAGAGCTAACTATCTAACTGAACTACTAAATTTAGCACAGTTCTATATTAAAGATCCACCATTTTACCTAAATGAAAAAGCCAAACAAATCATAAAATCTAATCTTAATATAATTAGACTTCTTATATTGTCTCTCTCGGATATCAATGATAAAAACTGGAATAAGAATTTTCTATTATCACAACTTAAAAAGTTTACGATATTAAATAATATAAAAATAAGCGATACTTATGAATCATTACGTGCTCCAATAACTGGCACAATGGATGCCCCTGGAATCATTGACATAATAGTAATCCTTGGCAAGGATGAGTGCATAAAAAGATTACAAGAAGCTATCCATTTAAAATAAAACTTTAAAAGTTTTCATCTATTTTTACCCATCGCACTCAACTCTCTATACTCTTAAATATATATTATTTTCAACAGATATTTTCGCCATATTACTTCATTTGATAACCGGCTCGCAGTAAAAGTTTTTATATCTTACTAAAAATTAGCTCTAAACCCATAAAATCCAGGAATATATATAATAAATACTTCCCTTTGTTATCCACAACATAATATTGCTATATCAGATTTTAAAATAAAATAATATAAAACTTCTTAACCTCTTAAGGGCTTTAATCTTACTAAATATAATAAAAGGAGTAAGATATGTGGTCCAAAATAAAACAATCTCTTTATTACTTGTGTAAAATGATTCAATAATCAAATTCTTTCTATATTCTTATAGAATATATATAATTTCCTTTATCAATTAACTAAAATATAACAAAACACCTTAAATACTCACAAATTTTTATATCCTTTTACCTTAAAAGCAAACAATTTCATCTTACAACATTAATAATATCAGCGACTCTATTAACAATCTTACTATATACTTGATTGCTATCCTTAGTTTCAATTTCAGCAATAATATTGCACCTATAACGCTCCCTTACCGCTATTTCTTGAAACCCTCTTCGAACTTTATTAAAAAAATTTATATTCATCTTCTCATATTTATTTCTATTTTTTACTCTACCTAATCCAATTTGAACATCAATATCTAAAATAAACGTAATATCTGGATATCTAATTTTTACTAATTTATGAAGATTTTCTATTAACCATAAATCAACTCCAAGTCCATATCCTTGATATGCGATAGTTGAATCAATAAATCGATCACAAACCACTATTTTCCCTTCTTTTAAAGCTGGCAATATTACTTTTTTTACATGTTCATATCTCACTGAAATAAACAACAAAAGTTCAGAGATAGAATCAATATCATCATCTCCTCTAAGCAATATCTGTCTCACTCTCTCCGCAAGAGGAGTACCACCAGGCTCTCGTGTCAATATTACACTATTTTCACCTCGAATTTTCTTAAAATAGTTCACAAGCAATTCGGATTGCGTTGTCTTACCAGAACCGTCTACTCCTTCAAAGGTAATAAACACAAATTTCCTAATCGAAATCCTAAAAATAATATAAAACTAAAATAGCAATATAAAAATATATTTTAAGAAATATTTGACATTTGTATACTACAATAGTACTATGCGTTAGCATGATATGCAATTCTCTGTGGAAATATGGTTGCACTAAACACTCCAAAAGGAGATTTTGGCTTTATTGCTAAAGATTTTAATCTCTTATGTGTAGATAATAAGTTTTATACATTGGATAACTGTCGCGAAAAAAATGGACTCATTGTAATGTTTATATGTAATCACTGCCCTTATGTTCAATCAATCATTGAAGATTTAGTAAACGATATTAATTTATTGAAAATAAATTATCAAATAGGTGCTGTTGCAATAATGCCTAATGATACAAATGAATACCCAGAAGATTCTTTCCAAGAAATGATTATCTTTGCAAAAAGGTATAAATTCACATTTCCATATTTAATTGATAGTACACAAAAAATAGCAAAAGAGTACGGCGCTGTCTGCACCCCTGATTTCTTTGGCTTTAATTCTGATTTAAAACTCCGCTATCGTGGACGGTTCAACGAAATAAAAAAAGAAAAAACTCAAAAATATAAAAGTGGAAGTAGTGATTTATTTCAAGCTGTAAAATATATTGCAAAAACTGGCAATTCTCCGACTAATCAAAAACCAAGTATTGGTTGTTCGATTAAATGGTCCTCCTATTGGGATCACCACACAAATTAACAATGCACGGAAGTTCTCAGTATTTATTTGACATAATAATTTTGCTTTCAGCTGCCGTATTTGTGGTTATAGTATTTTGGAAAATGAATATTAGCCCTGTACTTGGTTACTTCGTTGCAGGAGCATTAATTGGTTCTCATGGATTTAATCTAATACATTCAGCTAATGTGATGGACAATTTTGCAGAATTTGGTGTAGTTTTCCTATTATTTATTATAGGGCTTGAGCTAACATTTGAGCGCCTTATTGCTATGCGTATACACGTGTTTGGATTTGGCTCTCTTCAAGTTATAGTTACTATGATAGCAATATGGTGTATCGCTATTACTTTTAGAGTAAATGCTAATATAGCAGCAGTTATCGGTGGTGGGCTAGCGTTATCCTCAACTGCAATTGTATTACAAGTTCTACAGGAAAAAGGATTCCAAGCAAGTCAAGTCGGTAGACTATCAATAGCGGTACTATTAATGCAGGATTTTGCTGTAGTGCCACTAATAGTATTAGTACCTTTACTCACTGGTAATTCTGATAACCTATTAAATTCATTAGCAGGCTCGCTAGTACAAGCGGCTATTTCATTAGTATTAATATTCATAACTGGCAGATTATTGCTTAGACCATTATTTTCAATAATCGCCAAAATGGAAAGTAATGAAGTTTTTGTATCAACAACACTTTTAATAATATTAAGTGCAGCATTTATTACTGAACAATTTCATTTATCAATGGCATTAGGTGCATTTGTTGCAGGATTATTAGTTGCAGAAACAGAACATAGACACTCCGTTGAGCATGCTGTATTACCATTTAAAGATTTATTTCTCGGTTTATTTTTTATGACAGTTGGAATGTCAATTGACATTGATCTTTTACTCAATAAATTACCATTAATTACTCTATTATCAATAATCCTTATTCTTTTAAAAACATCCATAATATATATATTATGCAGATTTTTTGGTTTCAAAAGCACACCTGCTATACAGGCTGGACTGTTGCTAGCACAAGGTGGTGAATTTGCATTTATTCTATTTCGCTTAGCAGACGAGTTAAATGTACTACCAAGTGAAATCGCTCAAGTGCTTATGATGGTAACTACAGTAACTATGGCCTTTACCCCTCTTTTATCTGGATTAGGAGAGTGGATAGCGAATTCGTTTAGTATTGAGAAAATAATATTAGATAGTAAAGCAATTGAAACAGACACGCAAGATCTTTATAACCATGTAATAGTTGCAGGATTTGGTAGTGTAGGATATATGGTAACAAAAATGCTTACCGCAGAACATTTAAGTTATGTCGTCATAGATATTCAATCAAAAATAGTTAAAAGGGGAAAAAATGATAGTTTTCCTATATATCTTGGAGATGCTACAAGATATGAAATCTTAAAATCAATAGGAATTGAAAGAGCACAAGCCATCGTAATTTCAATAAAGAACGAAATTACCATAAAAAAAATAGTTTCTTTAGTTACAGCAAACTTTTCACATGTGAATATTATAATACGTTTACCAAACCTGAATAATGTGGAAACTTATAAAGCTCTAGGAGTCAGTAAAATCATCCCTGAAACATCTGAAGTTGGATTACAGCTTGGTGGAGCAGCACTTGTTCTAAGTGGCATTAGCGAAAGTGGAGTTGAATCCCTAAAAAGCAGATTCAGAAAAGGCAATTACAGCATGATAAAAGATATCAGCACTGATATAGATGAATGAATTGGAAAACTACCCCAACCAAGCTGCCAAAACTCCTTTTAGCTGTGCTATCTTAATTTTTATTTTATCTAATCCTTTTAGAATTATGAACTTCCTCTTTTGTCGTAAAACAAACTATACACCAAATTAAAGAAAGCGCAAACCAAGTTATTGCATATTCTAAATGCTTAATTGGCTGTAAACTGCTATTACCGAAATCTTTTTCCCATAACATACATTGCTCTAATTTAATACCAAGCTCATTAGAAATCTTTTTTGTACTTAATGTAAACCATGTGTTCGAAACAATATCATTTTTAACTAACCAATCTTTATTATTACTGCCATCACAATATAAAACCCCACTTATAATTACTCTCTTAACTTTTGTTTTATTCTCCTCCTCTTTATCTTTTACTATTCCCTTATTTACTAATATGTAATGTCCATTAGTAAGCAACATTGGGAGTAATACATAATAACCTCGACTTGACGCAAAAACATACAATTGTATATTACTTAATATTCCATCAATTTTAATATTTCTATAATTAAATTCCATGAGATCATTATTATCAGAAAACAGATAAATACCTGGAAGATTCATATTTTTAATAATACTATTTTTCCAATTTAATCTAAATATTTGCCATAATCCTAGTAAAAAAAGAAGACAAGGTATGACCAAAACAAACACTATTTTTTTAAACACCTTACATCTGCGTTTTTAAATAATTTTCAACACCTATAAGATCAATAAAAGCAATCTGTTCTTCAATCCAATGATAGTGTTCTTCTTCATTTTTTAATAACTCTTCTAATAAAATAACACTTACAAAGTCTCCCTCCTTTCTAGCTACTAAAATCGCTTCTCTATAATCCTTCACTCCCTCCTCTTCTAACTCTAAATCATTCTCTAATATTCTTAATATTGAACTTTTTACAAATTTCCCATCATATTTTGAAATTTCGTTCGTATCCTGAAAATTCGGTATACCCTTAAGAAATAAAATTCTTTCCGCTAATTTATTCGCATGTTTAAATTCTTCATCAAGGTCATTTTTCATCTTCTCTGCAAGTTTACTGATTCCATTATCTTTAAAAATTATAGAATGCAAAAAATACTGGCGCATAGAAGTTAACTCATCAGTCAGTGACTTATTTAAATGCTTTACTATTAATTCTTTATTCATAATATAATTCTGTCTATCTATAATATATAATAGTCTATATAACAATAAACATCGTAGCAACAGAGATTCTTTTCATTATTTATATTTTATACGTCTCAAATAGAATGTTAAAATTCAAGAAAATACTTGAATTTATTTTTGTATTATTTATTATAGTAATAAAATCTTAGAAAGATTTTGTAAAACAAAATTTGTTGTAATATATTTGTAGCATAAAGACGGTAATTATATTAAATATATTAAAATTAAATAGTAATACTTACAAAGTTAATTGTAGAATGCGGGATCTCGATATCTCAATAAAGAAAATTAAAGGTCACGTTTACTCATTACATAAGTAAACAATAATTATAATACTAAAAGAACATAAAATTCAATTTCTCTCCCTTCGAAAAGGGGATCGGTTTTCTTCCTATTTTTATCTCCAAATAACGTCAAATTTATGTTTTTTTACTCCACTTCTTTACTTTTTAGGTATTACATATTATATCTATAACCACTTGTATATGCATATATATTTTTAATATGCGTTAAAAATATGTTCACATATTAAAAATATTTATAATACTTATTTATGATAATACCTATAAAAAGATTTGTACTATTACAACATAAACAATACATACGTACTAATTTAGAATTACAAAGATATTTTAATGCATATAAAATCTTTGTCCCATTTGCTATATTATATATTTCGGTTTCCAATGATTAAAGTTACTACTCCTCTGGATAATAAACAAAAAAAGAAATGCCCCAGTAAAATTACTGGCTTTAATGTATTAAAACCTAGTCTTTTAGAAAAAGCTATTGCCTTAAAAATAAATGGTAAATTATATGATCTCTCATGTGAGATTGAACCCAATGCAGAAATAGAAATAATACAACTTAATGATGAAATAGGTTTAGACATCATAAGACATGACGCTGCCCACATAATGGCTCAGGCTGTAAAAGAACTTTTTCCAGAAGCTAAAATTGCTATAGGCCCAACCATTCAAGATGGTTTTTACTACGATTTTGCTATAAATCATACTCTCACTACTAATGATCTTATCGCAATAGAAAAAAAAATGAAAAAAATCATAAAAAACAATTATAAATTTATTAAAGAAACTTGGACACATAAACAAGCAATAGATTTCTTTAATAACAGAGGTGAAAAATATAAAGTTGATATTATCTCCTCAATACCAAAAGATGAAAGTCTAACTATTTATAGACAAGGAGATTTTGTTGACTTATGTCGTGGTCCACACTCATTATCAACAGGTAAAGTAAAAATATTTAAATTAATAAAAGTAGTAGGAGGCATATACTGGCGTAATAATATTAATAGCCCGCTACAACGAATATATGGTACTGCTTGGCGAAATAATGAAGAACTAAACGCTTATCTTGAACGTTTAAAAGAAATAGAAAAACGTGATCATCGTAAAATTGCGAAAAGTATGAAATTATTTCATATTCAAGAAGAGGCTGTTGGACAAATCTTTTGGCATGAACAGGGTTATATTTTGTATAACATCCTTGAATCTTATATAAGAAAAAAATTAGTAAATAATGGTTACACTGAAGTGAAGACTCCTATTCTAATAAGCAAAGAATTATGGGAAAAATCAGGACATTGGGATAAATTTCGCAAAAACATGTTTACTTTTGATAAATTTGGAAGCAGCAAATTAGCAATAAAACCTATGAATTGCCCTTGTCATGTACAAATTTTTAATTCCTACACTAGAAGCTATCGCAATTTACCAATACGTATGGCAGAATTTGGTACATGTCACAGAAATGAAAGCTCAGGTTCATTATATGGATTGATGAGAGTACGTAGTTTTACACAAGATGATGCACACATTTTTTGTACAGAAGAACAAATTAATTCCGAAACTATAAAATTTTGTAATCTCTTAAAAGAAGTATATTCAGAACTTGGATTCAATGAAGTCTTTATAAAATTTTCAAACCGCCCAAATATTAGAGATGGAAGCGATGAAATTTGGGATAAAGCTGAAAAAGCTCTTCTTAGAGCAGTGAGAGAAACAGGTTTAAACTATGATCTTAATCCAGGTGAAGGTGCATTTTACGGCCCAAAACTAGAATTTATTTTAAAAGATGCAATAGGTAGAGATTGGCAATGTGGAACATTGCAAGTTGATTTTATTTTACCAAATCGTTTAAAAGCTTTTTATATAGGAGCAGATGGACAAAAATACCATCCAGTTATGCTACATAGAGCAATTCTTGGAACTTTTGAGCGTTTTATTGGAATTTTAATAGAACATTATGCAGGAAAATTTCCACTTTGGTTAGCTCCGACACAACTTGCTATTTTAACAATTACAAGTGAAGCTAATTGTTATGCTACAGAAATTTACAACACCTTAAAAAAACAAGGTGTTAGAGTTAAAATAGATTTAACTAATGAAAAAATTGGCTATAAAGTACGCTTGCATAGTTTGAATAAGATCCCTATATTATGGATTGTAGGTAACAATGAAGTTGTAAATAGAACTGTCTCAATGAGAAACTTAGAATCGAAAAAACAGGAATCTTCTCCTTACAAAGAAGCTACTGAAATTTTGTTAAAAAGTATTAATTTTAACAGGAGGAATTAAAACTTGCAAATTAAAAAGTATAGAATTAATGAATTCATCATAACTGAAACAGTACGTTTGGTTGATCAAAATGGTAAAATGATCGGAATCATGACAACAGAACAAGCTCTAAAAATTTCTCAAAAAGCAGGTTTAGACTTAGTAGAAATTTCACCCAACTCAGTTCCACCCGTATGTAAAATATTAGATTATAGTAAACAAAAATATAACGCAAAAAAGAAAGCAAGCGAAGCAAAAAAAAAGCAAAAAATACTAGCAATAAAAGAAGTCAAAATAGGCCCCAATATTGGTAATCATGATTACCAAACAAAATTACGCCATATAAGAGATTTTATCGTACATGGACATAAAATTAAGATTACAATGAAATTTAAAGGTAGAGAACTAATAAGCGCTGAAATAGGAATGGAGAAACTAGAACAGTTAATTAAAGATACAAAAGATATTGCAAAAGTAGAATTAGAACCCAAACTAGAAGGGAACCAATATTTTTTAACTTTAATTTCTAAATAAAAGTTTTTACTTGTAAAAATACCGCTTATTTTATAAAAAAAAACATATTGATTTAATCAATGATAACAATAACATAAAATTATCATTCTAAATTTACCAATCAATTTTAATATCTTCCGTTTTAATTTGTACACAGATATTATAAACTAATTAACACACAAATAGTAATAAGAGATAATGCCTGCCGTAAATTTTGTTTCAATCTTTTCTATCAACTACTACATAACATATGAATAGGGGAGAACCCCACCAAAAATTTCTGCAGAAACATTCTGCGCTAAACTAAAAAACAAGTACATCTAATTTTTGTAAAAATAATTCACAAACAAGAGAATTATGTATATTTCAAAAGCACACTTATTGATATATTAATAATCAAATAAAAAGTTAATACTACTACAGAATAATTACTACATGAAAATAGAAAAACATAGAAAACTAACACAAGTTAAAATAACCAATATAGAAATCTTTTTTCTTTCTACATTTTATCAGATAACATCGCAAGTGATACTGCCAGATATTCCAAATATAACTTCGACAACAATTCTTACCATATTCTTAATATTAACTCCTAAAAGGATAAGTTCTTTCAAAGACATATTATAAAATGTAATCACAATAAATAATTGTGTTCTATGCAAAAATACCAAGTCCTACTGCTAAAGCAATTATCTCTTTATAATCTCTCAGTAGCTTTAAATGAAGAATCAAACAAATTTTTATTTTGAAGATTATAAATTTCTTTCTTATACACTAAAAATTCTCTTTTGTTAACTTCGTAAAAACCTATCACATCTCATGATAAAACAAAAATAAAGACAGTCTCTACCCCAAATTTCATAATTCTTTCTATAAATTTCTTACAAATAACTTTCATTATAAAATACACAATAGAACCAAGAGCACCACTAAAAACTTTCATGACTCCTCAGAAACTAAATCTCTTTTATTAATTAATGCTCTACTTAAAAAGATAAACTAACACTAGTTTCCCCGCCAGGCTATACCTTGCTGTACTATTTTCTACACATAATAAAAGTAGGTAAGGAGAAAATATTCCAATTTCCTTAAAACCTGGTACAACTGCAATTGTAGTAGATGCTATCGAAGCTATAAAAATTAATAAAATTTATTACCATACTATTCTAGTATAATCAAAAATAATTGCACCAACAGTCTAAATCCAAACTCAATTGCAAAACTACCAAAAAATTTAATCGTATTTAAATGAGAGCTTTTAAAAAGAAAACATGCCCATTATATAAGCTAAAACTTCGAACAAAGTTAACTCGTACCTATATTACAAATTATACAAACACTATAGCTTTTTGAACATTATTCATATCAATTTAAAATACAACCGATAATATATAAAATTAATGACTTACTTGTAAAGATAACTCACATAAATGTTTATTATCTACTTCAGAAGGAGCATCAACTAAAAGATCTCTACCTTGCTGATTCATAGAGAAACATACTACCTCACGAATATTTGGTTCATCAGCAAGTAACATTACTATTCTATCAATTCCTGGCGCTATTCCACCATGAGGTGGCACCCCAAATCTAAACGCGCGTACAAGTGCGCCAAACTTTTTGTCAACTTCTTCTTTGCTATAACCTGCAATAGCAAAGGCTTTATACATGATATTTAATTTATTATTACGTATTGCTCCACTCGATAATTCTACTCCGTTGCAAACAAGATCATATTGATAGGCAAGAATATCCAAGGGATTTTTTACTTCTAAATCCTTTAAGCCACCATGAGGCATAGAGAATGGATTATGAAAAAAATCAATTTTCTTACTTTCATTATTAAAAACAAAATAAGGAAAATCAACAACCCAACAAAATTTAAAAACATTATCGTCTATTAGGCCCAACTCTGATCCTAAAAGAGTTCGCATTTTACCAGCAATTATCGCTGCTTCATTTTCTGTGTCAGAAATAAAAAACACACTATCTCCAGGTTCTACATTCATCACTCCCTTTATACGATTCAATCTATTATTATCAAGGAACTTAACAAATGATCCTTTTACAGAATTATTTTTATCAAACGTTATATATCCAAGACCTCTCGCGCCAAATTCACTCTGTGCTCGTTCTACCTTCTCGCGAAAAAAACTACGCGATTCCTCTGATGTTTTAGGAGCAGGAATAGCTCTCACCACCATATCTTTCTCAATATTTTTTTCAAAAACATCAAATCCAGAACCACGAAAAATCTCAGTAACATCACTAATTAATAAAGGATTACGCAAATCTGGTTTATCAGATCCATACTTAAGTATAGCTTCTTTATACGTAATGCGCGAAAAATTTTTGTCAACAAATTTATGAGAAAATTTCTCAAATACTTTATATAAAACAGATTCAATAACATTAAATATATCATCTTGAGTTACAAAAGACATTTCAAGATCTAATTGATAAAACTCTCCAGGAGAACGATCAGCTCTCGCATCTTCGTCACGAAAACATGGTGCAACCTGAAAATACTTATCAAATCCTGAAATCATAAGCAATTGTTTAAAAATCTGTGGAGCTTGTGGTAACGCATAAAATTTACCAGGATTTAACCTACTAGGTACTAGATAATCACGAGCTCCCTCAGGGGAAGAAGCAGTAAGTATTGGAGTTTGAATTTCGAGAAATCCATGCTTTATCATAAGCTTACGTAACTCTGCAATAACTTGTGAGCGTAAAATAATATTACTGAGTACTTTTCTACGTCTTAAATCAAGAAAACGATATTTAAATCTCATATTTTCTGGATATTCTTGTTCAATAGCAATACTTGCCAACATACTTTTTTCTTCTTTTGCTATTTCCTCATCTTGATGAAATTCAACTTTTGATTGAATATATAAATCATTAACTATAACCTCTATCTCTCCTGTTGAAATAGATCTATTTATAGTAGCTTCAGTTCTAGTTTCAACTATTCCGGTAACAGTAATTACACTTTCTGAGTTTAAACTTGATATCTCACTAAAAAAATCCTTATCCTTACGAAATACCAACTGAGTAATTCCATAAAAATCTCTTAAATCAACAAAAATGAGACTACCATGATCTCGTTTACGGTATATCCATCCAGATAAAATAACTTCTTTCTTTATATCTCTTTTTCTTAATTCATTACATGTATGAGTTTTATAACAGTTCATATTTTATACTAATTTATAACCCTATAGAAAAATAAAAATTTATCAACATAATGTAGATTAAAATTAATATACATTAATTATTACCTACATGGTTTCTCATATGTGTTGTATAAAATCTTACAAATTCCCACGATTATGACCACAAAGAACAATTTCTTGAAACTTTTGAACAAAACACCCCGTTTCCAATTAGAAACGGGATCTCCATAACTCATATCATATTTATTATATAAATAATATATTCTTCTCTTTCAAGAAAGAAATTTCAAGTAGAACATTTTCTTTACTTTAAAAAAAGAATTTAACAAATTAAACCAAGAAAATAAACAAAAAGTAGTTAACAAACAATAAGAAAGTATATTATCGCATAACAACAAAATGCACAGATTTAACAGTAGAAATATATAAGTAATTCGTATTGCATAAGAAGACAATATAACAATATAATTAATAAATCTAATACAGTGTGTTTACTCAATTATCAGCTAATAAGAAAAATAATAATGAAAAGAAATTTTAGAATTCATTACGAACACAGTTTAGTTAATAAAAACGAAAACAATAAATTATGATCGAATGTAAAAATTTATCCTGTGCACGCAATAATAAAGTTTTGTTTAAGAATCTCAATTTTCATGCTAAGCCTAAATCTAAAATATTGATCACTGGTCCAAATGGTAGCGGTAAAACTACCTTAATTAAAAGTTTATCTGTACTGCTTCCACCGATAACAGGTAATATAAAATATTGTGGAAAAGATATATACGATAATCCAAAGCACTATATACAATCTATGATTTATATAGGACACAAAAATGCATATAAAAATAGGCTTACTGTTGCTGAAAATATAGAATTTTGGGCAGAAATAAGAAATACCAAAGAATTAATCATGGCATCTGTTTATTGTTTACAATTACAACCAGTACTCAATATTAGATATAATGAACTTTCTGCTGGATGGAAAAGAAGAGCTGCACTTGCTCGTCTTTTAATTTCTAATGCGAATATTTGGTTAATAGATGAACCATTTTGTAATCTTGATGATGCAACTCGCAAATTAGTATTGAATTTAATTTCAATACGCTATAAACAAAATGGAATAATAATCATTACAGAACACAACCCCTATGCAAAGGAATTATATGATTTCACTGTTATTGATCTTACACTTTTTAACAACTGAATTCTACTAATACTATGCAGAAAATCATTTAACACTATTTTATAATCCCTTCACAATTTATTTGTAAAATTACAAAAATAGTAGGTTATTACAAATACTTCTTCTTTCTATGTTAATATCACATTCTCTATTTAAATTAATGTTATAATTACTTATCTCATAATTCATAAAACTTTAAAAAGCTTATATTCACATAAACCGAGAGTTAATGAATTTAATCTAGAATATCACATATAAATATAAAATTAATTTCCAGATCAATTATCTTTGTTCTATCGTTTATATTTTATTCAATTAAAAATCATATTAATATTTATTCATTTCCAAAATGAGGTAAATTTCACCCCTATTGAAAATAATTGATACCTTCCTCGTTATTTCTTCTTATAAAAATTTTTAAACCTATTATACAAATTTTCAAATTCTATATTGCCATTTATAAAAGACACAGTAAAGTGTAGTAGGGGTTTTATAAAACATTATCTAAGTTTAATTAAAACTTAAAATTTTAAAAGTATGACTACTGATAAAGTATATATGTTAATTAATACAACATCAGATTTAGAAAATATATTCGAAGAACTAATAGCAGAAAAACCGAAATATATAGCAATTGACACGGAATTTCTTAGAAATAATTTAACTTATTACCCAAAACTATCATTAATTCAAATTTCTTATGAAAGAAAAAATTTTATTATAGACGCGCTAGTACCAGAAATTGATTTATCTCTCATTAAAAGAATAATCCTAAATCAAGAAATAACCAAAGTATTTCATAGCTGTAGACAAGATATCGAATCTTTATTTACAGTATTCAAATGCATCCCAACTCCTATTTTTGATACTCAAATTGCTGCTATGTTTTGTCATTACTATCATGACTTTGTTGGTTATTCAAAAATAGTAGAACAATATCAAGGAATAGTGTTAAATAAAATTAAAGCTAAAAATTCAAATTGGTTAAAACGCCCACTTTCTGAAGATCAATTAGATTATGCAATAAGCGATGTAGTTTATTTATATGATTTGCACCAAATATTGTATAATAAACTTGAAGAAAAAAATAGAATAGATTGGTTTCAAGAAGAAATGGAAGCAACTGTTGATATAAATCAATATACCCGTAGTCCAAAAGATGCATGGAAGAGAATTAAATTTGATTACAAATCAAATCCAAAACTTATGTTAACTATCAAAGCAGTTAGTGAATGGCAAGAAATTATAGCGCAACGCTATAATGTAAATCGTAGTAAAATAATTGATAATGCTGTAATAACTAAATTTATTGAAAATAATATTGAATGTGTTGACGAAATTTTAGAGGATCTTAGAAAGAATACAAAAAATATAAAAGAAGAAGATCTATTAGAATTTATAGACATCTTCAACGAAAATGAAAAAGACCTTACGCAGCACAATAACAACAGCATCATACTAAACAGTTATGATAAGTCTGTACTTGATATTCTTTTAATCATACTAGAAAACGAATGTAAAAAAAATTGTATATCAAAAAAATTAGTTTCATCAAAAGATGAGTTAGCTGAATCAATATCAAGAAAAACAAATAAACTATTCAAGGGGTGGAGATATGATTTTTTTGGGAAATCAATTGAATCATTCCTAAATGAAAGCTTAAACATTGAAATTTCAGTAATGAAATCTACAAATAATATTATTAATATTCAAAGCAATTTAGTTATTACGAACCCTAAATCAAAACCGAATGCTAGAAACTAAAATGAAAATTTACAATAATCATATCTAATCAACAATAATCAAACAGGAGGGTAATCAAATAATTATGACCCCCATTAACGCTAAAAGATTCTATGCGAAACAAATTCTAAATTACCAAAGATAATGTTTTCTTGTTTACTACTTTTACATTAACCTTCACTGTATTATCTCTACACACAGAATATTGTTTTATAATAAAAACATAAATTAAAACGGTAAATATCGAACTGACCCCTCCTCTATCTGGGAGAGCAACATCTAAAAATCAAAAGCCTTCTCAATAAAGTATATCACAAGATAAGGAATTAAAGATTAAATCAAGATTCCTTTAAAAACTTAAACAACTTAAATTTTAACAATACTTAATTAGTACTATATTTACCAATTATTTACCATTTATCTCCAGAAAAATTTCTTTATCTAAAATAATAGATATACATTATTCCGATTAATCTTAAATTAGCACTTATCAAATAAACCTTTAAAAAAATTTTTATAAAATTCTTCCTACTTAATATAAATTTTGTTAATAATCCTTATAAACTTTAAATACAAATAAAATATATAACTTATTATTCTATCTTAGTAATAAAAACTAAAATATTTTCTTATCATTTATTAATACACAAATTCATATAAAACTTCTATTCTAAAAGAAATAAATATGACTACTATTTTTTTAATAATTAAGTAAAATAGAAAAAAGATCATGAGGAAACTTTGAAAAATAAAATAAAAAAAATAATGATCTCAGGAAAAATAGTGTGGCCAATTATTGAAGGCGGTAAGGGAATTGCAATTAGTGATGGAAAATCAAGTGGAGCATTTGCTGCAGCAGATGCTGTAGGCACGTTTTCTGGCGTAAATACTAAACTTATTGATAATAATGGTGAGTTAGTGCCACTGATTTATAAAGGCAAAACTAGAAATGAAAAACATGAAGAACTGATCCGGTATAGTATCAAAGCCGGAATTAGTCAAGCAAAAATAGCGAATGAAGTATCACAAGGCCGTGGAAGAGTGCATATGAACGTACTTTGGGAAATGGGAGCAGCAGAATTTGTACTTCACAGTATATTAGAAAAAGCAAAAGGCTTGATCCATGGTATTACTTGTGGTGCTGGAATGCCATATAAGCTTGGAGAGATTGCAGCCAAACATCAAATTTATTATTACCCTATTATTTCATCAGTACGTGCTTTCAAAGCATTATGGAAACGTGCTTACCGAAAAGTGTCTTCTTTTTTACTTGGCGGAGTAGTGTATGAAGATCCATGGCTTGCTGGGGGACATAATGGTCTTAGTAGCAACGAAGAACCAAAATTTCCTCAAGCTCCATTTAATAGAGTTTCAGAACTTAGATCATTTATGAATGAGATTGGTCTTTCAGAAACTCCAATTATTATGGCAGGCGGAGTATGGCACCTAAAAGATTGGGAATATTGGTTTAATAATCCACAAATTGGACCAATAGTTTTTCAGTTTGGAACTCGTCCACTCTTAACTAAAGAAAGTCCAATCTCTACAGAATGGAAAAAGAAACTACTTACCTCAAAAAAGGGCGATGTATTTTTAAATAAATTTAGTCCTACTGGGTTTTATTCATCTGCAGTAAAAAATAACTTTATACGTGAATTACAGGAGCGAAGTTCACGTCAAGTGAAATTTTCCGAAAGCATAAATAAAGAATTTAATAATGAATTTAAGATAGGTTCTGGAGGTAGAAAAAAAATTTTTTTAACCACAAAAGATAAAGAACTTACAAATATATGGACTAAAGAGGGATACACAGAGGCAATAAAAACTCCAGATAAAACTGTGATTTTTGTAACACCAGACAAGTTTGCGGAAATAAAGCAAGATCAAATCAATTGTATGGGATGTTTAAGTCATTGTCTATTTAGCAATTGGAAAGATCATGGTAATCATTCAACAGGACGAAAGCCAGATCCAAGAAGTTTCTGTATACAGAAAACATTACAAAACATTATTCACAATGGAGACATCGAAAATGAACTTATGTTCTCGGGACACAATGTATATAAATTTAAACAAGATCCATTTTACAACAACGGTCATATACCAACAGTAAAAGAATTAGTAGAAAGGATACTAACTGGACATTAAATAATACAGAATCTTTAAAACTTTTAAATTAGTATTTACATATTATATACTATTCAACTAGACAACATCTCTTAATTAAATTATAAAATCCAACCCTAATAAAGAAAAGAAATTAAACAGTAAAACCTACCATTGTAGCAAGAAAATCCGTAACTTTTTAATAAATTTTATTTACAAGGTCTCAACTTCATTTAAAATTCACAAATAATAATTAGAATTTTATAACTAAATTATATAAACAAGTGGTACTGTGGTACACAGTAGTATATAACCTTTATCCTAGAGATGTATGGATAAAACATATATGAAAAGATAATCTTGTATCTTATAAATTTTGTTATTACCCCCATAAATTATACACGCGTGCTAATATTTTTACAAAAACTGCATAATTTAACCTTTATTAAAAAAATTAATCCATCTACTCCTACTTTGTCTTCGCTACTATTAGTACACAGATTTATAATTCGATATTCACATAATTAAAGCTTTCTTGAAAATTAGTTTCATTTCATCATTTTCTACATAAATAAACAATGCATCATCTCAGAAATAAAAGTCCAACTTCAATATTTATGATTTTATCAACAACTTATCAAAATATCTTTCTGTGGTTACCTACTCATAATATTTGAAAAAAATACTTCTCTCTATTAGAATAGAATTAAAACTTAAAATAAGATTTTACAATAAAATACTAATCACCTTATATAAAAATATAACTTAAAATCTACTGATATCGTAAATTAAATTTTTATATATAACTAAATTAATTCTATAATTTTCAAAAAAAACTAAAAACTAAAAGGAAATATACAAAATAAGTTTGTAAAATTAAAAACTCTTCAAAATTTCAAAGTCATAAAGGAAATTCGAATTATAATAAATCCTAAAATGAAAAAGATGAAGCCATAGAAATAAATAAAACACAATCAAATTCAAAATTTGACAAAATTGCTGTAATTAGATAAGTGGTAATATAGTATTATAAAGGATAAATTATTAACAATATACGAGAAATTGCTTTTATATCAGGTTCAATTCCCCCCACTCTCTGATTTAGAAGGTATACAATAACAATATTCATATTTATAAATACCAAAATAAAGGATAATATAGAAAACTTATAAATAAATCCATTCATTTTCTATTCAATATATCTATTAGATCAGATTCTTTTAATTTACCATGATCAACTTTACTAAATTTATTTACCATCATACTCATTTGAGTATATTGTTTAATTAAAAGATTAACATCCGGTACACCAGTCCCAGAGCCTTTTGCGATCCTAAGCCTCCTCTTACCATTTAAAATAGATGGACATGATCTTTCTTCCTTAGTCATAGAATTTATAATAGCTATGTATTTTCTTACTTTACTATCATCTGGTATTCCGCCACTTAATTTTTTTGTAAACGAACTTGGAATAAACTTCATTATATTACTTATACCATCCATTTTGTTTAAAGTTTTTAGCATTCGAACCAAATCATCTAAATCAAATCTACCTTTTTTTATTTTCTTTTGAAGTTTATTAATTTCTTCTTGACCAACTATTTTGGCTGCTTTTTCAACTAAGGAAACAACATCACCCATATCTAATATTCTCTTTGCTATTCTATCTGAATGAAAATCATCAAGATCACTTAACTTTTCACCACAAGCAATAAACTTAATTGGACAATTGGCTACCATTTTCATAGAGAGTGCAGCACCACCACGTGTATCGCCATCAACACGAGTAAGAATGATACCAGTTACACCTATAATCTCATTAAATGACTTAGCAATATTTACTGCATCTTGTCCAATCATTGCATCTACCACTAAAATAATCTCCGTAGGTAAAGTTATCCTTTTTATCTCTTTTAATTCATTCATCATATTCGTATCAATATGAGATCTACCAGCAGTATCTAATATTAGCACATCATAACTATCGCTCTTTGCTATTTCCATTGCTCTTTTTGTAATTAAAATAGGCTTCTCATTAGGAATTATAGGTAAAGTTTGCACATCTATTTGTTTACCTAGTATCTCAAGCTGTTTTTGTGCAGCAGGTCTATAAATATCTAAAGAGGCAAGCATTACTTTCTTATTGTGCTTTTTTAATCTTAATGCAAGTTTTCCTGAAGTCGTAGTTTTGCCAGAACCTTGTAAACCAACCATAATAATTATGGCAGGAGGCTTGACTGCGAGATTCAATTCACTTTTTTCTGATCCAAGAATTGTAACCAAATTATCCTGAACAATCTTAATTATCATTTGTACAGGAGAAACGCTTTTTATTACCTTCTCTCCTATAACCTTCTCTTTAAGAGAACTAATAAATTTTTTTATAACCTCAAGTGAAACATCAGCCTCAATAAGAGCTATGCGTATTTCACGCATAGCAAAATCAAAGTCATCTTCTGAAATAACCGATTTCTCCATAAGTTTGTTAAATACAGAATTTAAACCATCAGTTAACAATTTAAACATAGCAATATTAGTAATATGTTAATCAAAAAAAGAGAAGAAGCTGACACAAAGCTCACAGAGCTATAGCACAACACATCTTTAAACTTAGAAATATTATTTAAGTATAAATTAATAAGGAAGTTAGTCAAGCTTCGCAGTGCAGTAATAAATGTTGTTTTCAACTTAAAAATCAACTCGCTAAATAACAAAACTACATATGGTATTAAAGCTCTAAAAATCCAATCAACGTCCATTTTGAAATTTATTCTTAGTAAAAATAGATTTCGTAACGAAATAAATAATAAAGTGATACATAGTAATAAAATAAATTGTGAGTAAATATTTTGTATATTATATACAAAATCAAAAATTACAGACTTGTTGTAGATTGGTAAATAGGGATTTCCAATAATTATACATATAAACGTTAAAATAAATATAATTGTTGCGTTCTCTGGAATTTTTAATTTACTACCACTAGTATTAATAGGAAATAAATAATAAAAAAACTTAAGCCCTATACCTAAATAAAGCAATAAACTTAATATTTTATGCAAATTTTCATATATCTTTAGACCTGTACTATCCATTTTAATTCTGACTCCAATATATGATTTACTTATAAATCCAGCAGTACCAGGAAATGCGGCCATTGCAAGTATAGCAACTAAAACACATGCCCCCTCTACCAACATAAACTTATTTACTCTGTTAAAGTTCATTACTTTTGTTCGTAAAATAACCCCATTAATGACAACAATAAATAATACCTGATAAACAATAGAGAAAATTATATTAAAAATAAGCAATGGCAAAGCATCTTCAGAGCGACTAAGCAAACTTCCTGTAATAATTAATATACCCATTTGTCCTACTGCATTATAAGCAAAAAACCTACGAATATTCTGTTCGAAAAAAGCAAATATAATACCATAAATGGCTGTAATAGTACCTAAAAATGCTAATATTTTATCATAATCTTGCCAAAAATTGTAGGTATGTAAAAGCGCTATTAAAAAAGAAATTTTAGTAGTAAATGTAGAAAGATACAATGCACTATGTAATGATGCAGAAGGATATGCATCAACAACCCAAAATGAAAAAGGAAAACAAGCACTATTTATTAATAAACCTATAATGATTATAGGTTCAGAAAATCTATGATTTGCTAATCCCATTATTAATATAACTCCAGCAAAAAAATGTACACAAGCATATCTTACTGGTGGTCCACTATCTTTACTTCCCGCTGCAATAATAAAAAATGAACTAATACTCATTAATTCATAAAATATTACAGCAAATAATATCCTCTTGGAGAGGATTACACATAGTAAGTTTATAGTATAAATAAAAATAAATAACATTTCTGAAAAGCATAAACTTTTTGTTGATAAAATAATTAAGAATGCAATTAATAAAAAAAATATTGTTACAATTCGAAAAGATAAATCGAAATTCAGAATAGGATAATGAGACCAATTCAATACAATATCCAAATTTTCAGGTAACTTGAATATCAAAGCTACTAGTGTAAATAACAGAAACAATAACGAAAACTTATAAAGTTGTACTTCCGATCTACTTAACACGGGTTTATATCATCACTAATAATAACGATACTTTAAACTCTAATACTAATATATAATAAAATTAATTTACAAATAAACATTAAATGTCAAATCAAGTTTTTATTAATTTTTAAAATGACACGGTAATTTTTAAAACACAAAGTTCTTTTTTTTTTTTATAATTGTAGAAATTATCAGCTATATTTAAACATTTATGAATACCGCAATAACTCTTTGAAATAAAAATTGCATAATTCTATACCTATTTTTGTTTAACAAATAAACATTTTAAAGTTTGAATTGGTTGAATCAAACTTTAAAAATTGCTAAAGTTAACTAAATAGATGCACCCTTAGCTCAGTTGGATTAGAGCATTTGACTACGGATCAAAAGGTCGGGCGTTCGAGTCGTTCAGGGTGCATAGAAATATTTTATCTTAGTAAAATAAACACCCTTCTTTATCTTAAATAAGAAATAAACTACACTTGAAATTAATATATAAAGTACCTACCTTTAGTGATGTTGGAACAAATTTATATTTTATAATGAGCACAAAAGATTACTATGGATTACTAGGAGTAAATAAAAACGCCAGTATTGATGAAATAAAAAAAGCATATAAAAAATTAGCCTTAAAATATCATCCAGATAGAAACCCTAACAACAAAGAAGCAGAAGAAAAATTTAAAGAAATAACAGCCGCTTATGAAATTCTTTCCGATCCTGAAAAAAAAGCAAGTTATGACCATTACGGACACGAAAACATTGGAGGTGGTTTTAGTGGATTTGATTTTAGCCAAGCTGCAGGGGATTTTAGCGATATATTCAACGGTTTTTTTGGTAGAGGATTTAGTGGATCAAATATGGGAAAAAAAAGTACAACAAAAATGCCTGGATCAGATTTACGTTACGATCTTGAAATTACCTTGGAAGACGCATTTAACGGGATACGAGCACCTATACATTACGTTACAAATGTAAAATGTAGTACCTGTGATGGTACAGGTAGCGAAGAATCAACCAAACCAGCCCAATGTCATATATGTCACGGAAGTGGTAGAACTAGAACTCAACAGGGTTTTTTCACTATTGAAAGAACATGTTCCACATGTTATGGAGAAGGAGAAATAATACAAAATAAATGCAAAAAATGTAGTGGAAATGGAAGAAAAAGAGATGAAGTAAACATATCGGTTTCAATTCCAAGGGGTATAGAAAAGGGATCTAAAGTAAGAATAAGTGGCAAGGGGGAAGCTGGGATAAGGGGTGGAAAAAGCGGAGATTTATATGTATATATTAAAATTGCTCCACACAAAATTTTCACTCGAGACAAAGCAGATCTGCACTGTAAAATACCCATAAAAATGACTTTAGCAATACTTGGTGGCGAAATTGATGTTCAATTAATTGACGGATTTAAAATAAGAATGAAAATTCCTGAAGGAACTCAAACTGGTACTAAACTGCGCTGTAAAGAAAAAGGTATGCCGTATGTAAATTCAAATATGCGTGGTGATTTATACGTTCAAGTAATAGTTGAGACCTTAAATCCAAAAAATTTAACTCAAAAACAAATTGAACTACTAAAGGCGTTTGAAGAAGAAAAAGCAAATATACAACAAAAACCTGAAGGACTATTTAATAAAATAAAAAAAAAATAGTAAATTTATTTGGTGATATTATAAATAATTAACTACTCTTACATAAAACATACAAGAGGTCTTTCTTTAATAAGAAGATTGATATGTATTTTGAGTACTTATTTAAGGGTTGTTTTTATATTTTTAGGGAATAACAAATAGTTATTTGCTGCTACTCTTTTATACTACCTCTCTTCTAGGAGGAGGAATTTTACCTAGAAATGGATCAAACTTTCATATAGTATTTTAATATTAATAATTTAAAACTTAAATAAGCTAAATAAATCTTTCTATAAAATCTTTTTTTAATATTCAATTTGACTTATGTTTAATAGTTAACTTTATTATTTGTCTTATCTTAAATTTTTTATAATCAAAAATTATTGCTTTTATTTCTAAGAAAAATCCATTATAATGAAATATTAGCTTTTGTTATTTATTACTTAATAAATGTCCTCTGGTCTTGTAATAAAATTTAGTAGCTGCATTATTACAACCAATGATAGGATCTCCGTTTATAGTCAAGTTATACATTATAGATGATATAAATGAGAAAAATTCAATATAACAACTTAATTTCGTCTTATGCTAAAGCACTATTTTTTCTTTCAGAAAAGAAAATAGATATTATAAAAAAAGAGGTAGAATTTTTATTGAATCTTTTCAAAAATTATGATGATGTTTTTATGTGTCTATTTCATCCGGTAATTTCTTACGAACATAAAAAAGAAATTGTAATATCTATAAGTGAAAGTTTAAATTTAAATAAGAACTTAGTAAAATTTATTATGATCGTATTAAGCAAACGTTCCAATTTACTAGTTCTCATATTAGAAAAATTCCTAAACCTTGCTAAAGCAGGTGAATTAGAAATCATTATAAAATCAGCAGAACCGTTAAAAGAAGATGATATAAAAACAATTATAGGATCTATAAAATTTCTTGGCAAGCCAACAAAGGTAGACAATTCAATTGATCCCTCTATACTCGGAGGCTTTATCATAAAGTATGGTTTCAATTTAATTGATGTTTCATTGAAAAACTATTTAGATAAATTAGTTAGTTTAAGTAAAATTGAGATATTGAAAATAGGGAATTACATATGAAAAATAATATAAACACCTCTGAAATAGTAAATATAATAAAAGAAAAGGTCAAAACATTCGATTATCCTATAAAAAAAGAAAGTATAGGTGAAGTAATTTCAGTAACTGATGGCATTGCATTGGTTTATGGACTCGAAAAAGCAAAATTTAACGAAAAAGTACTTTTTGTAAATGATGTGGAGGGAATAGTTTTTGATCTAGATCATGATAACATAGCTAAAGTAGTAATACTCGATAGTAATTATAATATTAAAGAGGGAGATATCGTAAAATGTAGCGGGAACGTTGTGCAGATTCCTGTAGGGCGTGAATTACTAGGAAGGGTTATAAACCCATTAGGTTTTCCTATAGATAGTAAGGGAAAAATTATAACTGAAAATAGAATGAATGTAGAATCTGAAGCTCCTGGCATCATTGATCGTAAATCCATACATGAACCTCTGCAGACCGGTATTAAAATCATAGACTTGTTAATTCCAATAGGTAGAGGACAACGTGAATTAATTATTGGGGATAGACAAGTTGGTAAGACTACTATTGCACTTGATACAATCATTAATCAAAAAAAAATTAACGATAAAGTAAATGAGAATCAAAAAGTTCACTGTGTTTATGTCGCTATTGGACAGAAGATTTCATCAGTAGCAAAAGTAGTAAATAAATTAATAGAAAGTAGAGCATTAGAATACACAACTGTAGTTGTGGCTAGTGCATCTGACTCTGCTCCTATGCAATTCTTAGCGCCTTACTCTGGTTGTGCTATTGGAGAATTCTTTCGCGATAATGGAATGCATTGCTTAATAGTTTATGATGATTTATCTAAGCATGCTGTAGCATATAGACAAATGTCTTTATTGTTAAGACGTCCTCCTGGACGTGAAGCTTACCCTGGAGATATATTCTACGTGCATTCTCGTTTGCTTGAAAGATCCGCTAAAATGTCTGATAAAAGGGGACAAGGATCTTTAACCGCATTACCAATCATTGAAACTCAAGCTGGTAATGTATCTGCATATATTCCAACTAACGTAATTTCAATTACTGATGGACAAATCTTTCTAGAATCCGAGTTATTTCATAAAGGATTTCGTCCTGCAGTAAATATAGGTTTATCAGTTTCTCGAGTCGGCTCTGCTGCGCAATTAGAATCTGTAAAAGATATTGTAAGCTTTATAAAATTAAACTTAGCTCAATACAGAGAATTAGAAGATTTTGCAAAATTTAGTTCTGATCTCGATACTGATATTCAGTTATCCTTAAACAAAGGTAAATATCTTCTAGAACTATTAAAACAAAAGCAGCACTCACCTATGCAAATAGAAGAACAGGTACTCTTAATGTATATCTTTTTTAATTTATACAGCCAGTTAAGCAAAATCCAAGTAAAAGATATTAGTAGATTTGAATGCGATCTTATTAATTATTTTCGTACTGTATATCCTAAAATTTTAAAAAAATTGTCAAGTGGCATAAATGCTGATATAAAAAGGGATGTTTTTAACATTGTAAATAATTTTATTACTCAATTCGATCGCACTTAGGTAGATAACCATGATTTCTTCAGTCGTTAAAAAATTTCCTATAACAAAAGAAGGTTTTAAACATATGCAAACCGAACTTAAAAAGTTAAAAGAAGAAAAACCATCAGTTATACAAGCCATTTCTGATGCACGTGATCAAGGTGATTTGTCTGAAAATGCAGAGTATCATTCTGCGCGAGAAAAATTATGTTTTATTGAAGGTCGCATAATAGAATTAGAAAATAAAATTTCGCACGCTGAAATAATAGAAGTAAAAAATTTATCTGGCAACTCGATAACATTCGGTGCAACGGTAACATTAAATATGATTAATAATGACGGTAGCGAAACAGAGTATATCTATAAAATAGTAAGCGAATATGAAGCTGATGTCTCAAAACAATTGATATCTACTAGTTCACCTTTAGGTAGTACGTTAATTGGTAAAAAAGTCGGCGAATATGCAGAAGTAGTAGCACCCAATGGGGAAAGATTATATAAAATAATTAAAATCGAATTTAAGTGAATTTTTGATAAAATAAATATGATACAAATTGATTGTACATCAACAAATCTATCTGATATCTCTAGCGTGGAAGATGTATTAGAAGATGCATATTCTGGTAAATTGTTTATTTTAGTTGATGATGAAAATAGAGAAAATGAAGGCGATCTTGTTGTTTTAGCTGAAAAATTGAAACCAAAACATGTAACTTCCATGGTTAGATATGGTACTGGAATTGTATTTTTAGCTATGACAGCGCCACATATGAGTAGACTGGGCCTTGAATTTATGAAAAAGAGTAATGTAAATGAGAAACTTATCCCTCATACCGCATTTACTACATCAATCGATGCACGTTACGGTATCACAACAGGTGTTTCCTCCTATGATAGAACGCATACCATACTTACTGCTATTAACGAAAAGAGTACTCAAAATGATATCATTACTCCTGGTCATGTTTTCCCAATTATTGCAAATGATGGAGGAGTTTTAGCACGCAACGGTCATACTGAAGCAAGTGTTGAAATAGCAAAGTTAGTTGGATTCAGTCACACTGCTGTGGGGTGTGAATTAGTAAATGATGATGGATCCATGATGCGATTACCTCAGTTACTTAAATTTGCTAAACAACATAAAATTAAATTAACTACTATAGATAGGCTTATTAAATATGTCAAAAAGTTACAATCTTATACATCTTAAAAACGATTTTAAAAAGTTTTTTAATTAGTGTCATAAAATAATAACACAATTTTCAAAATAAAACACCTTCTTTTCATTAAATAACTTTTCTCCACTTCCTCTCTCCTCCACTTTTTTTAATATGATAAAAACTATAGTAAATTTATATAAACAAATAAAAAGGAATTAGAAACTTTTATTAATCTATTTATTACCTTAAACTAGTTATCCATATATTTTAGATCATTACAACTATTCGCGTATAACGTAAACATTCTGTACAATTTTTGTTGTAAAAAATAAATCATATAATCTCACCCCCTTATAAAACTACAAATTCCATAAAGTACATATAATTTAATCTTCATAAGAAATACCAAATTAGGATAACGCATATAGAGGTACCCGCAGAAATAAAGCTAAAGTAAACTCCCTTCTTTAATATTTTAAAAATATAATCTCTAAAACGAAAAACCTTATAAAATCTATCAAAAAACCCTACTAAAAATAGATATAAATTTTATTACAAATCGTACAAATAAATTTATTCTATAAGGATTCATTCCCCATAACAAATCCCACATCACCCTTCTATTTAACGTCAATAAAATCCTCTGATTAAAAGAAACAATTATGAGAATTAGACAAAACTCTAACAACAAATAATCGGCTAACACTCTCTTTTGTAAAAGAATACAAAATATGAATCTTTTAACTTTTCATTTATCTTCCACAGCTATCTAACGTACTCTTTACATCACTAGGTATAACTTGCTTTATAATCGTCTTAGCACCAAAAAACACACCACAAAACATACCTAATGCAAAAAGAGCTGGCCAAGGCATTCTACCAAATATTGCAAGCAAAGACGCACCAATTATTATCACTGTCATAAGAGGACCACCTATCCTCCAAATATAAGCAATAATGTTACATATCACTTGAGCAGTTACATCATTGTTATCACCACCACTATCATTAGCACCAGTACTCATTGTATCCGCATTGCTTGACAAAAATAATACTAAGCACAAAATACTAAAAAATTTTATTAAGCTCATTCTATGCCTCTAAATATCAAACTAGCAAAATTAATTTATTGTTCCAACAATATTCCTATTCTAAATTATAATTCATAATTTGTCCACAAAATTAAGATAATGTTTTACTGCACATAAAATAATAAACTACATAAATAAACCACCATTAATATTTAACACATGTCCTGTAATATACTTCGTTTCATCACTTGCTAAAAACAGAATTCCCGCTGCTATCTCTTCTCCAGTACCCATTCTTTTCATCGGAATATTACTTAATATCTTTCTCTTTTGTTCTTCAGTTAAAACTTTAGTCATTTTAGTATCTATAAATCCAGGAGCAACACAATTCACTGTTATATTTCTATTTGCAACTTCCTTTGCTATAGATTTACTCATGGCTATTATCCCAGCTTTCGACGCAGCATAATTAGCCTGTCCTGCATTTCCCGTCAATCCAACTACTGAAGAAATATTTATAATTCTTCCCCAACTATTATTCTTAATTAATTTTTTGCATGCTTCCCTATTTAGTTTAAACGTAGAATTCAAATTAACATCAATTACTTTTCGCCATGCTTCATCTGTCATTCTTAATAATAAACTATCTTGTGTAATACCAGCATTACATATTAACCCTTCAAAGCCTTCCATCAACTCACTTGCTCTATTTACTAACTGATCTATTTCTCCTATGTCTAATAAATTACAAGGAAGTGTATAAATATTTTTTTTATATAATTTAGCAATCTCTTCTAAAGACTCTTTTTTTGTACTAGATATACATAAAACAGCTCCGGCTTTATGCATAATTCTTACAATTGCTTGTCCTATTTCACCTGATGCACCAGTAATTAAAAATTTCTTACCTTCTAATCTGAACACAACAATTCCACTTTTATTCGGTTACTAACAAAGTAATACCCATAATTACTCAATCGATAATATTTTTCAATCATCAAAAACTTAAACTAAAATCTAAAACTTAGATATTATTGTATGTATATAAATACAAATTATATTAATATCTCTACCTAAATTAAGCGTAATGAAAACACAAACCATATTAAATAAAATAATGGTAAATTAATAAAATTAGCTTTAAATTTTCTTTAAGATATAGAGTCTACTTAAAAATATTAAACATAATTTGATAATAATCAACGTTCAACGTGCAAAATAAAAAGTGAATCTAAATTCTTCGAATAATTAAAATGTTCAAACTGATTGACGCAACAATAAATTTTATTTTGAAACGTAAAAATAATAACATAAATGAGCTTTTACAGGAAACATGGGGACCGCTATTATTTGGTCTAACAGTAATACTAATCTTTTTTGGAATAGGTGGTATTTGGTCAGCCACAGCACCAATTGATGGTGCTGTACATGCAAGTGGAGAAGTTACTGTATCTTCAAATAAAAAAGTAATTCAACATCCAAATGGAGGAATAATAAATAAAATTTTAGTTAAAGACGGTCAAACAGTTAAAAAAGATGAGCCTCTAATTCTACTATGCGACACAGATGAAAAAGCCAATCTAAATATAATTAAAAAAAAACTATTATTGCTTTTAGCAACCGAAGCAAGACTTGTTGCTGTTACTCAAGGAGTGGAAACAATTGAATTCTCTAATGAAATAAAAAAGCTATCCGACGAGGATTTTACAAATAAAATAATAAAAAATCAAATAAAATTGTTTAATTCTCAGCATAAAAGTATTTTAGGAAAAATTCATATACTAGAACAACGTATAAAACAATTGTATAGTGAATTAATTGGATTAAATTCCAAACTTAATGCATCTCTTAAACAAGAGAGCTTAATAATCGAAGAACTAGAAATAAAAAAACAACTCCTTCTAAGGGGATATATGAGTAAACTACATATTTTAACCCTAGAAAAACAACTCGCAGAAATTGAAGGTAAAGTTAATCATTACCGCGCTGTAATAACTCAAGTGCAACAAAAAATTGAAGAGTATAGACTAGAAATTGTAAATACAAGAAATAACTCTCAAGAAAAAGCAAACATTGAACTTAAAGAAACTATTACCTCTATAGCTGATTTAAAAGAAAGATTAATAATTGCGGAAAACAAATTAGCAAGTACAATTATCAAATCGCCTCAAGATGGAATTGTTACAGACATGAAATACCATACAAAAGGTGGTGTTATTCAATCTGGTATTCCTATCATGAAGATAGTACCATACAATGATAACCTAGTAATAGACGCTAAAGTTCAAACTAAAAATATAGAAGAGATATTGTCTGCACAAAATAAAAACAGCAATATAATCTCTGTTGATAAATTAAGGGGATTAAAGGCGAAAGTAAGACTAAGCGCTTATAACGCGCGTCGTTTAAGTTTAATCAATGGTATAGTAAGTTATATTTCACCTGATGCTCTTGATGATCCAAGATTAGGGCGTTATTATTCAATACGTGTAACAATACCAAAATCAGAACTTGATCGATTTAAAGCTGTATACCTATATCCAGGTATGCCAGTAGATATATACATAGTTACCCAATCTCGCACTCTTTTATCATTCTTATTTACTCCTATAATTACAACATTTGATAAGTCTTTCATAGAAAGATAGTTATTTTATACATTTAAAAACCAAATTACATTATTTTATATACATTTCAGTAAATGAAATTTGATCTCCAAACTTCACCACTTTCCTTTCTTCAATCAAATTGAAACTTAATAATATTTCTTATTCTATTTATTCCATTATTCCATAAAATACAAATCCCATCTAGACTAAGATGAAATATCAAATATCACATATTATATATTTAATATACTATTTTAAATATATATTTAATCTCGTTTTTATACTCTTACCGCCTGTTACTGCAAGTGTGAGGCTAGAGGGTTGTTAGCAGTAACAGACGTATTAATAAACTTAATACAGTATTTAATCAAAGTAAATACACAATACTATAAATACGTTACATATATTTTATTAACTTCAATAAATATTTATCTTGCTTCATCTTTATCTAATCTATAAATTAACTACTGAGGCCAAATTAGTAAGAAACTGAAACTAAAAACATTAAATTTTTATTGACTATATTGTCTATACATTTGCTTTACATAACAAGTTTCGTTATACTATCATATGTAATTTAAAATTATGACAAAACTGTTCACATTACTAATAACATTTTATCCTAATGTATTAATCGCTTCTGCTCCTGTTCCTTGGCAATTTGGATTTCCCTCTCCAGCAACTGAGATAATGGAAGCTGTAACTAATTCACACTCATTTGTAATAAGTATAATGATTGCAATAATGTTTTTCGTATGGATATTACTTGCCTATACAATATTTCGCTTTCATAAAAGTAAAGTAAAAGATGCAAGAAATATAAGCAAAATAAGTCACAATGTTTTTTTAGAAATTATTTGGTTTACTATACCAACAGTTATAGCCGGAATGTTAGCTTTTAAAAACGCTGAGTTAATCAGGTTACAAGAAAAAGTACCGAAAGCTGACATAACACTAAAAGTTATCGGACATCAATGGTACTGGAGCTATCAATACCCAGAATATTTGAATGTTTCCTTTGATAGCTATATCAAAGGAAAAAATCATTTTAGCGAAAAAGATTTAAAATTATTTTCTGTCGATAATAATATTGTTTTACCTATTAATGCTAATATTCGTTTACAAGTAACATCAAAAGATGTAATACATAGCTGGGGAGTGCCAGCTTTCGGTATAAAAATTGATGCAATACCTGGTAGATTAAATGAAGCATGGTTTAATATTAAAAAACCTGGTATCTATTATGGGCAATGTTACGAATTATGTGGTCAAGGTCATGGATTTATGCCAATCGTTGTTGAGGCTGTAAATAAAGAAGATTTCGATAAATGGGTAAAAAGTAAAAGTTTATAAATAAAAGTTAAAATTAAAATAAATATGAATATAAATAATATATCAAAAAACATGAAACGTTGGCTATTTTCTACTAATCATAAAGATATAGGAACACTATACATCATTTTTTCTATATTAACCGGAATTGTTGGTGGACTGTTATCGTTAATTATCCGTACTCAATTAATGCATATTAATATACTCAATAATAATTATCAATTATACAATGTGATAATCACAGGTCATGCAATAATAATGGTATTCTTTATGATAATGCCTGCATTAATCGGAGGGTTTGGTAATTGGTTTGTACCTCTTATGATTGGTGCACAAGATATGGCATTTCCTCGTATGAATAATTTAAGTTTTTGGCTACTAATATCATCCTTTATTTTACTTGTCTTTTCTATGTTTATTGATGAAGGTCTTGGAACTGGTTGGACTTTATACCCACCTTTATCGCAGATTACATTTCATCCAGGGATCGGGGCTGATATTGCTATATTTGCACTTCATATTGCTGGTATTTCATCAATTATAGGTGCAATCAATTTTATTGTTACTATATTCAACATGCGAATAAAAGATATGTCATTAACTAAAATGCCACTATTTGTTTGGTCTATCCTATTAACATCATTTATGTTAATTGTTGCATTACCAGTACTTGCCGGTGCAATAACTATGTTACTCACTGATCGCAATATTGGTACTTCATTTTTTGATCCAGCTGGAGGTGGTGATCCTGTATTATTTCAACATCTATTTTGGTTTTTTGGTCATCCTGAAGTTTACATAATTATTTTTCCTGGATTTGGAATCGTAAGTCATGTTGTATCAACTTTTTCTCACAGGCCGATATTTGGTTATATGGGGATGATTTATGCTATGCTTGGAATAGCGATACTTGGATTTATAGTTTGGGCGCATCATATGTTTACTATTGGACTTAACAAAAACACTGCCATATTCTTTAGTACAAGTACAATTTTTATCGGTGTTATAACTGGAGTCAAAGTCTTTAGCTGGATTGCAACTATGTGGGGCGGGGCGATTGAACTTAAAACCCCTATGTTATTCGCATTAGGTTTCATTTTCATGTTTGTAGGCGGTGGTATAACAGGAATAATTTTATCTCAAGGTGGAATAGATAAACTTTTACACGATACCTATTACGTTGTTGCTCACTTCCACTACATCATGTCATTAGCTGCAGTATTTGGAGCTTTTGCTGGTTTTTACTACTGGATAAGTAAAATGTCAGGTAAACAATATAATGAATACCTAGGGAAAATACACTTTTGGCTTACTTTCATTAGTGCTAATATCACCTTTTTACCTCAGCATTTTTTAGGATTAGCGGGCATGCCAAGACGTATACCTGACTATCCAGATGCATTTATTCCTTGGAATTATATATCTTCCATTGGCTCGTATATGTCGTTTATTTCGGTTATTTTTTTTATACTTGTAATAATACACCACTTTAAATGGGGTAAAGTAGCTGAAAATAATCCTTGGGGAAGTAATACCTTAGAATGGACAACACCACCTTCACCACCATTTCATGCTTCTTCTAACAAAGAAAATTAATTAATAATAAAGTAAAGATGTGTACTAATGTGTTGTTAAATATTGAATCAACAATATTAGACTTTTGGCTTCTACTAAAACCAAAAATAATGTACTTCGTAGCATTCACTGCAATTGCTGGTATAGTTGCTGCACCAGGTAGTATTCATCCATTTCTTGGAATAATATCTATTATATGCATTGCACTTGGTTCTGGATCTGCATGTGCTATAAATATGTGGTATGATAGAGATATAGATCTCCTTATGGAAAGAACAAAAAACCGCCCTATACCTTCAGGTAAAATTTCTGCAGAAAGCGCACTTGAATTTGGTATAATCCTTGGAATATTATCAGTATTTATTATAGCAATAGTCGCAAACTACACTTCCGCTATTTTACTTGCAATTAGCATATTATTTTACATTTTTATATATACAATTTGGCTAAAAAGACGTACCCCACAAAATATCGTTATTGGCGGTGCATCAGGCGCTTTTTCTCCAATGATTGGTTGGGCAGTTATAACTAATTCTATAACTTTAGAAAGTTTTATTTTATTCCTAATAATTTTTATGTGGACTCCACCGCACTTCTGGTCTTTATCTTTAGATAAATCTAAGGACTATATAAGGGCATCAATCCCAACTTTCAATACTGTTTACGGACAAGAGAAAACAAGAAAATATATATTGATTTATAGTATATTATTAATGATCACCAGCTTATTTCCAACCTTCTTTCTAAGAAGTAACCACATATATTATCTAGGTACTGCAATTCTTGAAGGATGTATTTTTGTTTGGCACGCTATATCTATTATAAGATATAAAAATCACAACTCACAAAAAAGAATGTTTTCTTATTCAATCTCCTATTTATTTATTCTATTTAGCAGTATTATTTTTTGTTCTATTAATTTATAATTAAGTCATGAAAAAACAAAAAAAATATAAAAATTACTTTTTGTTTTTTCTTTTAGTAATACTTACTATCGTGTTTTTCTTTGTTTCTTTAATAAGATTTAGAAGCACAACCTAATAAATTATCTTATACATTTTCTATATATTTTGGTAAAATTGTAATTTTACAAAGTATATAGTAAGTGAGTAAAAAAGAAGTAACAATATATACAGATGGATCTTGTCTTGGTAACCCAGGAATAGGAGGATGGGCTGCAATTATACTATTCCAAAATTATAGAAAAGATGTTTATGGCAGAGAAGAAAATACGACAAATAATAAAATGGAATTAACAGCAATAATAAATGGATTAAAAGTATTAAAATTTTCTTGCAATATCATTAATTTGTACACAGATAGTCTTTATATTAAATATGGCATGACAGAATGGATAAATAAATGGAAAACGAATGGTTGGAAAACAAGCAATAAAAGACCAGTAAAAAATATAAAATTATGGAAAGAATTAGACAATATATCTTCGCAACACAAAGTCAATTGGAAATGGGTTAAGGCTCATAGCGGCAACAAATATAACGAAGAAGTCGATAATTTAGCAAAAAAAGCAGTAACTAACACCTTAACAATATTATATTAATTCCCCCCCCCTTGTTGTAATTTTAAAAAATTAATTCATTAACTCTTATCTTCTTTATAAAGACATAAATCTTTTTTACAAAACCGTAAACATACAAATGCAGCAGTTTACATTTTAATTTTTATTTTATACTATTAAACATCTACTTTTACTTAATAAGTATGACAGTTATGCCGGATAAATGGATAAAAAAAAAAGTTAAAAACTCTAGAATGATAGAGCCTTTTGTGGACCGTAAAAATTGTAAAGGTGTTATTTCTTTTGGACTATCATCTTATGGATATGATGCAAGAGTTGGAAATAAATTCAAGATCTTTACTAATATTAATTCCTCCATAATAGATCCTAAAGATTTTTCAGAAAATAGTTTTGTAGACAGAGAAACGGATATATGTATAATTCCTCCAAATAGTTTTACACTCGCAAGTACAATTGAATATTTTCGCATACCTAAGGATGTACTAGTTATTTGTGTAGGTAAATCAACTTATGCAAGGTGCGGTATTATAATAAATGTAACCCCATTAGAACCTGGATGGGAAGGTCACGTTACACTCGAATTTTCAAATACAACTCCGCTTCCTGCAAAAATTTACTCCAATGAAGGAGCATGTCAATTTATATTTTTAAGCGGTAAAAGTAAATGTAAGAAATCATATGACAAAATGAAAGGAAAATATATGAAACAATATGGCATTACCTTGCCTCTAGTAAAATAACCTTACTATAGAGAAAAAATACATACTACCTATTTATTATAAAGATTATTAAGCAACTAAATTTAATTATTTATTTTAGCTCTCTCTATACACAATGAAGAGAAAATGTCTTTAATATCCCCTCTCTTTCTTTACATCAAACGAAACATCCTATCTTTAGCATATCAAACTTTTTTGTTTTAATTATTTATTTTTCTAAATTTATTTTATGTCCCCACAATATTATTTATCTATATCTATTATTACAATAAGAACTTAAGAATAAAATTCTTTCTCCATTACATACTATTTCTATAATTAGAAAATAACTCATTAATTAAAATTAATAATACTCCTCTTAATTTACAAAATTCTCTCTTGGGTTGATAAATTCTCCAAAATATTATTAAAATAATAACTACTACAAAATTTCTATAAAAGCTTTTTAATTATATCATCTATTCATTGATAAAATATATATTTTATCTTAAAAATTTTTAATACCAACTTTATACATTCAACATAATTTCAATTTCTATTAAACCTATATATTCTTTAAATTTTAAAAACCTCCTATTACAATAAAATAAAAAATATTATTTTATTATAATAAAATTTATACTATAATTCATATCACTTTAATTCAAAATTTATATTCTAGTAAAATTCCAAAATATTAAATTAAAAATTATCATTCATTATACAATACTACACAGTAGTAAATCATAAACTTATCTATACTTTCCACTATTAAAAATAGTAAACAAAAGAACGAACTTATCATTTAAGTATATTTCATAAAATGAAATAACAATCACAAATTTAATTGTAAAGTAACATGAATTTATCTATACTCATAACTATCAATAATAAATTTAAATGGTATTATATTACTCAAAGCTGCTTGAATATTAGATAATGTAAAACTAATATCAACGGTTCTATTATTCTCTATTTCTTTATTATTACGATCAACTTTAAAAATTACAACAGCTCTTCCAGAGAAGGTAATTAATTTCTTAACTGATTGATCAACAGATAACTTCATTATTTTTATATTAGAAATATTTGTATTAGATAAATTACTAATTTCTTTATTAATTTTTTCTTGAAAATCTTGATATACTTTATATATAGAATTTTTTTGTATGAAACTTCTTCGAAATTCTAACTCAAAAGCTCTACTTGATTCATATATTTCAACATATTTACTTATTAGATATTTAGATATAGAAGTATATTCGTCATCATCTTTATTAAGATGAAGTTTATGTATCATAGAAAATTCATCTTCTCCATGATCTACATACTTTATAAAATTTAGATCTTTCTTAATAGGAAATAGTAAGTATATATTTAATAATAACAAAAATAGACACACTAAAAGAAATACCATCATTAACATCATCCAAGATCTTTCTACTATACAAAACATATACTTGTAATAGTACCACTCAATTGCTTTATCAAAATAACTTCTATCTCTTACTGACTTAAACAAGTCATTTTTCACAAAACGCCCCCCCTATTTATCCTCTATAAATTATTAAAGTAAAACTTTTTCTTTACTTCTTTTTATTAATATCTATTACTTCGGTTATTTATAATTTTTAATATCTCTGTAATAATTACAGCACAACCCCCCTATTGTAAAATATTAATCAATAATTCATAAACAAAAAAATATTTCTTATCTACAAGTTATCTCTCATCTATTACGTAGAAATAAAACAATACCACTATATTCTCTACTTTTGCCCACAACCATAATCTTTATATCTTTCAATATTATTAACAAGTTATAACTTATAACTACTACACTATACTTTTACACTTAGTAAGTTATATATACATATAAATTTAAACTATAAAAACTTTAAACAAAAATCATAATATCCCCTTCCTTCCCATTTAAACAATCTCCACCTCATATTTTGAATATAAAATGAACATTAAAACTAAACTGATGTAATAATATTAATTGCATTAGCTAAAATATGCTTTTTATCTAAATCAAGTTGTTTGGCAGCAATAAAAAGTTCATGTATCTTTTTCCACTTATCTAATAAAATTTCAACGCTACTTATCTCACTTTTTATTTTATTTAAAATAAAAAGTTGAATTAAACGTGATGCAAATTCCAATTCTATTTCACTACTTATTATTCTACTAATTATTTCTGGTTTATTCAGATTTTGAGGAAACGTATGAAAAAATTCACATACATCATTATTATTCATTATATTTATAATTACACCTGGTCTCCCGGGAAATACAGTAATAATCTTACTAAGTACCTGATCATCAAACTTATACTTAGATAAAATAACTCGTCTCGTCTCTACATAACCTAGTGGAAATAAATTTAATTGAAAACACCTGCATTTGATAGTAGATTTTATATTATACGGCTCATGACTAATTATAAATATTTTAGAATTTTTTGGTGGTTCTTCGAGAATTTTTAACATCGCATTTTGAGAATTATTTGTCATTGCTTCTAAACTATCTATAATAACTATCTTATATTTTGATTGAATAGAACTTAGATACAAAAAATTTTTTATTTCTCTCACTTTTTCTATCCCTATAGTACCATTATCAACAAAATATAAATCCATTACTACTTCATTACCTCTCTTTACAAGAAGCCAATCAGAAAAAGATCTTACAAATGTTGCCTTTCCTATTCCCCTTTTACCACAAATTAACCAAGTTTGAATAGATAAATTCTCTATTAACTTTTTTTTGGCATAATCATGACCTATTATATTTTCCATCCTTCATTTAATATTAAACTTAGCATAAAAACACATCACTTGAAACGCAACTTTACCATATCTTAATATTTTAATATTATCTCCAGTCAAATCAATAACAGTAGATTCCATACCAGAAACTAATTTATCATCTTCAAATATCACAGATAAATACTGCTTAAAAGGTTTAGGTATATCATTTGCCTTACATACACTTTTCTCTCCTGAAATATTAATACTAGTCATAACTATCGGAGTTTTTAGTTCATTTAATATTGAAATTGCAATAGGATGATCAGGTATTCTTACACCTACAGTATCTTTAAAAAATTTCCTTGGAAGAACACTATTATCTCTAAGAGGTAAAACATAAGTAACTGGTCCTGGAGAAAAATAATTTACTAAATCAAAATATTTGAACTTTAACCCTATTATCTTCATTAAACTATAAATATTATTAACAGATATAGACAGCGGTTTATCTTTAGGACGATTCTTTATTCGATATATTTTCTTTATAGCCTCACAACTTAATGCATTACAGGCAAGAGCATAAACAGTCTCTGTTGGAAAACAGACTAATAAATTACTCCGTATTGCGTTTATTACTTTTAATATCATAAAATTATAAATCATTATCATTTATATGATAAGCAACACTTCTTATTACCTCAATAACAATTCTCAATGAAACCCTTTACTCTTCCTTTATAAGGTGCCACTAAACAAATATTCCTCCACATGAAAGTGGAATCTCCCCTCATTAAGACTGATTTTAATCTTTTTTTTTAACACGTCCATTAGAATCGCATTTACTCTACATATAAGAGAAACTTTACATTCAATAATTAACAAAACCCTATTTTAAAATAAAAACTTGTATGTAATAAGAGAGATTTTTAAGAAACATTTAAAATATTCTATAAAATCAGAAACTATCATTATAAACAATCTTTTAGACATAATCATATGAACATCTAGCTTTTAGAACAAAATTCTAAAAAACTTCAAAAGAACCAAAATTAAAATATCAGATATCTAAATAAATAATCTTTTTAAAAATTAAAAGGAGGAAAATGCCAATTTTTAGGTGATAATGTAAATATTTCAACCCCATCCTTCGTTACTCCAAGGGTATGTTCAAATTGCGCAGAAAGTGAAAAATCACGTGTCGTTACAGTCCAACCATCTAGTTGGCTAAGCAAAGTTTCATGTTGTCCAATATTAATCATTGGTTCTATCGTAAAAAACATACCCTCTTCTAAAATAAGAGTCTCATTTTTATCATAAAAATGCATCACATTTGGTGGAGCATGAAAGTCTTTTCCTATGCCATGTCCACAATAATTACGTACAATAGAATAACCAAAATCTTTAATATATTTTTCTATAGCAAACCCAATCTTATTTAACTTATTACCAGGCTTAACTTGTTTTATTGCTTCTATTAATGCACCATAAGTAGCATCACATAAACGCTTTGCTTTCATCGATGGCTCACCAACCCAAAACATACGACTTGTATCACCATACCAACCATTTAAAATCACTGTAACATCGATATTTATAATATCTCCGTTCTTAAGTGGCTCATCATCTGGAATTCCATGACATACAACAGCATTTTTTGATGTACAAATTGATTTTGGAAATCCTTTATAATTTAAAGGTGCTGGAATTGCGCCTGCTCTAATTATAAAATTATGACATAAATAATTTAATTCATTAGTTGTTATTCCTATTTCTACGTATGGTACAATGAAATCTAAAGTTTCAGCTGCTAGACGACCAGCTCTACGCATGAACTCAAAATCTTTCCGTGAATGTATAATTACGCTCATATATTTATTCATTTTAAATATACAATAGCTTTTCTTTTATCTCTAAAAACCCAATAAACAAAAATAATCAATCAGTTAAATAATATTATTCTCTATTCTTAACTTTACACTTATCAAACACCACCCTAAAATAGGTAATCAATATAATCTTTTATTAAATCTAATAAACTTCTTAGATACAAAATGTCCCAACTTCGACATTATAATATACGTTCAAATAACTCTAAGGTTGAAACAACTATAACGAACTCTTATAACAATATCTTATAATTTAAACTTTAATTTACAACTCTATCCAAAAGAATACCAAAAAAAAGCAGTAATCCTATATAAGAATTTTTTTTAAATATAAGCATACACTGACTAGAATCATCCAAATTAAGATTTTCATATTGATAATAAAACATAGCACCAATAATAAATAAAGCAACATAGAAAATATTATTCAACGATGATAAAATACCCGCATATAGCCACATCATAAGAGATATTAAATGAAATCTTTTCAACCAACATTTCGTTGTATTGCCAAAATACAATGCCATCGATCTGATTCCCAATCTTTCATCATCTATCTTATCTTGATGAGCATATATGATATCATAACATAGTGTCCAAAAAACACACCCTAAATAAAAAAACACAGGTTCTATACTAATTCCATCTCTCACTGATGCCCAACCTAAAAGCGATCCCATATTAAAAGTAAATCCTAAAAACAATTGAGTCCACCAAACATAACGTTTTAATAATGGATAAATAACTATCATACACATTGAAACTGCTCCAAGTATAAAAGTAGTTTTATTTGTAAAAAATAAAATTATTAACGCAATAGAAAGCAAAAAAAAAAGCAAAATTAAAGCTTGCTTTACACTTAATGTGCTGCTTGCGAGCGGTCTATATCTTGTTCGTTCTACACGCGCATCTATTTCTCTATCAATAATATCGTTAATTATACAACCAGCAGATCTCATTAAAAATGCACCTACACTAAATACACTAAAGAGAAAAAAAATCTTCCAAGATAAAAAAAACGAAGCTAAAACAATTCCACTTAAACTAGGAAACAATAAAAGCCATAAACCTGCTAAACTGTGTAACCTCATTAATAAAAGATAACTACTAAAACACATAATTTTATGTACGATTATTTAATATCTTGCTTACCTTAATAAAATTACTAAATCCCAAATCGGTTTTAAAAAATAACTCCGGAATAAATCGCAAATCAACATAACACAACACAAATCTTCGTATCAACCATGCAGACCTATTAATCTCATTGATAATGACATCATCATGACCCCTTTTTCTCAATGAAGACAAAACTACATATACATCTGCTTTTTTAAGGTCTTTACTCAACCTTACTTTAGATATTATCACATCTTTATCTAATAAAACCTTACCCTCCATCAAAACTCTTGATATCGCCTTATGCAATACAGACGCTATTTTTAAATTCCTAATTTCTTTTTTCATTATAAAATTCCTTTCCTTCTTGTAACAATTGATAAACTTCTAAAATATCCCCAATCTTAACATCTGTATAACATTCTATAGACATTCCACATTCAAAACTTTCACCTACTTCTTTAACATCATCTTTAAATCTACGTAAAGCTTTCAATCTTCCCTTATGTACCAACTTACCATTACGTATTATTCTAATTAAAGAATCTTTCTTTACTATTCCGTTACTTACATAACACCCAACAATACTACCAAAAGATTTAGATACATTAAATATCTGCTTCACGTAAGCAGTGCCGATACGTACTTCTTGTACTACAGGTTTTAATGTTTTTAACAAATACATTTTCATATTATTAATAAGTTCATATATTACGCTATAAGTATATATTTCTACACCTTTTCGTTTTGCCAAATCCTTTATTTTGGAATCAACCTTAATATTAAACGCTAAAATTATTGCTTTAGAAGCCTCTGCAAGCAATATATCTGAATCTATTACTCTACCAACTCCCTTATATAAAATATTCAACTTTACCTGACTATTACCAAGTTGATCAATTGAATTTGATATCGCCTCAATAGAACCAGTTACATCGCATTTTAAAACTACATGCAATTCTTTTATCCTATCGTCACAATTAAATATATCCAAATTACTATCAATTAAATTTTTATCTTTTTCTTTCTTTATTAATTCCAATCTATATTTAGAAATTTCACGTGCATTCTTTTCAGAATTTACAACAATAAACTTATCTCCGACATCAGGTATACTGTTCAAACCAAATACCTCAATTGGAGTAGAAGGCAAAGCAATCTTTTCACCCCGACCAAGATAATTAATCATATTACGTACTTTTCCATATATCGTACCAACTATTAATACATCACCAATCTTTAACGTTCCTTCCTCAATCATTAACATAGCAGATATACCTCTGGCCTTATCTATTTTAGATTCCATCACCCATCCACATGCTCGACAATCCTCTACTACCTCAAGATTCATTAAATCAGCAATAAATAAAATCGCTTCTTCTAACTTATCCAAATTGATTTTCTTCTTTGCTGACACTGGTACAACTATAACATCACCACCAAGCTCCTCAGGAATGAGATCATATTGAGGTAAACTACTAATTATTCTTTCTATATCACTAGGTTGCGATCTATCGATTTTGTTAATAGCAACTATAATAGAAACACCCGCCGCCTTAGCATGATTTATTGCTTCAATCGTTTGCTTCATCACTCCATCATCAGCTGCAATAACTATTACAACTATATCAGTAACATTAGCACCACGTGCACGCATTGCAGTAAATGCCTCATGTCCTGGTGTATCAATAAAAGTAATTTTTTGATCAGTTTTCGTAACTACTTGATAAGCACTCATATGTTGAGTTATTCCACCTGACTCCATCTCTACAAGATTAGACTCACGGAACACATCGAGTAACGAAGTTTTACCATGATCAACATGTCCCATAAAAGTAACAACTGGCGGTCTAATTTTTTTAGATAAACTTTCCTTATTTTTTACAATAAACAAATCCCTCTCTTTATTGAGATTACCACCTACTTGTTTAACTATATGGTTAAACCTTTTCACTATTTTACATGCTATATCATGATCTATTAAATCGTTCACTTCATAATCTTTACTAACCTCTTCTTCTAACATTTTTAATACATTTTTACTATCCTCTGCCATACGAATTGATAATTCCTTAACCGTAATTTCATCTGGTACAACCACTTCCCTTGGTATATTCTTACCCTTTATATTTGATTTTCTATTCCTTATACCAAATCTCTGCTTAAACATAGGAGGTTCAATTTTACTATCTATTGATTGTGTAATTATCAATTTAGAATGCTTAGAATACATATCTTTATTAACCTTCAAAGGTTTTTTACTATCATCTTCATCATAAACTACTCCCATCAACCTAGTTGAATCAACTTTATTTAAAGTCTTTTTCTCAATTTCTCTGAATAAAGTATTCGGAATACTATCTGAATTAACTTTTTTAACATTAACATTATTGCACTCTTTTGTTACTATTTCTTTTTTTTCTTCGGAAGAGCTACTTGCTTTTAATAAAGTAGCTCTCTGTAGAGCATTAATACGAAAAATCTGCTCTTTCTCTGTCAAGGAATCAAATTTATCCCGACTTTGCTCTTCCGAATCATAAGACTTTCTTTTTCTTTTTTTTACTATCGTAGTTCCTAAATTCAAATCTGTTGAGGGACTCAAATCAAAGCTCAGTCTAAGCTTACTGACACTCTGAAGAGTTAATTTTTTACTATTAATATTCCCGCTATTCATTTTATTATATCACACCAAGTTTTTTACGAGCTTCCATAATTATAGAATCTATTGTATCTCTCAAATCTTCTTTACTAATCGATGAAACAGAGAGCATATTGTAAAGTTCATGACTAGACAAGTCTGCTACATCTCCTAGAGTTTTAATGCCATATTTACTAAGAATAATTTTATCATCTATTGATAAAGAAGGTAAATTAATTACATCATCCCTCATACCTAAATTTCTCAATTCTTCTATTTTTTTATCATTCTTCATTTTCAAATATTTTTTTGCTCTATCATGCAACTCATTTGCAATATCTTCGTTAAAACCCTCTATCGAAGCAAGTTCTTTAATTGAGGCATTAGATATATCTTCCACACTTGAAAAACCCTCTGTAACTAATAACTTTCCCATGATTTCTTCTAAATTTAGAGCCTCAGCAAATAAAGCTGAACACTGAGCAAGTTCTCTACTACGCCTTTCTGATTCCTGTTGAGTACTTAATATTTCAATTTTCCATCCAACAAGTTCTGACGCTAACCTTACATTCTGGCCTCTTTTCCCTATAGCCAAACTCAATTGATCCTCAGAAACTATCAACTCTACATAATTTTCATTCTCATCAATAATAACCTTCGACACTTCTGCTGGAGTAATCGCCTTAATAACAAATTGACCAATATCTGAAGAATAATGTATTACATCAATTTTTTCTCCATTTAACTCATGTATAATAGCTTTTATTCTATCTCCTCTAATTCCAACACAAGCACCAACCGGATCAATATTTTTATCAGGAGAAAAAACAGCTACCTTAGATCTTGAACCAGCATCTCTAGCTATACCTTTAATTATTACTAATCCATCAGCAATCTCTGGTATTTCTTGACTTAAAAGCGCCTCTAGAAAACCTTTATGAGCTCTAGAGAGGATAATCTGACGCCCATCATCAGAACGCCTAACAGCTTGTATATAAGCCTTAATTTTATCGCCTTCGCGAAAAGATTCACTACCAATTAAATTTCGCAACGGAAGATATGAATTAACACCATTTATATCTACAATTAGATCTGAATACTCCACTTGTTTAACAAAACCATATCTTATTTCTCCTACTTTATCTTTAAATTCTTCATATTGCTTTTTTGATTCCTCACACCTAATTACCTGAGCAATTTTCTGTTGCGCAATTCTTGCTGAGGCAAGATCAGTACTGAGTGAAAGTAATTCATTAACAGTATCCCCAACTTTTACATCTTCTTTTATCAACTTAGCTTTCGTAAGAGCAATTGATTTATATTCTTCTTCCTTATTTGATTTTGATTCGTCGCTAACAACATTCAGTTCTCTATACGCAGAAACATTACCTGTATTTCTATCTATGGAAACCATAATCTTACTTTTACTGCCATATTTTTGAAGAGCTACTGCTTCTATTGCACTTTCTAATGCCCTCATTACTACTTCAAAGTCTAAACCCTTTTGAAGTGAAAGTTCCCCAGCCGTTTTGATTATATCGATACTCCCGATCAAATTATTCTTGCTATTTTTCTGCTTAGCGCCGCTTTTTCGATTAACAATCATACAACATGTCCTAACAAAAAAAATAAAATTTCAAAGCTTCAACAGACGAAAAATGCCCCAAATACCCAAATAATTATATATTTACTAATTTAAGTCAAGTTTTTTATATCTTTCCTACGCCATACTACAACATACAAATAAATAACAGAACAAAAATTTTTAATCAAAATAACCAAGTAAATGTATCCCTATTAAACTACGATACCTACATATCATACATATCATAATATTATAAAAGTAAAAAAACACCTACTTTCTTATCAAGCACATTTTCAAATGTATCAAACAATAAAAGTACAAAGAACGAAACCCTATTCAACTACCTTTTTAACTACTCATTTTATAAAATGAATGGAAAATATGGTATCATCTTCAAATAAATACAATCAAATTTTAACATTCAGTACTTTATTATCTACACACTCACCATATTCAATCTCAACAGTAGAATGCGATATTCTAAATTTATCCAACAATATTTTCTTTATTCCAAATAAAATATCAGTATGTTGTACGCTTTGTCTAATCCTAGCATGCATAGTTATTATAAAATAATTATCAGATAACGACCATACATGTACATGATGTACATCCATTACTTCTGGTAGCTTAAATATAATCTCGTTTTTTATCTTATCAACAGAGATACCTTTAGGTGTACCTTCAAGAAGTATATGACATGAATTCTTGAGAATTTTATAAACACTATTTAATAGTATTAAATTAACAAATATTGATAACAACGGATCTACTATTTGCCATCCAGTAAACATAATAACTACAGATGCAAATATAGCAACTAAAGAACTCAAAATATCCCCAGTAACATGCAATATTACACTTCTTATATTTATATTACTTCTACATTTACTGTGTAACAAAAAAAAAATTATGACATTAGCAATCAATCCAAAAATAGCAACTATTAACATTATTTGCCATTCAATGTTGATTTTTGGAAAAACAAATCTCTTTATTGATTCAATCATAATGATTGCCACTATAAAAAATAGAATCAAACCATTGACAAATGCTGCAATTATTTGTAATCTGTGATACCCGTATGATCTTTGTAAATCAGATTTCTTACTTGAAAAAGTATGTGCTATTAAACTTAAAAGCAATACAAAAAAATCAGTTAACATGTGTCCTGCATCTAATAACAGAGTGAGCGAATGCGAAACTATTCCTCCTATCACTTCCGTGAGCATTGTGACTATAACTATTATTATAGAATAAATTAAGTATTTAGACTCTGCCATCACTAAATACTTTTTATTACGTACCATAAATACCCATATTACTACAATATATACTTTACATATTACAACATATAAAATCCATTTAATGTAAAAATGGGTAATACTGGAATTGAACCAATGACCTCTTGCACGTCAGACAAGTGCTCTAACCAACTGAGCTAATTACCCAACACCCATTTAACTTGTATTATTAATAAGTATCTAAACCAATGAAGTCAATTCAGCTACAACAAATAGCCTTCACTAACTTTACAAATTAAACTTCTTTTAACAAATTCAAACAAATTTAACTTTTCTTTTGAAGAAAAATATAAATCTTCACAATAAACTAAAATTTAACATAGTACTTAATTTTTTATCAATAAATCTCTATATGAAAGTTAATATGAAAGTTATAACTCCACAATATTTTACATAACTCTCGTAACTGTTTATTAATTTAAACTCATACTTTTCTATAAATATCCGCTTATCGTCGTACATACTGTATATGTTTTGCGTAAATAATAATATATATACATCTCTCCATCTCTCCATACCTTATGAGAAATAATAAAAATTATTTTTACTCTTCCATTATCTCAACTCTTCCTTTCGTTTAATAGTACCTTAATAAATAAAAACTAGAGCTTTATTAAAAACAAACAAATAATAAAAATAACAAATTAATAGATAATCACTCTTTTCAAAAATAAAATATATACTACAATATCTGAGATATAAAATTAAAGGTTATTTTATGGGTATTGGTGAAAAAAAAAAAATAAGAGCTGTTATAGTTTTATCTGGGTGCGGTCACTTAGACGGTACAGAAATAAAAGAAGCAGTTTTAAGTATGCTAGCACTTGATCAACACGAGGTAGAAATTAGATGCTTTGCACCTGATATGAATATTGCACAAGTTATAAATCATAAAACAAAAAAAGTAACAGAAGAAAAGAGAAATACGCTCATAGAAGCGGCAAGAATTACAAGAGGCGAAATATACGACTTAAAAGAAGCTAGAGCTGAAGACTTTGACATGTTAATTGTACCAGGAGGATATGGAGTTATAAAAAATTTGTCTAATTTAGCTGATAGCAAAGAAGTAATAACAGTAATACGTGAATTTGAAAGATTAGTTTTAGAATTTTTTACTGCAAAAAAACCAATAGGAGCAATATGTATATCTCCAGCGATAATTGTCTTCATTTTAAGTAATAAAGTAAACAAAAATGGAAACAAAATTAAAGTAACTATAGGAGATGACAGAGAAAAGTTAATAGAAAGACTCGGTGGCGAACACATAAAATGTGATACAGAATTATCAATAGAAGATGAAGAACACAATGTATTCTCCTGTTCCGCCTATATGCGGAGCGATGAAAGTATCTGCTCTATATATCAGGGAATAAAACACATGATCGATAGTATAGTAAAAAAAATTAATAAAATTAATAAATAAATGTGAATAAAACTTGAAATTTATATGATCATTTCATTAATTGAAATAAAAACTTAGAACTTCTCTACTACTGTTCTCTCATCACCTTACCACATTTCATTATCGCACAAGATTATTTTCACCTTGATAACATATAATTTATAAATTTTTAATTACAAAACGTGAATTTTTTACACAACTGTAAAATATTTAAATTTATAATAAAACAACTCACTCTATAACACATATGTTCATTCATTACAAAGCAAAATGAATGTATGTCTTATCTATATATATTTTATATTTACAGCTTTTTCTTAATTCATGTTACTCAAATTCTCTATAAAATAAAAAATATAATTAAAGATATGAGCGCGAAACAATCTAATAACTTGTATAAATAAATGCTCTCTTTATACTTCAGATTTACTATTAATAAATTAGCTAATATATTGTAGTGTATTTTATTTTTTTATACTTAACCAAAAACAAATTATTTATATAACTTTAATATGCTACGTATTATCGCAGGAAAACATCGTGGAAAAAAAATATCTACAAATAGAAATTTATCAGTACGTCCTACCATGAGTATAGTAAGAGAAGCAATATTTAATATACTTTCTTTAAAAAAAACTATTTATAATTCAAATATACTTGATTTATTCTGCGGAAGTGGTTCTTTTTCTTTTGAAGCACTTTCCCGGGGTGCTAAACACGCGTTTATGATAGATTCAAATTACCACAATCTACAGTTTCCTAAAAAAACTGCAAAAAATCTTAAAGTTGATAATAATATTACACTGATCTGCTGTAGTGCTTATAAATTACCAAAGCCAATAACACAATGCGATATAGCTTTTATAGATCCACCTTATAACAGCAATCTAGTCTATACGACTTTAAAAAAATTAGCTAATTCAAATTGGCTAAATAAAAATGCTATAATAATTATAGAAACTAATAATAAAAACAAAAACTTTCATTGTAACGGAAACTTTAACGTATTTTTAGAGCGCACTTATGGTACAACAAAAATAGTATTTTTATCTTCTTCCACTACCTAAGCCCCCACCCATTTTACTTAAGAGATAAAAGTACAAATACTTAATTATACAATATTTTAAAACAAAATTTAGATCATGCTTGCATCCAATCTTTACAGAAATCACTATTTTACATAAAAACTTAATATTCTCATAACTTTCAAAAATTACCCTTCTACTTAATTTTGTAGTGTTCAAAATAAAATTCAAAAATTTATGAAAACCTACTTTCATGAAAATTCATACACTACTCCATAAATAAAATCATGCTAGATAGAATATATTCTCTTTATACTACACAAAACCTCTCATTTAACATCACAATATTATCTATCTTCTTTAAGGAAACCAAACCATCATTTTTGTAAAAGCTGAAAGTACACACCATTCCTTTTTAACATCGTTACCTCTTTCTCTTAATTTTTATATAGTCTAGTCTATATACTTATAATTATAACATCTCCAAGAACACCTCTTCTTTTAGAAATCTTAAAAATCTTCTTTATTATCTTAAGATATTCATATCTTATTTCTTTAATCTGTCATAATTTTATTATGAATCTTTTAAGCAAAATCATATAAAAGCTCATCATCAATATTACTTCTACTTTTTTCTAATATCCCTTTTTGATTATTTAAATCGAAAGGTACATCAAAACAACATTATTAAGTTCTTTCTTTCATCATTCCAATACCTTATTTTAACGTGAATAAAATAATTTAGAAAAAAAATACAAAAGCTATATAAAAACCCCTTAAAAAAAATCCTACCTTAAATTTCTTAAATATCATAAAATTATTAATACATCCTATTAAGAACAATAATAAAGTATCTGTAAAGTCTTCTGAGTAATCAGAATATTAATAAAAACTAATATTGTACTTATATATATAGAAATATAGTAAGACCAATGCTTATACGTTTTGTATAATCATTAAAATCCATTGGATCGTTTAACAATACCAAAAACTATGTTAATGTTTTATACAAAAGTTTACTAAAAATATTATATATTATTTGGCAACATAGAAATTACAAAACATTTCTAAAAAGTTCTCTATAACCTGTGGCAACTAGCGTAATCCGAAAGAAATATTGTTTGAATAGATAATTCTTCTATCCGTTCATGCATCTTCATACTTTCTAATTAAAGTTTTTCAACTTAATTTTCATTACCATTTAAATTTTTTTTCTATACTTATATACTCCAAAGCATCACAACCCCATTCTGGAATTTATGAAAACCATTAGTAACCAAGTTCAACACATATCTTAAACAAAACTATATTACTCACTGCTTCTTTAAGCGAATAACCATAATTAATTTATCAATTATCGAAACCTATTTCATCTTGCTTCATATCATTAACATAATACCTATTAAACAATACGTATATTATTATAATCACGCTTTAAATTTTCAAATGCATTACAAAAGGCATTGCCACGTTCTTCGAAACTCTTCCATTGATCAAAAGAAGAACATGCAGGAGAAAACAATATAAATATCTCTTCTTTGCTTCTTATAGCTTCCTTAAAAGCTATTCTAAATGCATTCTCTAAATTAAAACATCTTACATAATCTATTCTATTTCTCTTCATAATACTTGCAAATATCTTCGTTGATTCCCCAATTAAAAAAGCTTTCTTAATTCTCGTAAAATACTTACTACATAATGACCCTATATTACCACCCCTTTTACTTCTTCCACCAAGTATCCAATATATATTTTTATAAGATAAAATCGCTTTTTTGGTAGATTCAACATTAGTTGCTTTGCTGTCGTTAACAAAGAACACATTTTTTATCTTACCAAGCATCTCATTTCTATGCCTCAGGCCCTGAAAAGATTTAATTCCATTTACAATAATAACATTATCTATTTTAAATAGCTTATATAACACAATATATGCAGCTACTATATTTTCCGCATTAGATACTAAATTTATTTTTATATCACATACATGATATAATTGAATCTCAGCTTTAGAACACTGAAATAACAAAGAATATAGCATCGAAGCTGAAATCGAAATTTTATTTCCTGTAAATTTATTAAAAATATTAGCAGTAATCTCACTATCACATCCTATCACAGCAATTTTGCTGCCTTTTATTAATTTTAATTTAGTTGCTATATAATTCTCTACGCTTCCATGTCTATCTATATGATCTAGTGTTATATTGAGTAATATAGCAATATCTACGTTGACTTTATCAATCAATTCTAATTGAAAAGATGAAAACTCAATTATATAAATCTCTACATCTTCTTCTAAATCTAAAACAGGAATACCCAAATTTCCTCCAATGGCTACCTTTTTTCCTGCAGATTTTAATATATGTCCTATTAGCGACACAGTAGTTGATTTACCATTCGTTCCAGTAACACCTATTACTTTCTGATTAACGGTTTTAACCTCAAAGAATAACTCGATATCTGACTTTATTTTGCAACCATAACTTTTCGCAAGCTTTACTATCCAATGTTCTGGATATGAAACTCGAATTCCAGGACTTAAAACTAGCATTCTCATCTCTGACCAATAATACCTACCTGGGTGAATAAAACTACACATTCGATATATTTTTTTAAAACTTATTATTTTTTCAATACTATCATCCCAAACATACACCCTCGCACCACTATTAATCAGAACATTAATAACGGATAAACCAGTTTTACCAAGACCAAAAACTGCAATATTTTGATTCTTATATTTATTCAACTGCATTTTCTCTAATGTTATTTACACATCACTATATAAAGTTATGGATGTCTATTATAAAAAATTTGCAATATCCATGCATTCAAATTATATTGCATATCAATTAAAATTGATATCTTAATATATAATTAAATATGCCACTAGTTTTTTTTACTTTTCCTAATGGAAATAAAAAAAGTTATGAAGCTATAGAGGGAGAAACTCTTCTCAATTTAGCCTGTAGAAATAATCCAGACATACTTGAAGGTGCATGCAATGGTTCCCTTGCGTGTTCCACGTGTCATGTGATTGTCGATCCAAAATTTTACGATAATGTAGAAATGCATAATCCTATATCTGACGAAGAAAATGATATGTTAGACCTAGCTTTTAATTTAACGGAAACGTCAAGACTTGGATGTCAGATAAAAATTACAAAAGATATTGATGGTTTGCACGTAATAGTACCAAGATGTACAAGAAATATTTCGCTTAACAAGCGAAATAATCATTACGGTGCGTAAAACCTATACTTATATTTTGTACTATATCGCAATTTTTTTGGTTTCATTCTTATTAATCTATAGTGGTTTTTGGTATTTCTCTGCATACAAAATAAAGAATCTTTTAAAAGAAATAATACATGTTAACGACAAAAAATTTAGCATTCTGCATGACTTTAGTGGATTTCCTTTCAACTTAATTTTTCACATAAAAAACCCAAAATTTTCTGATAAACAACTAACTATCTCACTAGAAACTTTAACAATAAAAAATAAATTATTTAATAAATCGATATATGTTAGTATACCAAACAACGAAATTGATATTGCAATTCATTATAACAACAAAAAAAAAGATGTAAAATGCTATACAAATAATAATAATCACTTTATTTTTAAACTAAATATCTCACCCTTCTTAATAAATTTTAACAAAAATAACGATGTAATAATGATACACCATATTATAAATACATTTCGCTACGAAGATTATGGCTTGAAATGCATTTCTAATTCAAAAGATCAGCATTATATTGTAACTGAAACAAACGATAAAAGTAGTAATAACTATATTGAATTCTATATCAATGAAAAACTAAATAAAACTAAACTAGGATTTAATTTACTTATTTATAAATATAAAGATACTTTAAATCTTAAAAATCACTTAAACATCGATATCAAGTTTAATTATGATTTCATGAATCACATCTCAGCTTCTAAAGCCCATTTCAATATAGAAAAATTTTTAATTCAAGGTAATAATTTTTCTCTTATCGCAAATGGTAAAATAAGAAACTATAATCTAGTTACATCTTCATTTGAAGACGAGATTAAATTGATCATATTAAATTATGAAGAACTAATTTCATTTATAATAAACAAAGAAAAATATCCAAAAATTTCAAATATACTTAAAAAATTAATATTTTCTTTATCAGAAAAAATAACTAATAAAAACGTTCAATTTTCAATAAAATATAACAATAACATAAGATCAAGTTTTATAGGAAAGCTATCTGCTACTGATTTTATGAATCAACTAAATCAAATCACTGAACTAATAAAAACTAATAATAAAACGAATAAACAAATTTCTACATCTTAAATCAAATGCTTAAAGATCGTAAGATGCTTTTATTCGAATGAATAAGATAGTATTATAGAAACAAATCTAAAAATTCAGAATAAACACAACCCACAAGCCCCCCCTTTTTTTTGTAATCATATAATCAAATATTATCCCTCATTAAATAAAATGAGCATCAACACTTGTAATCTTTATAACAAAAATGGTCCTTATCAAGGATTACAATTACCTGAAACATTACAAATGAAATAAAACCTTCATTTATTACAAATAAACCACTCATATTGAAAATAATATAAAAGTATAATGTGACTCTTACGGGATTTGAACCCGTGTTACCACCGTGAAAGGGTGGTGTCCTAACCACTAGACGAAAGAGTCAATGCTACTTTACCCAGCTATATCTCATTAATTATTTTATATAAAGTATATAAAGTCAACTTAATGTGTACCCTTGCTCTAATATATACAAGTACCCTAATAATAATTTAAATCAGAATACTAATATCTCATTTTTATACATATAATATATACATATTAAAGTATCATTAAAACATCAATTAAAATTAATAATTAACATTATTACAAAATGATGTTAAAATTGCATTATATTTAGATATGAACTCTAACAAATGACAAAAATATGTTAATTATAATTATCTTCAAGATACTCAAATACAAGAATAAAGTGTACGTTTAATAGCTCCCTCTATAAGAGAAATAGTATTATCTATTCCATAAAACTTTATAAAAGATCCAATTCTTGGACCAGTCTTTTGACCAAGTAATACTTCATACAGCAACTGAAACCAATCACGTAAATTATAATTATATTTTTTTCCGATAGAAAAAAATAAAGATTGAATTTCTTCAGCAGTGGTAGCAACAGGTAGAGAATTTAAAATTTCCCTTAAATCTAACAATATCTCTTTCTCATTTTCATTCGGAGACCTATATATCTTAGTTGGTTTAATAAAATTAATATAATACTTAACTGCAAAACCTAGAAGCATATCAATAATCTTATTATTCTCTGGCGTAATATTCGATAAATAAGTAGATACAAAACTCCAAAGAATTTCTTTATTTTCGGCATTACAAACTGTTGCTAAATTTAAAAGCAAAGAAAAACTCATACCAGAAATTTCAATATTAGGAACACTACCATGATGAATATACCAGACAGGATTATTTAAATCTTCTTTTCCACTTTCGTTATAGCGCCTAACAAGATGCAAATATTCATCAATTGATTTTGGTATAACACTAAAACACAAACGTTTAGCTTTTTTAGGACTCTGAAAAATATACAAAGCCAAACTTTCTGCTGGTGCATAAGTAAGCCACTCTTCAATTGAAATACCATTTCCTCTTGATTTTGATATCTTCTTTTTTTCCTTATCAAGAAAAAACTCATAACAAAATAAAAGGGGTGGTTTTCCTCCAAGGATATTACATATTTGACTTGAAAGTATAGAAGATGGAACTAAATCTTTTCCATGAGCTTCATAATTAACACCAAATGCAGCCCATCTCATTCCCCAATCAGATTTCCATTGCAATTTGCATCTCCCTTTTGTCACTGGAACTTCTACCTTTTCTCCATTTACATCTTTATATGTAATTGTTCCTTTATCTATATTCCTTTCAATTACTGGAACCTGTAAAAGTTGAGAAGTTCTCGGACATATCGGTAAAAATGGACTATAAGTTCTCCGTCTTTTTTCTCGAAACGAAGGCAGCATTACGTGCATCACTTTATCATAATTTTTTAACAAAAGCAAGAGCTTTTCATCGTAAACACCAGATCTATAGCACTCCGTAGCACTTCTAAATTCATACTCAAATTTAAATAAATCAAGAAATTTACATAACAACGAATTCATATGATGACCATAACTCTCATGAGAATCAAAGGGATCAGGTATCATAGTCAGTGGTTTATTTAAATGCTTTTTTAGCATCTCCTGATTTGGAATATTATTAGGTATTTTTCGCAAACCATCCATATCATCAGATACTACAATAATTTTAATTTTTATACCAGGAGATATCTTTTTTAATGCATCTGCGACAGCAGTTGTACGAAAAACTTCTCCAAAAGTACCTATATGTGGCAAACCTGAAGGTCCATATCCAGTTCCAAATATTATCTCTTTTTTATCAGGAAACCTTTGCAATATTTTTTCAGCTTCTTGAAGCGGCCAACTTTTGTTCATTTTAATCGTTACATAAACACCAAATCACTTGCTTTAAGCGATACTCTATCAAATAATTTGCTCTTTAAATACAGTAAATACAAATAAATATTGTAACAGACAGCAGTAAATGTAGCAACCTTGTTATATTTAAATAAACTATTAACTAAACTTATAAAGTTTCTGCTTTTAACAAATACTTTTTATTTAAACGGGCCCCGTATTTACTTATACATACATATAATATATTCTCTAATTAGTTAGAAACTATTTTTAATTTTACAAAATTAAATCTTAACAGCTATATATACATATGAAGTCTTTTAATGCAGGAGGTTTACTTATGGGTAATATACAAACAGATCAACTATTTAAAGGCCTCACAAGACCTGCTATGCTTTTTGGTGTAAGCTATATGTTCGCAATACTAAACGTTTTAATTTGCATGCTAATCTTCATCAATTTGAATGATTTTAGAACTTTTCTAGTGTTATTTGGGATACATGGATTTGGTTATGTAGCCTCTACAAAAGAACCATTATTTATTGAGCTATTTATAATAAAATTAGGAAAATGTTCTAAGTGTTTAAATCGTTTTTACCACAAAGCCAATTCTTATGACATTTCTTAAAAATTACATATTATATATTATCTCATGTTGAAATTTAAAGCTATTCAATCAAAAAATAAATCTATCCTAGGTAGAGAAATTCATGCTGCAGAATTTATACCTTATTCTTACTACTGGAATAATACAACTTTAATAACAAAACAAAATTGGTTAATGAAATTTATAAAGTTAAGTGGTTTTGCATTTGAAACAGCTGATGATGAGGACTTAATTATACAAAATAAGATCAAAAATCAAATGCTGAGAAGCATCTCTTCTCCAACATTTGGTTTATATTTTCATACTATTAGGCACAAAAAAAATATTTTTTCTGATGAATTTGCAAGTCAAAATTTCCCAAATTTTTTTGCTAATCACATAAATTTAAAATGGAGAAAAAAACACGAAACAAGACAATCATTTATTAATGATTTATATATTACAATTATTCGTAGAACAGATACAAAAGGAGTAGAATTTCTATCACATCTACTAAAAAAATTTGGACATGTAAAACATGCTTGGGAGAGCGACATGCGTGCTATTTACGAAGATTTGGAAGAAACAACAATCCGTGTGATAACTAGTCTTAGAAATTATTCACCAAAAATCCTAGAAGTAAAAGAAACTACAAATGGTTTGTTTTGTGAAATAATGGAATTTCTATCAAGAATAATAAATTGTGGTTTTGTTACAAACATATTATTTCCACTGAAAACTAGAATATCAAGATATTTACCAATACACAGACTATTCTTCGGTCATAAAATGATACAAGTCGTAACTCACAATGAAAACAAATATGCTGGAATAGTTAGTATAAAAGAATATGGAAATAATACCTTTGCAGGTATGTTAGACTCCTTTTTACAACTTCCGTATGAATTTATCATTACACAATCTTTTCAATTTACAAATAGACAAACAGCAATCGCAAAAATGCAAATACAACAAAATAGGATGATACAATCTGCAGATAAAGCTATCTCTCAAATAGCAGAAATCTCTCATGCACTTGATGATGCAATGAGCGGCAAAATTACATTTGGCGATCATCATTTAACTATCCTATGTATAGAAAAAAATCCTAAATCACTAGATAACGCTCTATCATCAATAGAATCAGAACTTTCTAATTGTGGTGTTTATCCAATTCGTGAAAAAGTTAATCTTGAACCGGCATTCTGGGCACAACTCCCAGGTAATTTTGATTATATAGTAAGAAAGGGTACAATAAGTAGTCTCAATTTATCAGGTTTTGCATCTCAACATAATTATCCTACTGGTAAAAAGTTCAATAATCACTGGGGAGATGCCGTTACAGTTTTTGACACAACATCTGGAACCCCATTCTTTTTTAACTTCCATATAAGAGATGTTGGACACACGATGATAATCGGCCCAACTGGTTCAGGTAAAACTGTTTTAATGAATTTTTTATGTGCTCAAGCAATGAAATTTTCTCCAAGAATATTCTTTTTTGATAAAGACCGAGGTGCGGAAATTTTTTTAAGAGCACTCGGTGGTACTTACACTATAATAGAACCAAGAACAAGAACAAACTTCAATCCGCTACAACTTGAAGATACTCCCAATAATAGAACGTTTTTAGTAGAATGGATAAAATCTTTAATTTCTGTATACAACGATAAATTCACTCCCGAAGATATTATGCGAATTAATGACGCAATTGAAGGAAATTTTAAATTAAAAAAAGAAGATAGATTTTTAGGAAATCTCGTCCCATTTTTGGGACTTGCAGGTCCTGATACTATAGCTGGAGCAATATCTATGTGGAATGGCAACGGTTCTCATGCTGCAATATTCGATAATAGAGAAGACTTATTAGATTTTACAAAAGCAAGGATATTTGGATTTGAAATGGCTAATTTACTCAAGGACCCCATTACTCTCATACCTGTCTTAATCTATCTATTCCATAGAATTAGTTTATCTTTAGATGGTACTCCATCCATTATTATTCTTGATGAAGCATGGGCATTAATAGATAACCCCATTTTTGCACCAAAAATAAAGGATTGGCTAAAAGTATTAAGAAAATTAAATGCTTTTATAATTTTTGCTACTCAAAGCGTTGAAGATGCAAGTAAAAGTTCTATCAGTGATACACTTATACAACAAACAGCAACACAAATTTTTTTACCGAATTTAAAAGCCACTAACGTTTATCGCGACGTCTTTATGTTAACTGAACGTGAATACGCACTAATTAAACATACAGACCCAAGCACTAGATTTTTTTTAGTAAAACAAGGGATCAATGCTGTTGTAGCTAGAATAGATTTAAAAGGTTTGGATGATATAATCAGCGTATTATCTGGACGTACAGAAAGCATCCTACTGCTACATGATATCCTAAAAGAAGTTGGAAATAATCCGAAGGTGTGGTTACCTATATTTTATCAAAAAGTAAAAAATGTTTAAAACAAAACTAACATTTCTATTAACTGCAATAATTTTATTAAATATAGATTTTTTATCCTTATATCCAGTATTTGCAAGTGATATCATAAAAAATGATACTGAAAAAATAAAATTTACTAGCAGATTTAATTCTGCTGGAAGCTTTAACCTTGCATCAAACCCTAACTGTGAAACATTCAAAACAACTGCAGCACTTGCAGGAATAACAATTGCTATTAGCGCAATATTTACTGGCATTATTTTAATAGTTTCCTCTACTGGCTTATTTTCTGCTCTTGTTATTGTCGGAATGATAACTGCAATCATTGGGGTGTGGAAAACTATAGGAGGACTTGTTGTTTGTCAACATAGTTTTGTTAAACATCCAGTTGCGCGCGACCGTTATGGAAAATATAAAGATTTCAAATTAAAAAATGAATATGTAGATTATAGTACTCTTACAAATAAAAACTATCAAACCGAAGATGAATATTTTTCTACGCTACAAAAAAAATCAGGAAAAGATGGAAAACAAACAGAAAAAGAAATTCTCGACCTTACTGATTGGAAAATTATCGATCTCAATAGGGAAAACTATTTCTGGCCTAAGAATAGTGTCCAATATAGTGAATATATAGAAGTATGCTATCGAAACCCTTTAACGTTTAATAACCTTTTTAAAATAAATAATTTTGACCTTAGAGAAAAACCTGGATATATAGATTTTGATGTTAGAGAGAAAAATACTGGATATGTAGATGGATTATGGTCGCCAAAAGTCGATGGCGAATTAAAATGTGAAATCCTAAAAGCTGGACAAAACAAAACTATAAACGGATCAACATTTAAAGCAGTAAGAAAAACTGGCAGATTATGTGTAGAATTAGAAGATATTGATATATTTGGCATAAAAACAACTCCTTGGCCACAAGGAGTTGATATAGGATGTACAGAATTACCACCTGATCCAATTTCTCCTATGTGCAAAGAATCTAAAATGAAATTTAGAACAACAAATGGTGTTATTATCACTGATAATGATCCTTTCAATGATCTTCTCAAAGGGAGTGAAAATAAAGATTATAAATCCCTGATAAAAGAAAGAGAAAAGGAAGGAGAAATTTTCATAGGTTATGATAATACCAATTGCTTTGAAAGATATATATCTGAATCTTGCTATAATCAAACTGGAAGTAAATCATTAGCACCTATTCCAATAACCTCTATGATAGTACAGTGCATCAAAGAATCGTTAGATAACTTAGTTGCAGGTATTGATTCAAGTGGAAACTTACTAATTAATATTGACGGAAGTAAGAAGGGTAGCTTCTTGTCCTCAATACAAAAAAAAATGAAAAATACTATAACCACTATTTTAATTTTAGCATTAATGCTATTTTCCATAAAAGCTATGTCTGGTGGAATACGTAGTATACAAGAAATGTATATATTAATCATTAAATTTGCTTTGGTAATTTATTTTACTACAGGCAATACTATGTCTCACTATTATGAAGAATTAACAAAATTATCAAATGGTTTATCAGAAATAGTACTCAAAGCATCATCTGAAAGTAAAAATATATGTAATTATGAAACAGGTAAAGATTACGAATATTTACATAATGGAAAAAGAGTATCTTACAATTATCTTGCACCTTGGGATAGACTCGATTGCAGAATTCTATTTTACTTAGGAGCACCTTTAGACGGAATCAGTAATAAAATTGGTAATATAGGAAGTATGGGAGTATTAACTATTCTACTCGGTGCTGCTCCAACTTTATTAGTAGCAGGCTCCATAATTGGCATCATCTTTGCCGGGGGTCAAATCCTAGTAGCTCTTACTTGCATATTTATGGCTGTTATGATGATGATGGTTATCTTATGGATATGCTACATATTTATTCTATCATTAATTGCTCTAAGTGTGATAATCATTTTATCACCTTTATTTATTCCTATGATTTTATTTCAACATACCAAAGGATACTTTGATGGATGGTTAAAAGAATTAATTACTTATAGTTTATACCCTGTTATGCTTTTCGCATTTCTATCCTTTATGTTTGTAGCATGCGATAAGATCTACTTTAAAAAATTAACATTTGAAAAAGAAAAAATTAAAATATTAGGTAATGAAAAACAATGGTTTAAATTAAAAAACGATAAATGTGATAATAATGAAAATACTCTTGCATGTATGATGCAAAATTACAATTTTAAAAAAAGTACTATACTTGGTATATTAGACTTTACATATATAGAATTTAATAACTCTCTAATTGGAGAGTTATTAAAATTAACTTTAATACTATTCCTATTTTATCATTTTTTAAGTATTTTACCAGGAATGGCCGCAGAACTTTCTGGTAATTATAGAGCGTCACTCAGTCATGATAATACAACAGCAAAAATGATATCAAAATTCTTTTCTACAGGAAAATCTATTACTGAAGCTATTGGTAAAGCTAAACTTGAATATGCCACCAGAACAACTAGTAAAAATGACATTACTTAGAGTTTTTAATAAATCTCATTTTATCAAAGTAAAATAAAAAGAAATTCTTAATTTATATTTTATATATTAAAACAAAGTTTAATAAATTGCATAAATTTAATTACAATCATTTCTAATTTTATATGTATAAATTCACCCTATTAGGAATAGTGTTCTTTATACTATCTAGCTGTGAACATCACTGTGTTAAACCTGAAAATTTAAATCTACACGAAAAATCAGATGTAGTATCAACAGAACAAAAATGGGTCGATTCTGGCATTCATATTTCAGATACTATAAAAATAGTAGAAATTAATATCTTACCCAATAAAGCTGACCTTTATTCTAAACAATACGAAGATTTTACAATCCAACCCGGAAAAAATTCTTTCATACTGTCAAAATTTTCCCTTAGAATAGGTGACAAAATAAGTTTCAGCATCGTTGGAAACAAAATATGTAAGAAAATAAATGATATAAAAAAAATTAGATATATAAAAATCGATGAAAAATGTGAAGATGAAGAAGATCAATATTTTGCACATATTTTAAATCAAAGCGAATGTCAAGAAATATGGCAAAATGAAGAATACAAATATACAATTTGTCCTAATAAACTCACGATAGGTAATACAAAATGGATATCTGGACAGGAATATTGGAATTCAACTTTTCTAAAACATAACAAAAAAGAAATAAAAAAAGAAATTGAAAACATCATATCTACAATGCAAAAAGAAAATATAAGTTGTAACAAGCTTTTAAATAATCAAAAAAGCAAAATAGATACACATATTTTAAATTTTGCATGTCAAAACACATGCTATTATCATGGCCGAGATTGTGTCGAAATTGAATCCAATACTATAGATAATGGCAATATAGCTAAGAATTTTGGTAATACTTTAATTTATTCTAAAGATAGAATAAGCGAAATTATTAGATTCGCCGAAGAAATAAAAAAAAGAGAGATAAAAACTTATATCCCATCACTAATGGTATCAATGAAGGGAGAAAAGTTTGAATATGGAAAAGAGAGCATACGCACTAATTACGATTACGAAATAAAAAACAACCATTCACAAGGTGAAAAATTAACTTTTATATTAACTTGCAAAAAACAATGTAACGGAGGCTATAACGTAAGAGTAACAAAAACTCTAAACTCTACTGACTCAAAAAATAGTCTCTATATACATATATCTAACACATTTCCTAATCATGACCCAGACGAATCTCAGGGAGACATATCAATTAATACTAATAAAATTCACGATACAGAATATATGAAAAACTTAAAAGAAAAATTAAAAAATAAAAAAGGCACTGTATATTACAGAATAATGAAAGACAATGGATACAACGAAAACAAAAGTCAATTCAACATTAGATTAATTACCGAAGAACCACGTATAAAAACATTTAGTATAATATATGATTTCTTTGATAAAAGAATCAAAACTATATTTTTTGGTTCTAACAACATAAATTCAATCCATTCAGAATTAAGTGTAACACAATCTATTTATCAAAATCTCATATCATCAAATAGAACAAAAACTATTAGATCCACAATAATATCACTATTAGTATTATACATAATATTATATGCTCTCTATTATTTTTTTGGTTTAACTCACGTTTCTATATATGAGTTCTCGATTATATGTATAAAAATAGGAGTTATCACCCAACTGTTACAAGATAACAGTTGGAATTTGTTTTATAACAATGCCTTTTCTATTTTTATAGAAACTCTAAAACAACTAATAAATACAGTAAACTTTAAAAATACAACATCAAACGTTTTTGAATTTCTAGATTTACCATTAAGTAGACTTCTATCATTACACTCAATCTTATTAACGATATCCCTTATATTTTCCGGCTATCTTGGTATTATATCCTTTTGTTTAGTGATTTGGGGATTATTGACGATAACATTATCCATTTTTAACGTCTTATTTTCTTTTATTACATCTATAGTGATAGTTGCACTACTACTCTCTCTAACACCTATCTTCATCATATGTCTCCTATTTGCATACACCAGACAGTTATTTTATAACTGGATTAAAAATTTAGCAAGATTTACAATTCATCCAATAATACTTCTAGTTTTTGTATCATTAGTAGGCCAAACTTTAGATTATATCATATATTCAATATTTAATTTTGAAGTTTGTACTACATGCATACTGAATGTTGATCTTAAAATTTTCGAATTTTGTATCTTATACGGATATATTTCAAAATATACACCTAATATTACTACTATAATAATTTTTGTTATATTAGGTCATATTATGAAAGCTTTAGTTGAAGCCTCTTCAAAAATATCTGACTCGTTATTTAACTCTTATACACATAATGAACCAGGAAAACAATACCAACAAAACCTAATGAGTTTAATAGGAATAGATAAACAAAGCATCTATAGAAGAAAACAAGCTAGAAAAATAAATATTTCTCAATTATTAGATGTATCAAATAAAAAACTCGAATTACCAAGAAGTCTCCCTCTAAGCACTAAAATGAATAGAAGAATTTAAGAAAATATCACAAACATGATAAATAAAAAATCACTATTATTGGTAATGTATCTTATAATTACTAACTGTAATATGGACTGTATAGAAGCAGGAATCCAAAAAGGAAATATCAGTGTTAACATAAACATTCCTGTTCATAAATCCGACGAAAAAATCAAAATTCATTGGGTCGATTCTGGTCAAACAATTAATAAAAATGAAAAAATAAAATTTAATCTCAATGGGTCAATAAATTTTTGCCCCAACAAAAATAAAAATATAAAAAAAGTACTTGTTCCTGCTACATTTTGTACTGATGGCTCAATTCCAAACTATAGTAGAGCTGCAAATATTGATGATGTACCTGATAATTATGGTATCGATGAAAAAAAAATAAATGAAAACGAATTATGTGGTAGTAAGGGGTTTGGTAGTAATAGACGTTACGTAAATACAGGAATTAAAGTAAATCCTGGCGATAAATTAAACTTTAACTTAGTTCCTAGAGAAATAGAAATCAATCCTAATAATCTAGGGAAAAAAATCAGTATTGACGATAACTGTTACAAAACTAGAATAGGAAATGAAAAAGTATTAGCAAATGAAATACTTAATATTAATGATAAAAAGGGAAAGGTATTTTATTGCGAAAATAAAAGCGGAAAAAGAAATAAAACAGAATTTTTTCCTCTTCTTGATAAGAAAAGAAAAGTATTAGTTGGCAATGGATACACTCCGTACGATAACAAGATCCATTTTAATAAATATTTCGTTCAGGATGATGAACCATGGATAAATGGTGCACTATTGGACTTACGACAAACAAAAATAGGTTTAAACGAATTATGCGATAAAAAAAACTGCGATTTTAATAAAATAAAACAGTATAACTCTACTCTAATTGGATTAGAACAACTATATAACAAAAAAAACTATCATAATATTATCAACGAAATAAAGAAGTATGATTCTTATGAACTCAATTGTTACTACCAGAATATATGTTTTACTAAAGAAGGTATATTCAATGAACACTTACATAAAAAAGGAATTCGAAATTGTATCTCCTCTATAAGATATAAAAAATATGACAAAAAAAATTTTGAAAGATGTGATATGTATTCACATCTTAAAACAGTTGAAAATAAACTCAAAAAAATTAAAGAAAATGAAAATAATTCTAACACCATATTAATGGATGAAAAAAATACCGATATCATTTGGGCTGAAGCTCTTGTCGCAAAAATAGGTAATTCAGACCTGATAAAAAACCTTGAATTTGACACAAAAAACGATAACATTAAAAGTGTTCAATGTCTTCCAAAAGAAAAAAACACCACAGGTAGTTACGAACAAAAGAAGTATGATTCTTCTATGCTTAAATGTTCAAAACCCAGCAATAATTTTGAAGATTTTTCCTTAAGATTAAATCATAGCTATAAAGTAAATGAAAATGTATTACCTAATAGTGATGTAATGTTAGCTATCGCAAATCACGGTTTTTATGAATTTAATAAAAGAGGCGGGTATCACGTTGAAGTAAGTAGATCTTGTGAATACATCAACGGTCAAAAATTATACATATATATAGGTGATAATGCACCTAAAGATTTAAATAACATTGAAGCCAATGCTAGTTTTAAACCAATAAGGATAAATGAAAAAGATAAATCTACTAATATAATAAGCGGAGAACATCTTCAAGATGGAGAATCTAAAAAGATATATTTTGGTATCGACGTAAGCAATATAAAAAAAGAAGATATAACAGACGAAAAAGGTAAATATTACAAAAACAATGGATATAATATAACCTTATTTATTAATAAAAAAATTAATAATTTTGTTTCATCAAATATAAACATGATATTCGACTTTACAAAAAAAAAGATAATCGAAGATAATATTAAAGAATTACATAAAGGATATGCTAAAGGTCTTCTTAAGAGTATAAGAGTCTTACTTACATTATATATCATACATACTATCGTTAGTTATATGCTTGGAACAATACAATTAAGTAAACTAGATTTTATCATAAGAATAATGAAAGTAACATTTATAACTTTCTCTTTTAGTAATAAGAGCTGGGAATTCCTTGGAGAAACTTTATCAAAACTTTTTATAAATAGCAGCATTCATTTAGTAGATAGCTTTTCTGGTTATATAGGAGAAGAAAACAAAAAATTTGCATTTCTGGATTTAACAGCAGGAACGTTATTTACAGGAGAAACATGGTTAAAATTTTTGTCTTTAATATTTGCTGGTCCTTTTGGTTTTATCGCCTTTTTAATAATATCTCATGCTAGTTTCGTATTCTTAAAATGCATTATCAGTGCTATATTTAAATATATGATATCTACTATTTTAGTAGCATTTTTATTATCATTAACACCTTTATTTACTATATTTATTTTATTTCAACAAACTAAATTCTTATTTGATGGATGGATAAAAGCGCTCGCTCATATAGCTGTACAACCAATAATTTTATTATCATTCTTATCAATATTAAATCAATTGATGTATTCAGTCTTATACAATTTAACAAACTTTTCCGTATGCTACCAGTGCATAATTAGTGTAAACTTTTTGTCACATGATTTTTGTTTTATGAAATCTATGCTCCCACTTGGATATAGCCCCAACACTGATGTTAGTACGGTATTAAACAGCAATAAAACTATTGGATACTTTGCAGAATTACCAATAGATTTAATTCAAGCAATTATATATCTTATTATAACTAAAGCGATAAGAGTCTTCGTTTTTACATCAGAAACTATAACTCAAACAATATTTAATGTTGGTTTCGCCGTTGCTAATAGTATTAGTCAAGTTACTTACAATGCGTCACAAGCCCTACTCTCAACCGTAGGACTTGATGATATGACTCAAGGAAACAAAAGAAGTGGAATTAAAGGTATAATACCACACGTTAGAAACATAACTAACAACAAAAATTAAACAAAAATACCAAAATTATAAAATCCTGAAAAATTTTATTGATCTAAATAAAAAATTTAGAATTAATACTAAATATAGTAAAATAATATAGAAGCTACTACAAAAGTAAAAATATCAAATTCTAAAATTAGAAAAATACAAAATAAGTAATATCATATAAAATATTCTTAAAGCATAGAATTTTATTCTAACTAATAAACTTTATTTCTCATTTTAGAAATAAATATGCAACTACACTTCTATACATTTTGGTTTAAATTATTGATTTTTACAATTTATATATTGATAACAAGTTGCAACAAAAATGATATGCCTTTTCCGAGATGTATATCTGCTGACTATTTCGGTCCTGAACCAATTACAATTAGTGCTCATTTTCCAATAGGTCATAATGCATTTTTTCCCGAAAGCGAAAATAAAAAACAAATTAATCCAGAAACAAATGAAATTGATTATAGTTTTCACCATGACCAAGTGGTAAAGTGGAAGGATACAGAATTTGAAACTAATGGAAACGACCTAATAGTACGAATTAATGGTGCCTGGACATCTTGGAATGATAAAAAAACAAAATCTGAAAATTATAGCTTACAAAGCTTAGAGCAAATAAAATATACAGCTAAATTTGAAAATAAACAAAACAACAACTTACCTGATCCTCATTTGATATGTAATAGTTACAAACTCAATAATATACAAAAACCCTCAAACAATCTTAACACAAATTGTGCAGGTTATAACTACTCTGATGAAGGTAACAATATCAAAAACACAATATCACATAGAACATGCTGGTTCACTAATGGTTATGGTGCCTACTTCCTATTTAAGAGACCTGGTGATAAAAATCCCAATGAAAGTTTAAAATCTATGCATAATCCAGACTCTCCTACCATACATTTGGATTACAACACAACAACAGAAAATGAAAACGGACTTTTTATTTTAAGAAAAGGAGATAAAACTAAACTAAGAGACAAAAGTTGTAATTCACTAGAACTAGAAAAAGGATGGAAAATATATGTAAAAATACTAGACAAACATTACTTAAATAATGTAGGAGGCTATTCTTTCGAATTTTTAAGCGGAGTTCAAAAACCTAGTAATTTTAATTTTTTTGATTATATCTATAACTACCTAAAATGTGTATTGTTAATTAATAACAAAAATTGTAAAAAATATTTTCTTACTAATAAGCCTGCAGCTGCACAAACAATATTTCAAAATATCGTTGAAAAAAGTGTAAGCTTCCACAATTTTGTTCTTTCTTCACTTATTTTATTCATAATAATCACATCTCTTCTTTATCTTTTTGGTATGATACAAGAAATTAAGCATGATATTCTTATTAGAATGATGAAAATTACTCTAATAATAGTCCTTATATCCCCAGGAAGCTTTAAATTTTTCTATAACCATTTTCTTGTCTTATTTGTTGAAGGACTTGAATACATATTAAATTTAATCACTAACTTTAATTCTAATATAAATACAGATAATAGTTTATTACCCAATGAAAATTATGAAGAAACTCACATTGAACTATTTAACTTTATGAATATTATGTTTAATAAATTCTTTTCCTACTCTGTTTGGAGAAAATTTGCAGCTCTCTTAAGCTATCAAATGTGGACAAGTGTGCTCATAATACCAGCTATCTTAGGAGGAATTATTTTATATTTTCTACTATGTGTATATGCCTACATAATATTCCTTTCTGGCTTTATTGGTATAGCTTTTCTTATAGCGATAATGCCAATTTTCTTAATTTCTATTCTATTTTCACCTCTAAAGAGTCTATTCGAAGGTTGGATAAAGTTTTGTATTAGTTTTTGTCTACAATCAATCATGATATTTACTCTACTCTCGTTATTAGCTGAAATGATAATGGATACCTTTTATAGAAATCTAGGCTTCACGGTATGTTATAATAAATGGCTTGATATAAAACTTTGTACTCCAGAAATACTTGGTGGTTCTTGTTTTTTTGAAAAACAACTTTTTCACTGGACTCCGGGACAAATTTTAATACCCTACTCTATAGGAAAATCTTCTTCATTAAAAATAGATGAAGACTTCATGTTAAAAGCTGGCACAGTAAAGTTTACTGGTGGAGTCAAATATATCTATATTCCACCAAATTACCATAATAAAGGTTTTCGTTATGTAGATTATCCCTTTTTCAATCCAATTCCTGGAATTAAAAATAATCCAGCAGATCATTACATAACAGAAAACGATATAGTGGTTAATACTAATTGTAATGAAAATACAAAAAATTTAGTACGTCTAATAAACAGTCTGTCCCATGCATCAGAAAAATCCGATATCCTATCGCTAATAGAAAATATTAATAACAAAATAGATGGTAATGATGTTAATCATATATTAAAACTCTACTGTCAAGATATAAATATATGCAGCAAACATAAAGATATAATAGTAAGCAAAATAAAAACTTTAATAAAAAATAAAATTAAACGAGATGTAGATTGTCAATTACAAAATTTTCATATGTTAAATGATAAATATCAGGAAAATAATGACTATCAAAGAGTACAAGATATACAAAGAGGTTACCTAATTAATATCAGTGAAGTTTTCATATTATTTCTGCTCTCATTCTTAATGTTCTCCTTACGAGAATTTGTACAACAAATGGGCACAAATCTCATAGATGTCGGTTATAGCGTTTATACTATATCTAGTATTTATGAAAAAAGCAATATAATTAGTTTACCATTTAAAGTGAATGGACAAAACATTAACCTAAAAGATATTATTTATACACTTAAATCACATTGGCAAGATACAATTGGTAATAAACTGGAATCTTTAGAAAATTGGACTACTCGCCTACCGAATAAATTAACCAAAGGTACTGCCAACTTATTTAGTAGAATACCACAAGTTGGGAATATATTAAAATATACTATTGATGTACCACGAAAATTTATAAATACTTCTATAGAAACAACGAAATTTATAACAACTACTGAAAACAATGTTGATAGACTTGAAGAAAAGATTTATAAAGCGTTTGGAATTGATAAAGAAAATATTACACATAGAAAAATTAGCAGATATATAAATTACTATAAAGGATATATGGGATCACATTTAGGCTACACAATAGAAGATATCATGAAATTTACATGGAAACATAGTATTGATTCTATACGTAACAAATATAATGATAACTTGCTCTATAGAATTAAGTCGCATAGACGAGAATTTCTAGATAAACTTCATGAGTATCTCATAGGACGTAAAAAAGACCCAGAAAAATATGAAAACAAAAAAGATAGCAATCAAGTACATATCAGATTTAAAACAAAAAATAATAGGGAATATTAAATAATAAAGATACATCATCAAAATATGTTGATAAAATCAATAAAATTGAAATAACAATGAAAACGAAAAACTTTAAAGGTTTTAATTATTATCGATTATATTTAGACAAAAACGGTAATTTAAAATTAAACAACTATAATGATATCATAAACGCACGTAGAGCAAAAGTAAACTTATTACTTGATAGTGTTGAACAAGATGATATTAATCTTTTAAAAATTAATAAAGCTCTTAAGAAGAAATTTGCAAATAACAAAAAATTATTGTCTAAACTCGATAAAGAAGATCAAAAGATTGCTCATGAAGAATTCAAAGTATTCGATATATTAAACAATCTTGATAATCTTACAAAGATTAAAAGCAATGATTTACTAGAAGTTAGTTTACTGCTATCAGATCTTAGTTTTGTAGAAAAAAATATTGTACTAAGTACACATCAAAATACTGATATAAAAAAACTTAAAAAGTTCTTTATTGAAAAAAAGGCGTCTGGCAAAAAATATAGTAATAAAGAATGCAAAGATTTTCTTAATAACATCGATAGAATCAATACTCTAATTAAATTAGAGTTGGAAAGTAGAATTAAAAATTAAATTACAAATTAAAAAAACACTCACATTCATCATACAGTAAAATTAATTAAACAATTGATAACAACTTCTATATCTTTACACATACAATACATACGACTCCATAGGGGAACACCTACGGATAAAACTACCATCCTACTAAGAGATAGAAGAAAACTCCTATCACCCTCAAACTAAAATAATGAAAACTATTAAAATATAACTTTTCACCTATTCAATAACTACTAAAACACATAGAATCTAAATTCTATTAAAAATCATTATCAGATATCACTTTAATTATTAAATTTTATCATTATTCTCGTAAATATATTACATACAAAATAAAATAAAACAAAACAAATATAATTTAAAATTCCTATAACAACACTATAAAATGTCAAAACTCTTTCTACTTATTAATAACTACCCCCCCTTAAAACAAAATTAATATAAACAAAAGAAAGAAATCTCATTATTATTTTAAATTATATTTACAAATTTTTAATTTACTCTCCTATTAATTAATTATAAATTTAAGCACAAATTTTCAAACTTGATTTTGTAGAAAGTTATAAAAACTTTTATAAAAATTATATAATAATTACAAATAAATAAAAACGACAATCCTAATCAAATAAAATTATTACAAAATAAAATCAACTTTATCATATAACAAACATAAAACGAACTCTCTTAGAAGAAAATACCACTCTTATTTGGGTAAAATATTTGGGTAAAATAAAATTTTGTAGTGAAATAAAATTTCATCTAGAGAAATCCAAAATTACGGTCGTCATTTTATAATACTTAACAAAACTAAATAACGAATTTTATCTTGACATGCTATAACCAATTAATTTCATTATGTAAAGTTTATTCTTAAAATATATAAGATTTGGTACAAATATGACAAATATTCTAAAGTTTCAAAATATGAAAAATACATCACAAAAAATTAGTATGATTACTTGTTATGATTATTGGTTAGCAAAAATTATCGATACAACAAATATAGATGCTATTTTAGTTGGAGATAGTTTGGCCATGATAATGCATGGTTATAAAAATACTACGTTTACAACTATAGATTTAATGTGCACTCATATAAATGCAGTTTCAAAAGGAGCGGAAAGCAAAATTATCATTGGGGATATGCCATTTTTATCATTTAGAAAAAGTTTAAGAGATACTGTTGAATATGCATTACAAATTATACAAAGCGGTGCTCACGCGATTAAAATAGAAGGTGCAAAGGGAAATTTAAAATTAATCTCCCATATAGTTGAGTCAGGTATTCCAGTAATGGGACATTTGGGATTAATGCCTCAACATATCAACCATTTTGGAAAATTTAAAGTACAAGGTAAACTAGAAAATGAAGCTAAAGAAATTATTCAATCAGCTATCGAATTAGAAAAATCTGGTTGCTTTTCAATAGTACTCGAATGCATCCCGATGAAATTGGCTGAAACAATAACAGAAAAGCTGCAAATTCCCACGATTGGTATCGGAGCTGGATCTAGTGTATCTGGACAAATATTAGTGTTACAAGATATGCTGGGTATGAATCATAATTTTCACCCCAAATTTCTCAAAACTTATTTAAATGGGTATCAATTAATAAGAAATGCTTTAAATAACTTCGATAACGAAATTAAAACTGGAATATTTCCACAAGACAATCATTCTTATTAAGAAAAATAAAATGCTTTTTAACATACAAACTTACACCTTATTAAATAGCAAAAATATAAAATAAAATAAAAATATAAGATTCTTATTTTACATAGAAAACTATATACAATCACTTTGTCTACTTTTTTAATTGAATAATAATTTTTAAACACTATAAGATTAGTAATCTTTTAAAATAGATATATATAATATAAAATGTATGAAAAAAGTTTCTATTATAGGATGTGGAAAAGTAGGAAAGACAATTGGATATCTTTTAGCAAAAAAAGCTAATTGCGACATCAAAGGAATATTAAATAAAAGTTTTTCTTCTTCTAAGAGTGCTATTAAGTTTATAGGTATGGGTTATGCTTGTAAAAATTACAAAGAATTAATAAGGTCTAATTTATGGTTAATATCAACACAAGATTCACTAATCTCTAACGTCTGTCAAACGCTAGTAAACCATGAAAAACTTTCAAGAGGAGATATTGTAATTCATTTTAGTGGTACTTTAAACTCAGGGGCTTTATATTCCGCAAAAGAGATGGGGTGTTTTATTGGATCATTACACCCCATAAAATCTTTTGCAGATCCTAAAATAAGCGTTAGTACGTTCAAGGGAACTTATTGTGCCTACGAAGGTGACAAACAAGCTTTTTCAGTCATAAAACGTCTCTGCAAAAAAATTGGAGCAAAAATTTTTAAAATTAACCGGAAAACAAAAAGTTCATATCACATAGGAAACATTTTTGCTTCAAATTATCTAATCTCATTATTAAAGATATCATATAATCTTTATTATAGATCAGGCGTAAAGAAAGAATACATCCTAGATATTATTCACAGTTTATCTTCGAGCACCCTAACAAATATCAAAAAATGCCGATCCCTCGACATGTCTATTACCGGCCCAATACAGAGAGGCGATATAAATATAATAAAAAATCACATTAATTTTTTAAAATCCACTCCATCATTACTAGTCTTGTATAGGATACTAGGTTTAAAGTTGATTTCTAACCAATATAATAAAAATATAGAAAAACTTCTTTCTTTTAACAAAAACCTTCTCAAAACTTTTGATATAAAATAAAATTTCTAAATATTTATTTGCGTGTTATACATTTTAATATAAAAATACTACAAATTATCAAAAATACACATGTTAAAAATTTTTAACTTGATAGAAGAATGGAAAACTTTTAAAAACTCTCTACTTAATAACACTACCATAGGTTTTATTCCAACAATGGGTTGTTTACACGAAGGTCATTGCAGCTTAATTGCAAGATCAGTCTTAGAAAACGATTTTTCTATTTTGAGCATCTTTATTAATAAAACCCAATTTTCTGAAAAATCTGACTATGAAAATTATCCAAAAACAATATCAGAAGATCTAAAAATAGCTGAGCGTGAAAAAGTAAACGCAGTCATCATTCCAACACATAATGATATATATCCTGACGGATTTCGTTATAAAGTGATAGAAAATAACACTAGTTTAGTAAGAGAAGGAATATATCGTCCGGGTCATTTTACTGGGATGCTAACTGTGGTATTAAAACTTCTTACTATTATAGGAGCAAATAAAGCTTATTTTGGTGAAAAAGATTATCAACAGTATGAATTAATTAAAGGAATGAAAGAAGCTTTTTTTATTAACACGGAAATTATTCCGTGTCCTACCATTAGAGATAAAAACGGAATTGCATTAAGTTCTAGAAATAGAAATCTTAACAAAAAACAAATAAACTTAGCAAAGAATTTTCCATTATTATTATCATCTAAGCAACTTTCATCTAATCAAATAAAAATCGAACTTGAGAAGTTAGGCTTTAAAGTTAACTACATAGAAGAAATAAACGGAAGAAGATATGGCTCAATCCGAATAGGAAAAACTACATTAATAGATAATTTTCTAATTTAATTCATAACATTAATTTAATTAATCTGCAATTAATGCACATATTTTATTGAATACTTCCTAATTTTTACATATACAAAATAGGTCTTTTCTTATATCATTATTTCTTCTACTCTTAACTTTGAATGTTATAAAATAAAATTATATTAACCTTATTTAATAAAATTTGTTTAAATAATTCCCAATACCTTTAAAGGTAAAGAAAATTTATTCATTAAAATGAGATTTTTAACAAATCAATAATAGTATTGAAACCTTTATTAAAAGATTCATTATCAAAATATTACACTAGATTATTTAAATAATTTTATTTTGATACTTGCAAAGTACAAGCCCTTATACTACACTAAAACAGTATTAGGCACAAATTTATTCTTAAAATGTTGAATTCTACTTTTATTTAATTAGGCAAACCGCCTTAAGTTGAATCTTAGCATTTTTGTGCTATTATACAAAATATAACGTTTGATTTTGGGGGATATTTCATGAAACAATCTACCTATACTAAAACTGCTCTAGCTTCTTTGCTAGCTTTATGTTCTTTCAGTGGCTTTACTGCTGATTTTTATGAAAAACAAGATAACGCAGCAATTTCTAAAAGAATAGAAGTTTTAAAAACACAAAATAGAAAACTAAAAGACAAAATAAAAAGAGTATGTAATACAAATTTAAAACTAGATCCTGTTATGGAACAACTTGATAAAAAAAAAGAAACAATAAAATTAATAAAAAAAGCAAAAGTTCTTAAAAATAAAAATTCTAACGTAGAAACTTTAAAAACTGAAAATTATAAAATTAAAAAATCTGGAATCAAAACTAAAATTATCAATAATAGAATTAACGAAAAAAATAAAACCAATCCAATTGTTCCAATTACTAATAGTGTTAATATTGCTGGCATTAATCAAAAGACAAGTGACTTAAAAATTACTTTTAGTGGTGTTATCGACACCCAAAGTTATAATAAATTAAAATTAAGTAATAAAAATCATAAATCACATGATGTCAAATTGAATAATGATAATACCTCTGTAAAAATAAGTCCATTATCGTTTCTAGAAAAAGTAAGAAGTGTTGATGATTATAAAAACATGGGCATGATTACAGATACAGTATTACATTTGAGAGCTGAAAATAAAAATGAAAGCATTGGTATTCTTTATGGCGCTGATATACAATTCCACGTTCCTGTTACTGAAAATATGGGAACTTTGCAAGATATAAACGCGGGAAAAAGTAAAAATGCACATATATTTTTGGATTCAAAATATGGTAGTTTAAGATTTGGTTATCAATTTGGTCCTGAAGCTTTAATGAGACTTGATGCAACAAAAATCGCAACTATTGATGGGGCTGCAGATAGCAACTGGTTTAGAAAAGCAAATTTAAAAGAAAAAGCTTTAACATTTCCATTTTATGTAACTCCACGTCTTTATACCGAAAGTTTCTCGAATGGAGGTAAAAAGCTTTCTTTTAGCATAGCAGAAAAATATAACAAAAGCACTATAACTACGCTCCCATTTAGAATTGCTTACTACTCACCGAACTACATGGGTGCAAAATTTGGTATCAGTTATTCACCTCGCTATGAAAATAGCCTATCCTATATTAATAATACTAATGTTAATAACGGTATAATAAATACTAACCCTTCTGAAGAAGAAATTGACATTATTACTACTAAACTCATTAACGCTAGTAAATTTAGATTCAATAATAAAGTCGAGATTGATGGTAAAAAATATAAGTCAGCAGACGAAGCAATTGACGACCTAGTCAAAAATGTAAAATTTACTGGTAATTCCGCTACCCAAACTGAAAAAAATGAAGCTCTTGTCGGAATAATCGACAAAATCTTACCCGCAATTGATGTAACTACTGTAATTCTTCCTACCAAATACAATGAAACCCACAAAACAAACACTGTTCCTGCTGTAGATGTTACAGATATAACAGTTCTTGAAAGTAAGAATACAATGAAAGACGAACTCATAAATAAAATACCATCTCTTAATGAAACAGGTGGTAGCAAAGATAAATTTGTTAAAGATCTAAAAGAAGCAGTGAGTAAACTTTTAAACACAAGACTTTCAGCTGTAGATATTAAATCAAAAATAAAAGAAATATTTCTCGAAAAGGCCATAAATACAATGATATATGAAAAAAGTATAACAGACTTAGCAAGACATATTGGTCCAGATTATGAACATATAATAAGTGCGGGTGCATCATATGAGTATGATTTCAATCAAAATAATATAAAAATTAAAACTTCTATAGTCGGGGAATATGGTAAGGCAAAAACACTAGATACCGAACATTCTTACAAAGAATTTGAACACAATGATTTAATAGGAACTAATCTTGGTGTTAGCGCTGACTATATGATAAATAAAGATCATAACATAAGGTTCGCTGCTTCTTTTGCATATTTAGGTAAGTCTGGTCAATCAAAAATTGCCGAAGAACATCTAAGAGAAGCTGATCATGATAATTTTCATAAGCCTGATAAGAAAACTAATATACTGGATCAACTTGTGATTAATAGTGAAAATATTACCTATTGGACTGCTGGTGCTGGTTACCAGTATGAGAATTTTTATACAAGTTTAACATATTTTAGTAGTAAGATGAACGATGGAGATAAACTTCATGATATTGCACTTGGCATTCAATATGATCTCTCTCCAGCTTATAGTAAAAGTAAATTCATTCCGTATGCAGTCTTTCATTACTTTACAAGTAAAGAAAAACGAGATAACAATCATGTAGAAAAATATAACCAAGAGGTAAACCTCTCTTCTAATAAAGAAGAAGGAGGTCTTTTTCTGACCGGTGTAAAATTTTCTTTCTAATTAAAATAGAACACCTAAAACCACATACACCATGACTTGTGGTGTATGTTGTGTTGGGGCCCTATAAAGAGTTTTAGCAACTACTATGCAATGGTAGAATAAAACTTACTATATATTAGCCCCATAATTTTTCTTTATAAAAATCTAGTTAATGAAAATTATATTTAAATATATGCTCTATACTTAGCGTGAAAAGTTTAAATCTTAAAAATTTAAAAAACAGAATTATAGCAATTTTATTAAAGTCTACTTATACAAAGCTCAAATATATAAATTCATAAAATAATCCTTGAACTAATACTAGCTTCCTTTTGCAATATAAAATCATCTCAGTAAAGATAATTTTTATAACTTTTCTCCCCTCCTCTTCTCTAGAGCCCCTTTTCCTTTTTTATTTATTTTATTATTACTCTACTTTTCTCTTATTTATAGAAAACCATTTATTAATTTTTAATTAAAAATTGAAATAAATCTTCAATTAACTCTATTTATCCATTATAACTGCATATAATTTGCATTTTGATTAATGAATATTTTTAAAAAAATTTTCTTGTTAATTCTTGACAAATTAAATGAATTAAAACAAAGAGGTATTATAAATACGATTACAAAAAATTTTGTTGTAGAACCTCCAAGTAATAAATTGTATGGAGATATTTATACAAATGTTGCAATGGTACTTGCAAAATACGAAAACAAAAAATTGGTTGAAATTGTAGAAATATTAGCAAATGAATTTGCGCTGTTCAATGAAGTTGAAAAAGTAAAAGTTGTAAATCCAGGTTTTATCAATATCTACTTAAAAATAGAAATATGGCATGAAATCCTCAAACAAATAAACGAATTAAAAATAGAATTTGGTGCTTTAAATATTGGAAATAATCGAGCAATCAATATTGAATTCGTATCAGCAAACCCAACTGGTCCATTACATATTGGTCATGCAAGAGGAGCAGTATTCGGTGATGTTTTGGCAAATTTACTTAAAAAAGTTGGCTATAAAGTTACTAAAGAATACTATATCAATGATACTGGAGCTCAAATAGATACTTTAATTGAGTCAGTATACCTTCAATATAAAGAAACTCTAGGAGAAAAAATTAATACTAAAAATAGTAGTAACCTATACTTTAATAAGTATTCAAAACTAATAGGCAAAAAACTAGCCAAGGAATATGGCTCAAAACTTATAAATAAACAAGATAATCAAATAATAAAAAAATATACCTTAAATTTTATTTTAAAACTTATAAAAAAAGATATGAATTTACTTGGAGTAAACCACGACGTTTTTACTTCGGAAGATAAATTACAAAAAGAAGGTAAAATAGAAGAAAGTATAAAAATTTTATCAAAAAAAGGTTTAATATACGAAGGATACTTAGAAAAACCAAAAAGTAAAAAAGGTAAAAATTGGACTTCTAAAAAAAAGATATTATTTCGTTCTACAAAATTTGGCGATGATGTTGATCGCGTACTAAAAAAAGAAAATGGTAATTGGACTTACTTTGCCTCTGATATTGCATACCATCTTGATAAGATATCACGTGGTTTCAATAATATGATTGTAGAGTTAGGTAGTGATCATGGTAGTTACGCTAAAAGACTTAAAGCAGTTGTCTCTGCGCTAAGTGATAACAAAGCAAAAATAGAAATAAAATTGCATAATATTGTAAATTTTTTCAAAAATGGTAAACCTGTTAAAATGTCAAAAAGATCAGGAAATTTCCTTACTATAAAAGATGTAATAAAAGAAATTGGTAAAGATATAACACGTTTTGTAATGCTAACACGAAAAAATGATATGATCTTAAATTTTGATTTAATTAAAGTTAAAGAACAATCTAAAGATAATCCTATTTTTTATATACAATATGCATATGCGCGCGCTCATTCATTAATGCGCAATGCACCAAAAAAACTCCCAAACATAAACCTTTCACTTTTAAAAACAAATGAAGAATTATTTCTCATAAAAACCCTAGCAAGATGGCCTGCTGTAGTAGAAACAGCAGCTAAACTATATGAACCACATAGAATCACTTTTTACTTACTAGAAGCTGCAGAAGCATTTCATGCTTTATGGGGATATGGTAAAAACGATTCAAATATGCGATTTATATTAAAAAATAACTTAAACCTCACCTCTGCAAGAATATTCCTCGTTCAAGCCTTAGCACACGTGATAGCTTCTGGACTTTTTATTTTTAATATAAAACCTTTAGAAGAAATGAAATAAATACATAATATAGAATTATCTTTAGATCAATTTTAACTTAATAATTTATAACATGAAATTCACAAAAGTTTTAAAATAAAAAGAGCACACTCTTTATGTCTTTAAAACGACTCTCTAATATAAAATAAAGGAATGAAAATTATATTCTTTTTAACCCTAACATTAAAATTAAAATAAACACATCATATATAATAGTAATACTATCTTACCTCTTTTTATATTTTTACAAATTAATAATAAATAAACTTATCCCCTTAGGGGACTATTATTATTATAAAATAACTATTACTCTTCTTTCCTACTCTCTACCTTACATATTTAACAATAGTAAATTCTATATTTTCTATGCTTTAAATAATAAAAATTAAATATTTTAATAAATATTAAATTTCGAACTCATATAAAAATTTACAAAATATGTTTTATATTATATTCTTTTATCGGTAGCTTTTAACGAAATTAGTGAAGGATATAAAAAATATACCTATAAAGAATGATAATGTTAGATTAGATAGATATATTAGAAAAATCTTCCCTAATTTAAGGCAATCTATAATTGAAAAATCCCTAAGAAAAAAACTAATCAAAGTAGACGGTCATAAGGCAAAATCTAATAATAGAGTGAGCTCCCAACAAACCATAACAATAAAACATCCAAACTATATTATTAATAATAATTTAGAATACAAACATAAAGAAAAACTATTAAATCTGTTAAGAAATAATATTCTATATGAAGATGAATACATATTAGCTATAAATAAGCCTGCAGGAATAATAGTTCAAGGTGGTACAAAAACAAAAACCAGCATTAATGATTTACTCGATCAAATTAAAGATGGAGAAACATTTAAAATTGTCCATAGACTAGATAAAGACACAAGTGGAGCAATAATATTTGCGCGTAATACAAATGTCGCTAAATATCTTATGCAAGAATTCAAAGCACACAGAATAAAAAAAATTTACCTAGCACTAACTTCTGGTATACCAAAAAAAAATAAAGGAATAATAGAACGTCCATTAATAAAGAAATATATTTCAGGTCAAGAAAAAGTAATAGTTGATGTAAATTCATCTAAAAATGCTACCACACACTTCTCAATTATAGCAAAATTAAAACACGATGTTGCTTACTTAAAATTACAACCAATTACCGGTAGAACTCACCAACTAAGAGCGCATTTAGCCTATATAAAATGTCCTATTCTAGGTGATGGTAAATATGGTGGTAAAAAAGCTTTTATAAATGGCATAATAAACAAAATACATCTCCATTCACATTCCTTATCCTTAAAACTTCCAAATGGAAAAATAAATACTATCTTAGCTATTCTTCCTGAACATTTTAAAAACTCCCTTAAAATGTTACCACCTATATTTAAGTATATACCCTCTTTTTACCAAGAATAATAATTTTAATTTATTTACTTGATGCCTAAAAATTTACCACTTAACAACAAATCAACTCAATTTTTTTAATTTTGTTTAAACAAGACGATAAAATTGTAAAATAATTCTAAAATGTTTTGATATTTTAAAAAAATTTTTCTAATCTATAATAGATAACTAATTTTATTAGTTTATTATATATTTTTTTAGAGTATAAAATAGTTTATAACAAAGCTTGTGTAATATATTAAATTAATTATGAGCAAAATTATAGAAATTAGAGCACCAAAAACTCTAGGAGGCGAATCAATTACAGAGGGAATAATTAAAATAAAAAAAAATATTGGCGAACCAATAAAAACCGATGATTCAATTTTTGAAATTGAAACTGATAAAACAGCACTTGAATTAACTGCAGAAGTCTCAGGTCAAATAACCGAATTTTTCGTAAAGGAAAATGATATAATAAGTCCAAACCAATTACTAGCAAAAATTTCTACAGAAGATATAGAAAGCTCTATAGAAGATATAGAAAAAGAAGAAATAAAAAAAGAAAAAAATAAAGACGACAAGATTACTACTAAAAAAAATGCTCCTTCAGCATATAGAATAATGAAAGAAAATGAAATTACTACAGAAAATATTGACGGAACCGGCATTGGAGGCCGAATAACCAAAGCAGATGTAATCAACTATATAAATAACACAAATGTTGAACGCGCAGAAGTCAAAACAGTTGAAAATACAGTAAACAAAAAAGAAAAACGAGTGAAAATGAGTAAAATAAGACAAATAATTGCTACACGCTTAAAAGAATCACAAAATACTGCAGCAATATTAACAACATTTAATGAAGTTGATATGAAAAACATTGTAGATATTAGAATGAAATATAAAGAGGTTTTTGAAAAAAAATACGGAATAAAATTGGGTATTATGTCTTTTTTTATAAAAGCAACAGTACAAGCCTTAAAAGAAATTCTTGAGATTAATGCCGAAATTTCTGGCAATGAAATTATATATAAATATTACTATGACATAGGCGTTGCTGTTAGTACCGATAAGGGCCTTGTTGTACCAGTTATTCGAAATGCAGATCAAATATCACTTGCTAAAATCGAATTAATTCTTACCACTCTTAGTAAAAAAGCGCGGGAAAACAAGTTACAAGTATCAGAAATGGAAGGTGCAACATTTACCATTTCAAATGGAGGAGTGTATGGCTCACTCCTATCTACTCCAATAATAAATCCTCCGCAATCTGGAATACTAGGTATGCATTCAATACAAAATAGACCTGTTGTCGTAGGCAATTCAATTGAGATTAGACCAATGATGTATATTGCACTTTCCTATGATCATAGAATAGTTGATGGTAAGGGAGCAATAGCCTTCTTAATTAGAATAAAAAACTTCATAGAGGATCCAAGTAGACTAATCTTGGAAATATAATATTTTTAAACTACTGCAACTTACTTAACATATTGCCCCTACACTTTTTATATCATTAATTTTATCAATAATTATCTCTTTCAATAAAAGGAAAACGATAATAAAATGACTTCATTTCACAATTCGTTTAAATAAGATATTTAATTTCACAGAAATTAAAAAGTCATTTAACTATCATATTTAGGAAAATTTTATAAACTTAATCTTCTTTTCTTGAAATAAAATTATATATATATAATATAAAATTAACGAAAATTAACTTAAAAGCTAGAACCTCTCCTTTATGAATTGAGAGGAGAAACTACATAAAACATATCATCAATTTTATTATACTAAACCCACAAAAATCAAATTAAAAATTAACAAAACACCACATTAACTAATTAAAACTAACATTACCCAATGCGAAATGCGAAACCACAATAATATCACAAACCTACCATCTCTTCTGGTTTTACTATCTTTTCAAATTCCTTTTCAGTAAATAACTCAAGTTTTACTGCCGCTTCCTTCAAAGAAATATTTTCTTTATAAGCAAGTTTAACTATTTTTGCAACATTATCATATCCTATATATGGATTTAATATTGAAGCCAACATTAATGATCGATTTAACAAATCTTTTATTCTCCTTTCGTTTGCTTTAATGTCAATTAAACATCTTTTCGTAAAATTTGAACTTACATCAGTTAAAAGTCTTATAGACTGCAAAACATTATAAATTATCACTGGTTTAAATACATTTAATTCAAAATGACCATTTGAACCACTTATACTTACAGTAACATGATTCCCCATAATTTGAGCACATACCATAGTCACTGCTTCACATTGAGTTGGATTCACTTTACCTGGCATAATCGAAGAGCCAGGTTCATTTTCTGGTAATATTATTTCTCCAATTCCACACCTTGGACCGGAGCTAAGTAACCTTAAGTCATTTGCAATTTTCATTAAACTAACCGCTACTGTGTTAAGTGCACCACTCATTTCGACCAAAGCGTCGTTTGCTGCTAATGCTTCAAATTTATTTTCTGCAAGAATAAATGGAAGATTTGTAATCTTTACTACTTCATTAACAAAATTTTCAGCAAATCCCTTTTTAGTATTAAGACCAGTACCAACTGCAGTACCACCTTGTGCAAGCTCATATAAATTCTTCAAAGCAGATTTTATTCTTTCTATTCCCTTTTTAACTTGAATTGCATATCCAGAAAATTCTTGTCCTAATGTTAGAGGAACTGCATCTTGCAAATGAGTACGTCCTACTTTTATTATTCTTCCAAATTCTTGAACCTTATCATTCAATGCATTATATAATTCTTCAAGAGTTGGAATAAGAGAATAATTTATCTGTTTTGCTACTGCTATATGCATTGCAGTTGGAAAAGTATCATTAGATGATTGACCAAAATTCACATGATCATTTGGATGTACTGGAAATTTAGTACCTAAATTGCCGTTTAAAATTTTTATTGCACGGTTACTAATAACCTCATTCATATTCATATTAGTTTGAGTTCCAGATCCAGTTTGCCATACAACAAGAGGAAACTCATCCTTAAATTTGCCATCTATTATCTCTTGCGCAGCTATGCAAATAGCACTCCCAATTTCTTCATTTATAGCATTAGATTTTATATTCACACGTGCTGCTGCAAGCTTTACTATTGCTAGCGCTTCAATTATAGATTCTGGCATCCTTTCCGTACCAATCCTAAAATTTTCTAAAGAACGTTGTGTTTGTGCTCCCCAATAACGTTCATTTGATACTCTCACCTCTCCTAAACTATCATATTCTATTCTACTTCCCTTATACATAAAACTCTCCATAAATATATTAACTAAACCAACTATAATCTCCTCATTACATACAAATACAAAATATTAACAAACAAAACTTTCAAACTAAAAATAAACTACTCTTCACTATAACAATTTCTTTAACATATTACTAAACTGCCAAGAAGCATTTAACAAAATCTAAACTGATTGTTTAATTGAACTTGTATGTAAAACTTACAACTTTTTGCTTCTACTTTGTACAATATAATCAGGATATCAGTTCCCTAATCGTACGAAACAAAACTCTCAATGAACAACCATCAGACATGTTATGCTCTGCTGACTTTATTAAATGCACTTCGACATCAGTTGATTTAATTTTTTCGGCTAAACTCAATGAAACTTGATAAGGAACTTTTTCATCACTAAAACTATGTAACAAACGTACAGGAAGATTTATTTCTATAATCTCTTTATTTAATAAAAGATTTTTTCTACCATCTTCTATCAAATTTTTAGTTATTGTATAAGTACAATTTCCTGAAATAAAATCTACTGTACCATGCGAATTAAGTTCTTCTTTTTCCTTATTTGATAACTGCTTGAAAATTAAATTTTCAGTGAAATCAGGAGCAGATGATATACCGATTAATGCTGCAATTTTTCTTGGAAATTGAAGAGCAACAAGCAACATCAGCCATCCTCCCATACTAGAACCTATAATTATCTGTTTACCACTAGTTAACTCATTGAGTACTTTAACGCAATTCTTTTGCCAATCACTTATTGTATAGTGAACAAAATCACCACTTGAATAACCATGACCAAAATAATCGAATAATACAAGCGCTATATCATTTTCTCTACAAAATTTATAAATAGCAGATGCTTTAACTCCATTCATATTTGATGCAAATCCACCAAAAAAAACTACGGAAGCTTTTTTTCCACATAATTTTCGATATGATATATAATCACCATCTTTAACAAATAATTTACAATAATCCATACCTATATTCATAATTTATATATTTATTTTGGTAAATCAACAGGATTATCACTTAATTGACGTAAATAACTAATTAAATCAGCAATTTCTTGTGGATTGGATATTCCTACAAATGCCATACGTGTACCTCTTATATAATCTTTTGGATTTCTTAAGAAAGCAAATAATTCTTCGTATCCCCATTCTCCACCCTTTTCTAATATTGCCTTTGAGTAATTAAATGAGCTACTAAAACGTGCCTTTTTACTTTTAACTATGTTCCATAAATTTGGTCCTACCTTATTTGTTCCACTTTTTTCAAAACTATGACAAGCTACACATTTTTTTGCCCCTAATTTGCCTTTCTCAAAATTAGCATTCTGCATAAGAGTCACGATATCAAACGCTATTTGTTCAATTTTCTGCTGTAATTTACTATCATCATGCACAACATTACTATTTTGATATTGAATTGCATCTCTCTCTGGATTATAAAATATATCAACTAAATTGCTAACTATCACAATAATTAACCCAGAAAACAAAATCGACGCTGCAACCTTATTAAGATCCATAAAATTCTTCACCAATAATTTTAACTAAATTATGCAATATTTTTTATAAACAACAAATGATAATTAAATTAAATTGAATATTTCAAGCTTAGTTTTTATAGATCTAAATTAAATAGATATAAATTAAAAATCCTGATAAAGTAATTTTGTTTCAATATTAAAATATGTTACTTGACAATAAAAAATACAGTGTAATAAATGCAATATGGAAATTATACGAAGTAGATGAAAAAAAAGTTTTAAATATTGTTCAAAAACTAAAAATACCAAAAATTCTAGCTAAAATACTCACTGCTCGAAGCATTGATATAAAAAATATAAATAATTTTTTACACCCGACAATTAAATCATCATTACCAAATCCATTCCACCTTCTTGACATGAAAAAAGCTATTTGTCGAATAATATTAGCAATAAATAACAGCCAAAATATAGCAATATTCGGTGACTATGATGTTGATGGTGCAACGTCATCAGCACTAATTAATAAATATCTAAAAACAATTGGTATACAATCTACAATCTATATCCCGAATCGTATCAATGAAGGATATGGATTAAATACAGACGCTTTACTACAACTTAAAAAAAAAGGAACCGATTTATGTATCTCAGTTGATTGCGGTACACTTGCATACCAACCTATAGAAAACGCCAAAAATTTCGGTCTTGATATTATAGTTATCGATCATCATCTTTGTACAGAAAAACTACCAAATGCTGTTGCGATTATCAATCCAAATCGCCTAGATGAAAATTCACCTTGTACTAATCTTGCAGCGGTTGGAGTAACATTTCTACTAATTATTGCCCTCAACAGCAGCTTACGTAAACAAGGATTCTTTATTGATAAAGAAGAGCCAAATTTATTTAATCTATTAGATTTAGTTGCTCTAGGTACTATTTGTGATGTTATGCAAATCACTGGTCTTAATAGAGCATTTGTTTCACAAGGATTAAAAATTATATCAGAAAAAAAAAACATCGGATTACGTGTTTTACTTAATTCTTTAAAAATTTTCAAGAAACTAAATGTTTCTCAACTAAGTTTTAATATTGGACCATGCATAAATGCTGGAGGAAGAATCGGAGAAGCATCTCTTGGCGCAAAACTACTCTCTACAGAAAGTGAAAAAGAAGCACATTCTATTACACTAGAATTAATAAATCTAAACAATAGAAGAAAAAAAATGGAAAATAAGGCTGTTTTAGAAGCTATAACACAAACAAAAAAGCTTATTAAATTAGGTACAAATTTTATAATGGTAAGCGGTAAATGGCACCAAGGCATTATCGGCATAATTGCTTCAAAACTAAAAGATAAATTTTATTTGCCAACAATAGTAATATCTTTAAACTATAATGAAATAGGAAAAGCAAGTTGTAGATCTATTCCTGGAGTCAATATTGGAGCTACAATTCATTCAGCAAAACTTATAGATCTAATTATTGAAGGTGGTGGACATAGTGCTGCAGCAGGATTTATAATTAAAAAAAACAAGATAAATGATTTATATAATTTTTTTACTAAAAAATTTAAGCATTTTACATATAACAAAACTTTAAAAGTTGATGACATAATAACTACTAAAACTGTAAATCTATCTTTCTGGAATCAACTGCAGCGCTTAGAGCCATTTGGCGTTGGTAATCCTGAACCAAGATTTGTTATTAAAAACGTAAAAATTAAAAATCCTAAAATCATAGCAATTAATCATATAAAGTGTTTCATTTCTGACGGGCATGCTATAATTAAAGCTATTGCATTTCACTCTGTAAATACACATCTTGGTTTCGCTATTATGAATAATAATATCAAGGCTGTTCTAGGTAAAATATCTATGGATTATTTAAATAACAATATACAGTTTTTAATAGAAGATGCATTAACTATTGATTAATTTTACTTTAAACTTCGACAAATACCAACAATATCAAAACTCAAACTAAAAAATCTTTATTTTATGTACTTTCATATAGTTTATATCCTCTTCTTCAAGAGAACACAAAATAAAATATAAAAAGTTCAAACTCTCTAAAAATATATATATCCTTTAAAAGAAAATAATATGTAGATATCTAACTTTTCCTATAACTTATATAAGTAATATAAAACTTAAAATACAAAAAAAATACTTTTAAAATTTAAAATTTAATAATACATTAAAACATAAAAAACTTTTTAATTACAATTCTCCAAATAATTTTTATAAATTAACCTTACATATTAACTTTATAATATGCACCCCATTATTAGAAAGCACCATAAAATAAAGAAAAATAAACTTTTAGTTACTTTAAAGTCAATTTAACTTTTTAAAAAAACTTTAAAAGTCTATACAAAAATACTACTAAATTTAATTTTATTATTACTTTATTAGTATAAAACTTATCATAAACTATTAACAGTATAGAATTGACAGTTTTAAAATAACTTATACGCTATAATACACATATGTTTTTATAAACAAATTTTTTATGAAATTAATAGATCCAAGTCCTTGGCCAATTTTCCTATCAAAAGCAACTCTTATTTTTGTCTTTGGATTAATTGGTGCGTTTCGTAAACAAACTTTCGGAATAATTAGTCTAATTCTAGGAACGTTCATAATATTAGGAGTATTATTTCATTGGTGGAAAGATATAATAAAAGAAGCCATATATGAACCATACACCAAAGCAACAAAAAAAGGATTTAGAATTGCAATGTATTTATTTATTCTCTCAGAGGTTATATTTTTTGCGACATTCTTTTGTTCATTTTTTAATGCCTGGCTCGATTCAACTTTTTTATTTGAAATATCATCCCATATAAAAAAAATTGATTGGCCTCCCAATGGGATTCCACCACATGATCCATGGTCATTACCATTTATAAATACATTAATATTATTACTTTCCGGAACAACTATTAACTGGACACATCGCTGTCTATTGGAAAATGACAAAAAAAATATGATTAAAATGCTACTGATAACTATATTGCTTGGATTATTATTCATAATAATACAAGCTATAGAGTACTATAAAACTAATTTTTCCTTAAGAGAGATGGGAGAAAAAATAATTTATATATCTAATTTTTACATAATTACAGGATTTCATTGTGCACACCTCATGATAGGGATGCTATTTTTATTAATATGCTTATTCAGGGCTCATAGAAATCAATTTACACCTCAAAATCATTTATGTCTTGAATTTGCTTCATTATATTGGCACTTCATAGACATAGTTTGGATATTTTTGTTTATATTTATTTATTGGCTAGGTGGTTCTTAGAACCTAAAATCAAGATTTTACTAAATAGAAAAATAAAACCATTTAATTTTAAAAACAAAATCTAGATTTATATACTCTATCTCTATAAATTAGTTTGTATAAAAATTTTTTATAAATAAGTGCCAATTTAACAAAAATAACAACTTTTATATTTTCTATTAAAATATTAATTAAGATTTTAATACGCAAAAACTTCTCTGATAAAATTAAAGATCCTAAACTAAAATCTAAACATATAAAGAGTTACTAGTTAAAATAAGTAAAACATAAAAACAACTATAAACTTTTATAAATCTTCCTATAAAGTACATCAATAATAAATTGATTAAAATAAATTATATTTTGCAATACAAATGAACAATTATTAAATTTAAAATTACCAAAATATGTAAATTATTTTGATGTTCTCATACCAAACTAAATACATACAATTAATAATACTCTCGTGTTGTAAAACATAGCAGAACAAAATAATAAATTACACCCCACCCCCTTGGTATCCCTCATAACAAAATAATCCTGAAACTAATTCTTTATACTATTTTATATTCTTCTGTTTCTTTATATACTCTATCTATACTAAAGATATTTAATCTCTAATTATTTTATTCCATTGATGCTCATCTAAAACTTCTATCCCCAATTCTATTGCCTTTTTATACTTAGATTCAGAACCTTCTCCTTTAATTAAATAATCAGTTCTAACAGAAAGATTTGAAGTAATTTTTGCCCCTAAAGTCTTAGCTCTCACTTTTGCTTCCTCTCTACTCATAGAAAATAGTTTACCAGCAAAAACTACAACTTTATTATTTAAAACAGAACTTCTAAAATTAACATTAACAGGAAGAATTCGAACATGTGTAACAAGATCACTTAACATCTTAATATTGTTTTCCCTAGAAAAAAAAAATCTTAAGGATTTAACTACTTTATCCCCTATACCGCTTATACTCATTAACTCGTCAATAAAAAACTTAGCTGTTTTTTTCTTTGTATTATATAGTAGATCTCCCTCAAAATTATTTGATAATAATCTAGTCATTGAATTATACCAATTAGTATAAGAAAAATAATAATTTGCAAGCAACTCTGCTACAACCTGACCTACATATCTAATACTTAAAGAAAATATAAACCTATCTAAAGTCACCACCTTCCTATTTTGTATAACATTCAATAAATTGATTATTGATTTTCTACCAAAATTAAATTGTTTTCCAACTTTATTAAGTTCACTTATTTTTCTTTCTAAGATAAAAATATCTGGAATTCTTCTTATTAAACCAAGTTTATAAAAAAAATTTATCTGTTTTTCGCCTAAACCAATAATATTAAATGCATCTCTTGAAGCAAAATGTCTTAATTTCTCTATTATTTGAGCTTTACATGTAAATTCCTCAGGGCACCTTATTGATATTCCATCAATCTGAACTTCACTATCACATTCTGGACACACTTTAGGAAATATAAATCTAGGCATACCAGCACAACGAGAGTCTTTGTCTACTTTAATAATTTGAGGAATTACATCCCCTGCTCTTTTGATCATTACAATATCCCCTTCTCTTATATCCTTGCGTCTTATTTCATCTCGATTATGTAAACTTGCCCTACTAATCAATACTCCACCTATATTAATAGGAACTAAATCTGCAACAGGAGTCAAAATTCCAGTTCTACCTACTTGTATAAATATCTTATTTAATTTTGTTTTTGCATAAATTGCAGAAAATTTATATGCAAGTGCTGAACGTGGTGCTCTACGAGTATTTCCTAAACGACTCTGTAAAATTACATCATTTACTTTATAAACCACCCCATCAATATCATAATCTAAGTTATAACGACGATTATACATCTCATTATAAAATCCCAACATTTCATCTAAATTGCTTACTAAACAACGATGCTCATTCACGCAAAAACCAAGTCTTTCAAGCTTCTCCAATATTTCACTTTGACTTCTCTCTTCTCCACCAATCAATGAATAAGTAAAATACTTAAGTGGTCTATCTGCCGTAACACTTGAATCTAATTGCTTTAAAGAACCAGCTGCTGCATTTCTTGGATTAGAAAATTTTTTGCTTTCATTTAACTTCAAAAAATCACTATTACTAATATATATTTCTCCCCTTACCTCTAATCTTCCAACGCACATACCTTGTAAAAATTTAGGAAAACCTTTTATTGTTGCTACATTACAAGTAACATCTTCTCCTATAAAACCATCTCCTCTAGTTGCAGCTTTAATAAATTTTCCATTATCATAAATTGCAGAAAATGACAGTCCATCAATTTTTAACTCACATAAAATTTCTATCTCTTTTTCAATTAAAAACCTTTTTATTTTGCACAAAAACTTCTCTACACCTTCTTCATCATAAGCACTCTCAAGAGAGAGCATAGGTTCATAATGTTTAATCTTAGAAAACCTTTTATCTGGTATAGCGCCAATACCATCCTGAACAGTGTAATTCCATGAAAATTGTTTTTTTATATCAATTAATTTTCGCTTTAATTTATCATACTCAGCATCAATAATTCTTGGCTTATTATCTCTATAATACAAAGTATTATGATAATTTATCTGCATTTGCAATTTTATGATTTTTTTTCTCAATTTTTCTAAATTAATCATAATATAGTATCTCTAATACCATAAATAAAAATTTAAAACCTCTACATCAATCTTTTAAAACTTTATATTTTATATTTAAATATAAAGTAAAATTAATTATATCAAAAAATCAATAAGAAATTGCAAACAACTCAAAGTTAAAGTATAAAATTTATATGGTAACGTTAATAACGAATGATGATGGTTATAAAAGTGAAGGAATAAAATTACTAAAAAAAATTGCACAAAACTTTGCGTCAGAAATATGGATAGTAGCACCAAACTCTGATAGAAGTGGAGCAGCAAGATCTCTTGACTATTTAATAAGTCACTCTATTAAAATAACTCAGCACAGCAAAAAAGAGTTTAGTATATCCGGAACACCTGCGGACTGCATTATAACTGCACTAAATAAAATCATGGACAAGAGACCAGACTTAATATTATCTGGAGTAAACATTGGATCAAATGTCGGAGACGATGTTTATTATTCTGGAACAATTGGTGCAGTTATGGAAGGCGCTGCAAAATCTATACCCTCTATCGCAATAAGTCAAGTATATCACAACCATAATAGAATAAACTGGCACAATACAAAAACTTTTGGACTAAAAATTATTACTAAACTTATTGAAGTTGGATGGCCTAAAAATATAGCTATGAGCGTAAATCTCCCTGATATAGAAAAAATAAAAGGAATAGAATTTGTTGAACAAGGTGAATATAATAACATTGATGGAAATCTAACCTTTATAGAAAATCCAGATGGTTCTTTAAACTTAAATTGGTCTCGAGAATATTCAGGTAGTGGAAGTGTAGGTAAAATAAAAGAAGGATTCATTACTATTACACCAATAAAATTGGATTTTACAGATTATGATACACTAAATATAATGAAAAGTTCTTACGCAGATAAATTTTCTCATAGCCAATAAAACTCCTTATAATAGAAAAGTAAAATATTGTTCTTGTAATTTTATATTTTTTAAAAAAACCCCTAAGTCCAAACCTACATTTTAACATAAAAAATAAATTAAGACTAATTCTAAATTTAGGAAAAACACTCAACAAAAAATCAAACAGTATATTTATTTATACTACTTAAAGTAACTCCATTTAGCTTTTGACTCCATAAATTAAAATTTAAATCTAATAAGCTTAACATCAAAACTATTTAACTTTCCAACAAAATTTTCCAATAACTAGAGAAATTACCTTCGATAAAACATTTAAATGAATGTACAATAATTTATAATATAATTTCAATTAACAAATAAAGAAATTCTCTGCACTATGCAAGCAAATACAAATAATATTTATTATAAAATTATAATACTCTTAATATTGTTGACTCCTTATTTTCTCTTTGCAAGAGAAACTCTCTCTCCCATAAAAGTCAATTTAAAATTCAATTTCAATTTTAAATATTGACGTTATACGCTTAAATGCTAAAATAAAGCCAAGAAATTTTATAAAATATATATGGCAACAATAACAAAAACAGCTAGTAAAAATAACCTTGTTCAAAATCAGAAAGTTAAACAAAAAACGTATAAAAGTAAATATGTGAAACCTGTAAGATATATAGATCGTGATCTACATGTAGATTATATGTCAGCTGAGTATGAAAATGGTAATATCGTTCAAGATGAAAATAATAATCCCATAAAATGGAAAGCAATATAACTTCAGACTTTGTTAAAATTACCATTAATTCTAATGAATATGAAATAGATGCTGGGCTTACCATAATCCAAGCATGTGAAACAATAGGTATTGAAATACCGCGTTTTTGTTATCATAAACGTTTAGCAATTTCTGGTAATTGTAGAATGTGTTTAGTTGAAGTAAAAGGCTTTTCTAAACCTATAGCTGCCTGTACAACACAGATCGCAAAAAATATGATTATTTATACTAACACTCCAAAAATCAAAAAAGCACGCGAAGGAGTATTAGAATTTTTATTAGTTAATCATCCACTTGATTGTCCAATTTGCGATCAAGGTGGTGAATGTGACTTGCAAGATATAACAATAATCTATGGAAGAGGAGTTAGTAGATTTAGTGAATATAAAAGAGCCGTACCAAAAAAACACTTTGGACCATTAATAGAAACTGCAATGAATAGATGTATACATTGCACTAGATGTATCAGGTTTTTATCTGATATTGCAGGTACAAATGAACTTGGAAGAATTGGTAGAGGAGAAAATATAGAAATCAGCACTTATATAAAAAAATATATTAACTCCGAACTGTCTGGAAATATCATAGACCTTTGCCCTGTAGGTGCTCTAACTTCAAAACCTTACTCTTTTAAGGCGCGTCCATGGGAATTATCGCATTGCGAAACTATAGATGTACTTGATGCTGTGGGAAGCGCAATAAGAGTTGACTATCGGGGCCCAGAAATTATGCGAATACTACCAAAACTTAACGAAGAAATAAACGAAGAATGGATATCGGATAAAACTCGTTTTGCTTACGATGGATTAAAAGTACAACGTCTTGACAAACCATATATAAAAAAAGACGGTAAATTAATCCCAGTTGATTGGAATAGAGCATTAACTGCCGCTGCAGAAAAATTAAAAAATACAAATCCAAACAAAATAGCTGCAATCGCAGGTGACCTAGTAGACTGTGAATCTATGCTCTTACTAAAAGATATGATGCATAAACTTGGTTCAACAAATATAGACTGTAGACAAGACGGTGCAAATCTTATACAAAGTAATCGTGGATCATACATATTTAATACTACTATTCAAGGTATAGAAAATGCAGACTTATGTCTTCTTATAAATACAAATCCTAAGATAGAAGCACCAATCATAAACGCTCGCATAAGGAAAAGGTATTTACAAGGAAATTTTCTTATAGGAAGTATTAGCGCAAATACCAAGTATTTATATCATGTCGAAAATCTAGGGGATAATCCTAATATTCTACATGATATAGTAAAAGGAAACCATAAATTTTGTAAACTATTAAGCGCCGCTAAAAATCCCATGCTCATCATTGGACAAGATGCATTAATAAGAGATGATTCTGAATCGATTCTAGCCCTAGCTGGTACAATTGCAGAAAATTTTAATATGATAAGAGATGATTGGAATGGTTTTAACGTACTACACAAAGCTGCAGCACGAGTTGGTGGATTAGATATTGGATTTGTTCCAACAGAGAGTTCAAATAATACTAATCAAATCATAAAACAAGCAAAAAACGGTAATATAAAAACTATTTATCTCCTAGGTGCAGATGAAATTGATGTACCAAAATTAGAAGATACATTCATAATCTATCAAGGCCATCATGGCGACAAAGGCGCACACATAGCAGATATTATTCTTCCCGGAGCTACATATATAGAAAAATATGCAACATATGTAAACACAGAAGGACGAGTACAAAGAACAAATTTAGCCACATTTCCACCTGGTGAAGCAATGGAAGACTGGTTAATTATTAAAAACTTATCTCAATATTTGGGCTTTTCTCCTCAATACAAAAACTTATCTGACGTAAGAAAAAAATTAGATACTATGGGTTTACAATTTAAAAACACTAATCAAGTAATAAAAAATAAATGGACTTCAATTGTTTGCGATAAAATAAAACTAAGTAACACTCCTTTTATATTAAAAAAATTTAATTTCTACATGACAGATTCTATAAGTCGTGCTTCAGAAACAATGGCAGCCTGTACTAAAGCTTTCTATGGATATACTAATTAATACTTTAATTGTTTTAGTATTACTACTATTTTCAGTTGCATATTTAACGTATTTTGAACGTAAACTTATTGCTGCAATCCAACTAAGACATGGTCCCAGTACAGTTGGACCTTTCGGGTTATTACAGCCGTTTGCAGATGCAATTAAACTATTAACTAAAGAACCAATAATACCACTCAAGGCAGATTCCATATTATTTGTTATAGCTCCAATACTTACTTTTATTCTAGCACTAATCTCTTGGGCAGTTATACCATTCGGTAGTAAAATAATTATAGAAAATGGACAACAAATAATATTTCCTAAGACGATAGCAAATATTAATGTTGGAGTACTTTATGTGTTAGCTGTATCCTCTTTGGAGGTATATGGTATTATTATCGCTGGTTGGTCGAGTAACTCTAATTATGCTCTCTTGGGTAGTATAAGGTCAGCTGCTCAAATGATTTCATATGAAGTTCCAATAGGACTAATAATTGCCACAATAGTTATCACAACTGGCACACTAAATCTAGGAGAAATTGTTATAATAAAACACAGTATGCCGTTTTGGATTAATTTATTACTTATACCTATGGCAATAATATTTTTTATTTCCCTTCTTGCAGAAACTAATCGACATCCATTCGATTTACCAGAAGCTGAAGCAGAACTCGTTTCTGGGTATAATGTTGAGTATTCATCGATGCCATTTGCCCTTTTTTTCTTAGGAGAATACGCAAACATGATCTTGGCAAGTGCTATGATGACAATATTTTTCTTAGGAGGATGGTATCCTCCTTTAGAATTTAATTTTCTATATAAAATTCCAGGTTCAATATGGTTTATTTTAAAGATAACTTTATTATTAACCATATTTATCTTAATTAGAGGAACAATACCTCGATATCGTTATGATCAATTAATGCGTCTCAGTTGGAAAGTATTTCTACCAATATCAATAATTTGGTTAATACTTATTTCTGGAATTTTACTCTTTACTGGAAACCTACCAAACAACTAAAAGTCACAAAATACAATACCAACAAAATACATATCTTTTTTTTGTAATGGATGAACAAACTTCTTTCTTAATTAAAATCTGAAACTCTGTTTTGACTATAAAACTCTATAACCTTATTTAAATAGAAAAATTTTAATTATATATAATGACCCCCCATATTCTTTACTATACTTTATCATATATAAAATTCCCTATCTTTTTATATCAATTTTCTAATTAAGACAAAAGTATTTATAACTTAAATATCAAAATAAAATTTAAATAATCTACATAAAACATAAAACATATACCAATTTTATAATTCCTACTTTCTTAACAACTAAAGTTTACACTAAATATCTCAATACAAATTCTACAAAATATTAATAATAAAACCCTACTCAATTTCACATTTCAAAATACCCAAATAAATTCCCATACAATTAATAACCTAAATTCTAAACTCCGCCATGAAAATTAAACTTTTAATAAAGTATCATCAATAAGAGAGAGCTTTTTAGTAATCTCAAATACCCATACCTTCTAATTAAAGAAAGTTAAAATCAATGATTTAATATTTTAATCACTTCTAACTAAAACAAAATATATGAATACAAATCATAGTAACGATGAACAATAAAACATCAAAACTCTATTTTTATTACAACTAAAAATCTATAAGAATCCTAAATTAATAAAAAGTGCTCCCACCCCAAATAGATAAAAACATTGCATCAAATGATTAAATAAAATACTAGTAATTCTTAATAATTAAGTCTTTTAATTATTCAAAATCAAAAACAAAATTTATTTATCACACTATAAATATAGTCATAATTTAACACAACTTCCTATCATTAATAGAAAAACCAATAAAACCAACCCCCTTTCTTGTGTATAATATAAATTATACAAAATAATAAAACTTTTCTCCTTATATCTTCCTCATCTTTACTAACTTCGCATATAATCCATTTTCTCTTATTAAAGATTCGTGAGTTCCTATTCCCTCCACCTCTCCGCGATTAATCACTATAATTTTATCAGCTTTAAAAACAGTTGATAGCCTATGAGTAATTATAATCGTTATCCTATTTTGCATTAACTTACTCAGCGCCTCTTGCACAAAATCTTCACTCTTATAATCAAGAGCAGAAGTCGCCTCATCTAATACTAAAACTTGTGGATTTCTTAAGATGGCTCTTGCTATTACAATACGTTGCTTCTGTCCTTCAGAAAGCTTCAGCCCCCCTTTTCCAACAAATGTATTAAACTTATCAGGTAATTTATCAATAAACTCCATAGCATAAGAATTAATAGCTGCCCGTCTTACTTCTTCATACTCGGCATCTGGTTTACTATGCAATATATTCTCCATTATAGAACAAGAAAATATTACATAATCTTGCGGCACTAAACCAAATAATGACCTAAGACTACTTAATGCAATTGACTTAATATCATATCCATCAATAGTAATGCTACCTTTAATAGGATCATAAAAACGAAGTAAAAGTTTTAAAAGCGTACTTTTACCACTACCAGATAGTCCAACGATCGAAACCGTTTGACCAACTTCTATAGAAAATGATACATTATTTAATGCAAACTTATCAGATTGAGATTCATAAGAAAATGTTATATTATTGAACGAAATTCCCTTTTGAATACTACAAATCTTCATAGAACTATCATAATTTACTATAGAATTTTGCATATTCTTAAACTTAAATAAACGCTCTACTATCCCAAAACCACGTTGTAAATCACTAATATTATCACTTATGTTATTTATAGCTCCTGCTACAAGTGCTGAATAAAATACAAATGATGATAATTCTCCAATAGTTATATTTTCACTTAAAACCTCTTTAATACCAAAAAAGATTAAAATAATCAGTGAACCTATTACAAACAAGATAATCAAAGTTACTAGAACAGCACGCAAAAATATTAACTTTGTATATGATACTGATACTAAACTCAAATACTTTTTAAAACGCACTTTTTCATTTTTCTCTAATACAAACGACTTAATAGTTACTATAGACCTAAAACTCTCTTCACTGAATAATGCAAGTTCACTCAACTTACTATGAACTAGGCGCGCACAATCGCGCACTTTACTTCCAATAAAAACCATAATAATAAATAACACAGGTATTATCACAATTGCGCACATAGTTAAATGTAAATTCGTATATAGCAGCATAACGACACTACCAACTAGAATTATAAAATTTCTAGATATAGTAAGTAAACTGCTACTTATTATAGTCTGTAATACAGATGTATCAGTAATTAATGCTGAAATCACATCCTGAATACTAACTTTTTCAAAAACACTTGGCTGCAAATCAACAATATTACTATATATATCATACCTTATTTTCGAAACAACTTTTTCACTACCAATATTAATAAAATACAACCTGATAAATGCAGTAAAAGAAATAACTAAAACTACAAATAATGCAATCGCCAACTTCATAATAAAATCGCCTTTTATGCCGGAATCAACTATTACACTTAGACCTCTACCAAAAATAAGAATCGTTAAGGCTGAAAATAAAACCGCAATAAAAGCTACAATAAAATAATTTAAACTAGGTTTTATATAATAAAACAACTGCTTAATATTAGATCGCATTTTTAAAAATCTTCAAATTGACTAACGAATCCCAATATTATGAAATATACAAAAACTATATACATTAGAGATTAATTTTTACACAAAACAATTTAAAAACAACAACCCCTAAAACCTTGTTTATATAACCTTTTTTTCTTCCAATAAACTACGCAGTTCACCTCTTTCATACATCTCACGAATAATATCGCAACCACCAACAAAATCCCCTTTTATATATAATTGCGGAATTGTAGGCCAATTAGAAAATCTCTTTATGGATTGACGTATTTCATCACTCTCTAACACATCAACAAATTTAAATTTGATATTTAAATCTTTGAGAATCGATACAACAAGTCCAGAAAACCCACACTGAGGAAAATCAGAAGTACCCTTCATGTAAAGAACCACATCATTCTCTTTTATATCTTTCCTTATTTGTTCAAAACTATCCATAAATTACCTCTAATTATCCAAATAACCAACTTCAATTATAACTTATTATTTTATAAACTTATCTACACATAACCTTTTCAACTATGCTACTTATCATTATATAACTTTAATTTTTTAAACTCAAAATTAATCTAAACAATTGTATCCTCGTGAAAACATCAGATTTAGTGTATCAAGAGAACTTGCAAGACGGGATTTTAATCGATTTTCATACTCACTCCAATCTCGTATTGCCTTTTTAGCAACACCAGAATATATTGCAGCTTTTGCGACCGCAGAAGAAACCGTTGAAATTAATCTGGGATCAAATGGAGTTGGTATTATGTACTCACATCCATAACTCATTTTACGTCTATTATAAGCTGTAAATATCTCATCAGGAACTGGTTCACGAGCAAGTTTTGCTATTGCGTATGCAGCTGCAATTTTCATCTCATTATTTATCGTAGTTGCATGTACATCAAGTGCTCCCCTAAATATATAAGGAAATCCCATTACATTATTAACTTGATTATTATAATCCGACCTGCCGGTTGCAATTATTGCATCTGGTCTCACAATTTTCGCGAACTCAGGCTTTACTTCTGGATCAGGATTAGCAAGGGCAAAAATAATTGGATCTTTGCTCATACTTTTTAATACTTCTTCACTTAACACATCTTTTGTAGATAATCCTATAAATATATCAGCACCTTTTATCACATCAACTAAAGAACGCTCTTTAGTACTAATTGCATGTTTTTCCTTCCACGCATTCATATCTTCTTTTCGACCTTTATATATTACTCCTTGTTTATCACACAACACTATATTTTTAGCACCCATAAATCTCAATATTTCTAAACACGCAATTCCTGCAGCCCCAGCGCCATTCATAACAATTTTAACATTTTCCAACTTCTTTCCAGTAATATCAAGTGCATTCTCTATTCCAGCTGCAACAACAACTGCAGTTCCATGTTGATCATCATGAAATACCGGAATATTCATTAATTTACTCAGACGTTCTTCTATTATAAAACAATCAGGAGATCTTATATCCTCTAAATTTATCCCCCCCCAACTCGGTCCGAGATATTTTACAGCATTGATAAAATCCTCTACATTTTCTGTACCAACTTCTATATCAATTGCATCAATATCAGCAAAACGCTTAAATAAAATGGCCTTACCTTCCATAACTGGTTTCGAGGCAAGAGGGCCAATATTCCCGAGTCCAAGCACTGCAGTACCGTTTGAAATAACAGCAATACAGTTACTCTTTGATGTATAATCATATACTAAATTAGAATTCCTAGCTATTTCAAGGCATGGAGCTGCAACTCCAGGAGAATAGGCGAGTGATAAATCATATTGAGTAGATAATGGCTTTGTTGGCAAAATAGATATTTTACCAGGATTACCATCTCCACTATGATATCTGAGCGCCTTTTGTTTTGTAATACAATTTAAATTGTTATCCATTATGTCTCGACCTAATAATCTCCTTTTAGAATAAGAAATTTTTATAAAAATTCAATTGTAAAACTATTGACTTGTGAAGTGTGTTTTACTCATGTATAAATTTATAATACCGCACTAGATTTAACTGCATGTTTAAGGAAAGCTTGCCTAATTTATTAACAATCTCTCGTGCACTTGCGGTACCAGTAATAATATTAAGCTTTTACTTAGAAAGTAGGTATGCAAACTTAATAACAATATCAATTTTTATATTTGCTTGCATTACAGATTTTTTTGATGGTTACTTAGCACGTGCATGGAAAGTACAATCAGAATTTGGCAAACTATTCGATCCAATTGCAGATAAATTAATAGTTGTTTCAACAATAATAATGTTGATCTATATACATAAAGTCAATGATTACATGATAATAGCAGCAGTAATAATAGTTTGTAGAGAAATATTGATTTCCGGCTTGCGAGAATTTTTAATCGCTACAAATATCAGTTTACCAGTAAATAAAACAGGAAAAGTTAAAACATTTCTACAAATGCTTGCAGTAATAACTTTAATAATAGATAACTACAGAATAATTCAATACGTAGGTATAATTTGTTTATGGATTGCAGCTATTATGGCTATATGGTCAAGCTATAATTATATTTTAATTAGTATTAAACGAATCAATAATTAAATTCTAATATCACTTCAGAACAATAGCAACAAACCAATTAAGAATTGATAACCTAATTTTTCAATTTTATTTTATATTATTTTATTATAAAACTTTATTAACATCCTCACATTTCACAATTACTTCCCTTAATTTCTTTTATTTCTACCTTTCAATTCACCATCAGTCATTCGTGCATCTCTCCCTTAATGTTCTGAATTAAACTACTCTTTTAAAATTAAGACTTTTCTATTTTATAAGTTTTTATAACCAACATTCTAGTATAGCTACGCATATTCTATAAAACACACAAAATTTTATAAACTCCCACTAATAATTAATCCCTTAATCTCTCTTATTTAAGAGATAATAGAATCTTTGTTCTCTTCTCTACTAATGAATAAGAGATAACCATAAATAAAAGCACACTTTAAGATATTAATTACGTAACACTGTAACTCCAGGCATTTCACCTCCACTCACCCAAGTTAAAAATGCACCCCCACCGGTCGAAACATATGTAAAATTTTCATTAGTAAGACCAGCAATACTCATTGCAGATAAAATATCTCCACCTCCTATTACACTGGTTAACTTCTTTTTACTAGTTAAATCACTTACAACTTTCATTACCTTTATCGTTCCATTTGCAAAAGCTGGATGTTCAAAAGCACCAATAGGACCATTCCATAAAAGAGTCTTGCTATTCAATATAATATTACTTATTAAAGATAAAGTCTTAGGTCCAATATCTAAAATTGTATCATCACTTAAAACAGATTCTATATTTCTTAAAATACAAGTTCCATAATCAAAGTTCACTGCAACCAAAACGTCCTCTGGTATAATTATTTTACAATTATATCTACTTGCTGTCTCAATAACTCTACAAATAAGATCATCAATTCCTTTATAAAAAAGAGATCTACCTATATTTACTCTGTTGAATAACAAAAAATTATTAGCAATTGCACCTCCAAGAATAAGATAATTAACCCTTTTTACTAACTTAACAAGCATTTTTACTTTAGTTATCACTTTCGTACCACTAACTATTGCAGTAACAGGCCCGTTAAATGATGCTACAAATTTTTCAAGACATTCTAATTCATTTTGTAAACAAAATCCTGCATATGAAGGTAAAAATTCTGTAACGCGTGAAATAGAAGCATGAGCCCTATGAGAACAAGAAAACGCATCATTTACATATATATCTGCTATTGATGCCAATTGCTTAGCAAAGCTCAAATCATTTTGTTCTTCCTCTTTATAAAACCTTAAATTCTCTAATAACACTATATCTCCTCTATCCATCTTATTTATTACTTCCAATACTTTTTTGCCAATACAATCATTAATAAATTTTACTTCTTTATTCAAAAGTTCTAATAAAATTAGAACTATATTTTTCAATGATAAACTACTATTTTTAATTTTTGGACGTCCAAAATGGGATGCAATAATAACTTTTGCATTTGCATTCACTAGATATTGAATAGTAGGCAACACCCTCAAAATACGAGTAGTATCACGGATTTTCCCATTTTCTATTGGAACATTAAAGTCAACTCTAACTAAAACAGCCTTATTATCAAAATCACAATTCTTTATGCTACGTATATTAACCATAAACTTTTTTATTAAAACATAAAATTTTCTACGTACACATTTAATATTTAACTTAACTAATAAATACCATCCTTCGCTTTTAAGGTTGAGTATTGAAAAAAATTAACCGAAGAGCCGTGTATCACTTTATGTATGTCATAACAAGCCATAGCACTTTCAGCAAAACCACTAAGTATCAACTTTAATTTACCAGAATAAGTAGCTATATCACCAATTGCGTATACTCTATCCCTACTAGTTCTAAATGTGGTCTGATTAACAACTATACGATCACATTTTGTATAGACACCCCAATTACTTATTGAACTCAAACTTACTGACAATCCAAAAAATAACAACAAAAAATCAACGATTATTTTTCTTTCTTCTCCAGAAATAATATTTTTTATTATTACTGCATTCAACTGACCATTTTTCCCTATTAATCCATATAATTGGTACGGTACTATAAGTTCTATTTTCCCATTATTTACAAGCAACTCAATCTCATTTTTAATTCTAGTAACACAACGGAATTCTCTTCTTCTATGCACTACATAAATTTTCTTTGCAACTTTAGAAAGCTCTATAATCCAATCAGCAGCTGAATTCCCCCCTCCCGCAATAATTATGGTCTTATCCTGAAAATCGGAAATTCTACTTACACTGTAAAATATAGATTTATTTTCATACTCTAATATACCATCAAGTGGTGGACGATTAGGTTCAAATGTTCCATTTCCGGCCGCAATAATAATCGCTTTACACTTTATTTCTGTACCTACATTTGTTACTACAACAAAATTTTTATTATCGTTACTTAAAATTTTTTCTACTTTTTGACTTAAATGATAAATAGGCTTAAACATCGAAGCCTGCTCCATTAATTTTTCAATTAACTCTTGACCAGTAATTATAGGATGACCTGGTATGTCATATATAGGTTTTTCTGGATAAAGAGCAATACATTGTCCACCAGCTTGATTCAAAACATCTATAATATGACATTTCATATCTAACATTCCAGCTTGAAAAGCTGTAAATATTCCAACAGGTCCCGCACCTACTATTACAATATCAGTTTCCATACTTTATTTCTTATTTAAGAATAACTATACAATATAAATAAAATTAACCTACAAAATAATAGTAACCTTTATAAAAATAAACTTTATTAAGTACACAAAACATATTAAAATATAAAACAAAAATTCTAGTAAACTTTCATAAGTAAAATTATCGTTTTTACTTTATTTTAAATCCAAAAATAAAAACTAATTAATTTTATCCCTGATTTCAATCACATTGCATCAATTTATTACTAGTTATTACTAGTAAAATAAAAAACTCACTCTTTTAACTTTAAAAAATATTATCTAAAAGTAGAAATAAAAACTTGATTTTTACATACTAAAAATAGTAAAACTCAACAGAACATGAGATTCATTTTTATGAAAAAAGAAATTTTTACAATCGTGGATGGTTACTGCTTTTTTTTTAGAGCTTATTATGTATTACACCATTTAACTACTACAACAGGTATTCCAACAGGTGCAGTATATGGTTTTTTGAACATGATTTTAAAATATATTACTCACTCTGATTATTTAACCATAGCACTTGACTCTGGTAAAAAGAGTTTTAGACACAATTTATACTCTAAATACAAAGCAAACAGAATAACACCTCCTAAAAATTTGATTGCACAATTTGCAATTTTAAAAAAAGCATTAAAAGCTTTTAATCTAAGCTATGAAGAAATTAAAAATTATGAAGCAGATGACATAATTGCAACATTGGTTACAAAATATACTACTAACTACTACAATTTTAAAATTATAGTAGTATCATCAGATAAAGATCTACTCCAGCTTTTGAATCAAAATATTTCAATATTGGACCCAATTAAAAACATGTATATAAATGAAAAACAAATAATAGAAAAATTTGGTGTAAGTTCTGATAAGCTTCTAGATTTATTTTCTCTCATCGGAGATACATCTGATAATATCCCAGGAGCTCTAGGCATAGGCAAGAAAACTGCAATTAAATTGCTTAATGAATTTGGTTCTTTAAATAAAATTTTAGAAAATATTACTAATATCAAACAAACAAAAATACGCGATATTCTCATCAAAGAGAAAGAAAAAATACTAATATCACAAAAACTTCTTTTACTCTGTAAAAAAGTAAATCTTCAACATAATATATCAAAATATAGAATACATCCCCCAAATATGGGAAGATTATTTTCATTTCTGGAAAAATACGAATTTATTTCACTAATAGCAAAACTAAAAAACTTTCAAAAACAACAATACAAAACCTAATAATCTTAATTATAAAGGAATCAAGATTTTAGAGCATTGTATAATTTTGCGAGATAAATTATAATTTTTTTGTTTTTCTTCTGGTGTAAAGAATAATTCATTAAATAAACCTTTTATTTTTAATAAAATTTCTGCATTATTATACACTAATCACTTTTAATAGATAAACTTTTAAACATTAAAATCATTTAAAACTCAAACTCTAATAAAAATATTTTATAGTAACTGGATGATAAGTATTAAAATTAAAACTTAATATAGCTCTCTCCACCTATTTTAAGGCCAATTAAGTAATATCCTATAAAAGGGATATAGTTAATAAATTAATCAAAATATGCTAAGATGGAAAAACAGAACACCTATATAATCACCTATCCAAGACAAAATCCTTTATAACTTAAAGAAAGTATCAAATAAAACAAACGATCACATAAAATTATTAAAACTATATTCAAATATTAATCTCTCTCTTTTAAAGATTTTAAGTTACTCTCCTAAACTATATATAAAGATTATCATTCTTCTACTCACTAAAATAAAATTTTCTCAATCAAAAAATTAAAACAAAATCATATCTAATTATCCCATTTTAAATAGAAGTAAAATCTAGTAATAACAAGAAAAATTTATAAAATGATTTTAAAAAAAGCACTTGATAAGATGTGTAAATAATATGTATAACGAAATACAGATGTATAAGATCAAAAGTTAAATTTTTTAATAAATACTTTGAAATATTAGAACAAAATGAGTCTTAAAAACTTCTCTAAAATCTTAATGACTACATTAATAAAAAAGATACAGTTTTTAAACAAAAAAGAAGAAAATGAGTTACCACTTAGTGATGAAGAAGTAATAATAATGTTCATACACAAATTTTTTCTTCCCCTTATTTTTTTTGTTTTCACAACGTTAATCTTTAGCATTAATCCCATTGTAATGAGTATTGCTATTATTGGACTTCTACTTACAGAGATAAATGCAATCAAGAATCTTTTTTTAAATAATAAAAATGGCACCCTATATTGCCCCGGTATTGAAGAAAAAAAAGAAAAATGGAACAATGAAGTTAATGACAAAATTTACAAATTTTTAAAGACTCCAATTGAAATAGAAAAAAAAAACAATCATCCTACTGCAATACAAAAATCAACTTACTTAAAAAAGGACAATAATTATAAACAACCTGATGCTGGTACAGTGTTAGAACAAATTAACATAAAACCTACTTTAAAAGAAATTTTAAAAAATAAAACTCAAAATTACTCATCTCTTTTCTAACAATTTTTGCTAATCCAAATTTTTTTAACACTTTAAACTAAGAAAATAACTAACCAGTCGTCACCAATCAGAATATTATAAAACATATTCCTGTAACTCAGTTCCACCCACTATAATTGCATCAACTTTAAGCGTTGGTTGACCAACTCCAACAGGCACATTTTGCCCATCTTTTGAACATGTACCAATACCAGGATCCAATTTTAAATCATTACCAACCATAGATACCTTCTTCAATATTGTCGGTCCATCACCAATCAATGTAGCTCCTTTAACTGGTTGTTTAACTTTACCATTTTCTATTAAATAAGCTTCTGAAGATGAAAAAACAAACTTTCCAGATGTTATATCAACTTGACCACCATCAAAATTTACTGCATACAAACCTTTTTTAACACTAGATATTATTTCTTCTGGAGTATACTTTCCTGGCAACATATAAGTATTTGTCATACGAGGCATAATAACTTTTTTATAACTTTCCCTTCTGCCGTTACCAGTTGAATTTGCTCCCATAAGCTTAGCATTCATATGATCTTGCATATATCCTCTAAGGATTCCATCTTCTATTAAAAGATTGCAACAAGAAGGAGTACCTTCATCATCTATTCTAATAGAACCACGTAAATTAGGTAAAGTTCCATCATCAACTATAGTCACTCCACTAGATGCTATTTGTTTTCCAATAGCATTTGAAAATGCTGAAACCCCCTTGCGATTAAAATCTCCTTCAAGCCCATGTCCCACAGCTTCATGTAACAATATTCCTGGCCAACCTGAACCAAGAACAACCGTCATTTCTCCAGCAGGAGTCGGAAGCGCTTCAAGATTTACTAATGCACGCTCTAAAGCTCGATCTGCAACTTCTTTCCATTTTTTTTTAGAAATAAACTTACTATAAAGATCACGTCCACCATGTCCAATAGAACATCTTTCAGTACGACCATTTTTTTCTACAATAACCAATATACTAAAATGTACTAAAGGTCTAATATCAATAAATCTATAATTGCCTTTTTTTATTATTTGTACAACTTGCCATTCTCCGCTTAAGGTTACTTTTACCTGTTTTACGCAATTACTCTTAGATCTTATATATTCATTAACATCATTAAGCAATCTTTTCTTAAAACATAGATCTATTTCACTTATTGGATTTACCCTTGAATAAAGATCTCTTACTTTTTTATCTAAACTTACTGAATTTACCTCGTTTAATGATACTAAACTTCTAACTATAGAAGCAGCATTACTAATTTCTTTTCTACTAATCTCAGAAGAACAAACAAAAAACGTGCTACTCCCACAAAAAGACCTTAAACCAAACCCACTCCTAACATTTAAATCCATATGTTTTAACATATTATCATAGAAAATTAATGATTCCGACTGATGAAACTCTAAAAATAACTCACCACCATCGCTATTAATCAGTGCATTATTCACTATTTCATATACACTATTAATATTAGTATCATTTTGAGCAAAAAACATTTGATCTACGTTTAAACTATCAGACATTTAATTTTTAAACTAAAAACTATTTAGATATATTATCTATATTTTAGTATAAATTACAAGCCCGAGTGGCGAAATCGGTAGACGCACTAGCTTCAGATGCTAGCAACTCTTTTAGTTATGGAAGTTCGAATCTTCTCTCGGGCACTTTCTTATTTTCAAAAGTATATTATCCCATATCACCTTATTATCTCTATCTATTAAACGTTTACCTAAAACTTTTTTAAATAAGAGATAAATAATAAACTTCAAAATTAATACAATATATAATTGCTCTAAATTTTTTAACATTCTGAAATAATTCCTAAATTTATTCTATCTAGAGATAATTATCATTTGTTATAACACAAGCTTTTAATTAATTAATAAACTTTGTAAACATCAGCATACAACTGATTAATATCTGGTTCTTTACTATTTTTAGCAAAATCTTCTGATTTTTTTATTAAATCCAATACTTCTTTATTGATTACCCTACACTCCTCTTCTTGAGCAATCTTGTTATCCACTATATACTTTTTTAAAATCCTTATAGGATCATGATTTTGCTTTACATTTTCAACTTCTTCTTTTGAACGATAAGTTGCAGAATCAGACATCGAATGACCACGATATCGATATGTCTTCATTTCAAGTAAAACAGGTCCCTTTCCACTACGTACATACTTAACCGCCTCACTTGTTTCCTTATAAACAGAAAAAAAATCCATTCCATTAACTTGCTTTCCAGGAATGTCAAAACCTTCTCCTCTTCTATATAATTCAGTTACTAAAGTTGATCTTTTTACAGAAGTACCCATAGCATACCCATTATTTTCTATAATATAAACTACAGGTAATTTCCACAAAGCCGCCATATTAAATGATTCATATGTCTGTCCTTGATTTGTAGCGCCGTCACCAAAATACGTAAATACTACATTATCCACTTTTTTATATTTATTAGTAAACGCTATACCAGTACCAATTGGAATCTGCGCACCCACTATTCCATGTCCACCAAAAAACTTTTTTTTAATATCAAAAATATGCATTGAACCGCCCTTACCCTTTGAGCATCCCATTTCCCTGCCTGTCAATTCTGCCATAACAACATTTGGATCAGAACCACACGCCAACATTAAACCATGATCTCTATAACTTGTAATAAAAGCATCACCTAACCTAGATGCAGCCTGCGTTCCTACTGCAACCGCTTCTTGCCCTATTGACAGATGACAGAATCCACCTATTAAACCTATTCCATACAACTGTCCTACCTTTTCCTCAAATCTACGTATAAGCAGCATTTTTTTATAAAATTCGACTATCTGTTCTTTAGTAAAATTTTCCACTTCACACAAAATCCCTTTTTATATCGAAATCTCTCCTTGATAATACCAAATATTCAAAGCTTTTAAATAAAATTAATCTAAATAAAACTAACAAAAATACATCATGGGTACAATATCCTTCTATATTTCGACAATTATTAAAACTCTATTATAATTACCTAAATAAATATTATAATATAATTACTTATAACATTATAATAGAATTAATATCTATCTGAACAAAATTTAGAACATCATCATCTATCACTATCTTCTTTTTCTTTTTATTTTATACTCTATATCATTTTTATATTATAAAACTTTCTTTGAGTTCATCTTTTTATATTATCTTATTTCTTTATAAGAAAAGCAATTTTTATATAAACCGCTATAAATATAGCTTTCTCATAGATTTTTAAATCACCTTAAAATAATTCATCATAAAATTTATAAAAACTTTATGAATTTGCTATATATATCATCTCTCAATTTTATAAAAATTTTTATTGATGATCTAATATTTATTATTAGTAAATTTACTAATAACTATTTATTAGTAGACTTCTAATGTGAATTTAAGTAATATACATTTAAAATATTTTAGAGATCAAAATGAAGTTATGAACAAATCTCAAGGTTCAAATGTTGCAGAATGGCAATCCCAACAACAATACAAGGAATATTACAAAGAAAAAAGCGGCTTTGGTCTTGGTTACTGTGACACCGCTACAACCGTTATAGACGGAGTGAAGTGGTTATTTAACACTCACGAAGGAATGATCTCTGCTTATTGCAATGTATTTGAAAGTTTAATAAATGGTAGTAACCTGGTAACACTATTTGGTAAATCATGCAATATGTTTGGTATAAAATGCTTTGAAAATCTCGGAGAATACTTTTCTAATAACATAAATTACAATGAAAATTATGAAGATTATCCTTATATCAACAACGAAATATTCTATAATGCTCAGGGCTTATATAATAATATACAACACGATACAACGCATGATCATCATAGTCAATTTTCTTCTTTTTCGCGTTATTCAATGTATCTTTTTAAAGATGAAGAAAGTTCTGAATTAATCCAAAACATCCAGAACAAATAAAAATTTGTCCTACTAAATATACATATCACAATATATTTTAATGAAAAAAATTTCAATTTTAGGATCAACTGGGAGCATCGGAAAAAAGGCTATAAGTCTTTTATTAAAGAGAAAAGAAGAATACCAAATAGAAGCACTCAGCGCACATTCTAATTTTAATCTTCTAGCTTATCAAGCAAAACTGCTAAATGCAAAATATGTTGTTATTTCTAATAGAAAATTTTTTAAAAACTTAAAAGAAAATCTTTTTAATACAAATATTAAAGTTGAAGCCGGTAGCGAAGGTTTAATGAATGTTGCCTCTCTACAAATTGATCTTGCAATCATTGCAATAGTTGGCATTGCGGCTCTTAAACCTATAATGCAAATTATAGAAAGTGGCACTAAAATTATAGGACTAGCAAATAAGGAAAGTATCGTTTGTGGTGGAAAATTCTTAATTAAAAAAGCTAAAGAAAAAAATGTACAAATAATTCCTATTGACTCTGAACACAATGCAATTTTTCAAATTTTAGAAAAAAATAAAAAATATATAGAAAAAATTATACTTACCGCTTCTGGTGGGCCATTTTTAAATTACAATTTAGAAAAATTAAAAAACGTTACAATAAACCAAGTACTAAATCATCCAACCTGGAATATGGGAAAAAAAATCTCCGTCGACAGTGCGACAATGATAAATAAAACATTAGAAATAATAGAAGCACATAATCTGTTTAATATAAATAAAAATAAAATCAAGGTAGTAATACATCCTGAATCAATAATACATGGAATCGTAACTTATAAAGATGGTTTTAATTTCGCTGTACTTGCAGAAACTGATATGTCAATTCCAATCTCATATGCTTTATACTGGCCAAAAAGACTAATCTCAAAACATAAATTAAATTTAATAGGGCAAAAATTAACTTTTCAAAAACCAGATTATATACGCTTTCCTGCGTTAAAACTCGGTATCGAAGTATTAAACTCTTCTTTTCCACATATAAACAGTATTGTACTTAATGCAGCAAATGAAGTAGCAGTTAATAAGTTTTTAAAATCTCAAATCAACTTTTTAAGAATAATCGAAATAATAAGATTAACTATAGAAAATTTTAACAATTATTTTAAAATAAACTCATTATCTGACATAATAAATATTGATTTTGAAAGTCGTATTATCGCTAACATAATAAAATAAATCTTTAGTACAATTAAAAACTAAATTTAATGATCTAGAATATACTCTTTTGTTAGGGGAAACTGAGTATCTTCGAATACTTCCTTAACACTTCCAGATTCAACAATCTTACCATTAAAAAAGAAAATTACACTATCAGATAACTTCCTAGCTTGTTTCATTGAATGAGTTATCATTATAATTGTAAATTTTAATTTCAACTCTTGAATAAGATTCTCAATTGCATTTGTAGCCATTGGATCAAGAGCAGAACATGGCTCGTCCATTAACAAAATGGTTGGTTTCACTGCAATTGCACGAGCAATACATAATCTCTGCTGTTGTCCACCAGATAAATCTAATGCACTATCCTGCAATCTATCTTTTAAATCTTCCCATAAACCTACTTTAATTAAACTATTTTTTACTATTTCATCTAATTTTTGCCTATCCTTTATTATACCATGTAATTTTGGTCCATAAGCAATATTATTATATATCGATTTTGGAAAAGGATTCGGCTTTTGGAATACCATTCCAACTTTTGCTCTCAATAATACAACATCCGTATCGCGCAAATATATATCACCAAGCCCATTAACAATTAACCTGCCAGTAACTTTGCATCCCGGTATATAATCATTCATACGATTAAAACACCGCAAAAAGGTTGATTTACCACACCCAGATGGCCCAATAAAAGTAGTAACTTTTTTATTATAAATATTTAAACTTATATTAAATAAAATTTGTTTAGAACCATACCAAAGATTTAAATCCTTAATGGAGGCACATATATCACCATTCATATCACATCATATCCTGCATTGAATAAAGTCCAGGTATCTCTCTTTTGTTTTTATATAACCACATTGCTGCTTGAACAGCTCCCTTAGCAAAAGATACACGATCAATCGCTTTATGATTCAATTCTATACGTTCATTGGAATTAATAAACATCACACTATGATCTCCTATTACCCCACCTCCACGAGATACTGCAAATCCTATTCTTCCTTTCTTTCTCATTTTCGAACAACTATGAAAACATTGACTAAGCTGAAAATCCCTACCTGAAGCATTAGCAATCGCTCTACCAAATTCTACAGCTGTTCCAGATGGTAAATCTTTCTTAAGATTATGATGCATTTCCCAAATTTCAGCATCATACTCTTTATTTAGAAGACTAGCAGCTTTTTTTACTAATTTTAATAACACATTAACTCCAATACTCATATTTGGTGACCATAATATTGGAACCTTAGCAGAATATTTCTTTAAATCAACATCTTCTATTCCAGTCGTACCACTAACTAATGGCGTTTTAAATTTTACAGACATCTTAAGGCAATCTAACATACATTCTTTAGTTGTAAAATCTATTACAACATCAGACAGATTAAACACATCTCTAATAGAACTCGTAACTTTAACCCCTACAAAAGAACCACCTATAATTGATCCTATATCTAAACCTATATATTTATTACTCGCGCTAGCAACAGCACCAACTATATTTAATTTGGTATTCATAACCAATTCATTCAGTACTTTTTTCCCCATTTTACCGCAGCCTATTACTCCAACTTTAATTTTCATAAAATTCTCACACTTCTAAAAGATTTCTTTGGATCTTGCTCTTAACTTAATTAAAAAAAAGTTTCCCTACCACATTTTACAAACTATACCCCTCATAATACTTCTCATTAATATTTTATAAAATATAAAGATTAAATATAATAAAATCACTATACTTATAGTACGAATACAAAATGCACACTCCAATATATAATGAAAAATATCGCAAGAAATAATTACTAATGCAAATATAAACTCTCAAAATTACCACTAATGTAAAACTCAATAACTATTTAAAATACAAATATCTGAAAATAGTTTTTATATTATGTATAGCACACCATTATATAAATATATATTTTATAATAGCACCAATTCTCAAACTTTTTTAGAAAACACCAATCTAATTGAAATTGTTTAACAACAAAATAACCACTCTAACATAGATCATCCTACTAAAATCTAGTATTTTATCATACTAACACTATCAAAACATAATATTTTTCAATATTACTAAACTATTTTTACCTCTCACTTTCAATTTATAAACCATAGCCAATCAGATTATTAAATAACTAATTTCTAAAAACTTTAATAACTAATAAAACAGTATAACCACGTATAACCACTCAAAAATAAAAACCCCAAGACCCCCATGAACCACTTTATTTTCGATAGTTATTTATCACCTAAACGATAATATCTCACTTAAACTATTTTAATACAATATTATATAAAAATCACCTTCAACAATTCAAAATAAAAATTATTTCTTAACAACTATTTTAGCAATAAAAACTATATGCATTTTATTGTTATATTAACAAACTTTCTTTGAAAATCTTTCATACATCGCTCCTTTTTTTTGCTTTTAGAAAGCAACCTCCTACTTATAAAAACTTGAAGCCATAATTCACTACTCACAATTAATAGAATAATTCTCTTTATTATAAAGATAACATCTCCATATTATTATTTTACAACGACATGAATATTCATATCATTATCTTTAATAAAGAAATGTACTAACAAAACTAAACAAAATCCCAAGATGAAAACATTCTAAAAATTATTCAAAAATATCAACAATTAATAAAATACATTACTCTTTTTTTTTATAAGATTTTACAACATAAAGCATCAATTGTTATACATAACACGCGTCTCTGTTATTATAATGTCTAACTTTTGATCATGCTCCTCTATTGGTAGTATTTTACAATACTGCCTTTCATAGGCTACACCTATAAATATTTTACCTAATGATCGTAATTCTTTTATTACAAAATCATAACATCCACTACCAAAACCTAATCTATTAAAATGATCGTCAAAAGCAATAACTGGAGTGATAATTATATCAGGAATTATATTTTTATTATTTAGTCCTCCTCTTACCATATTCCACTCCTTAAATCTCAATGGTTTATTTTGCCATGGAACTACAACCCTATAAGATAGATACAACAAATTATACATTAAAGGTATAATATCTATCTCTCCATCGATAGGAATATAAGCTGCAACTGTTTTACTTCTAACAAGATTAGCTAAGTTCTTTTTAAAAGAATTGACAACAAAACTTCTAGCATTACTAGAATATTTCTCATCAAGATTTTTTCTAATAGTTCTATATTGCTTTCTTATTTTCCTTTTTTGTTGTTTAATATTTCTTCTATCCATTTTGAAGTAAGTTTTTCTTGTAAACTATTTTGTTTTAAGCGTTCACTTAGGAAATCAAAATCAACAAGATTCATATCTTGATCTTGATTACTACAACTATATACATAGTTTTCTTTTCCTGTTTTAATATCTACATGTCGCTGTACACACTGCGCACAAATCCCTTTCATCATACACTGCATAGGCGAATTAACTGAAGATATCGCTAAATGCTCTGACTTTAAATATAACTTTAAAATTGTCTTTCTCGCTTCATTTATAGCTTTCATCATTTTATCAGAACCAATAGTGATAATTATATCTATAATACTCAAATCAATCATAATATCACCCAATATACGCTCTTGATAAGAAATTATTGCATCAACTATATTGCCACAAAAAGACTTATCTTGATCTCTATTTTTTTTTATTAATCCTTCTTCGCATACCCAAACTACTGCACTTGATGCAAGTTCTACAGATACTTGCTTAAACACATCATTCAACTTTCTATAACCAGCAAAATACAAAACCCTATTATTTCTTTTGAGATAGGCCTCTCCTATTGAAAATAGGACCGCATTTCCAACCCCACCACCAATAAGCATTATGTTTTTCATACCCTTGTTTTGTACCTAAATAATAATATATAAAAACCCGGAAAGGGGGGGATTTGAACCCCCGACACATTTTATATATGTGGCACGCTTTCCAAGCGTGTGCTTTAAACCAAACTCAGCCACCTTTCCACACATAATTAATTATAAATAACTAACTCCCCAATTCTATTAATAAATAGAATCTAATTTTTAAAGCTCCATTATAAAATCTCACATTGTAATCATTTTTATATTTATAACTTTAATTATTCTCTTTATTACTTTAGTAGTACAATTTCCAAAAACATACACTATCCCCCTCCTTAAAAGGATAAATATTCAAAAACATATACACAAAGCACGTATTTAAAGTACATACGTAAACTTTCTTCAAACTATTTTTCTATAAATTCAATCATATAATATTATAAATTAAACCCAAATCTCAACTATATCTTCATTGAAATTTATTGTTTCTATTTTTTTAAATTGATAACAATTATCAACAGATTTAATTCCTAAATTTCCTATAAAGGGAATTGCATCATTACCTAAAATCTTACCAGTACGACAAATTATCAATTTATCAATCAATTTTTTTTTCATTAATTCTGTAATTAATATTCCACCACCTTCAACTAATAACCTTGTTATACCAATCTCTAAAGCAAGCTTTGATGTCATATCACTTAAACAAACTTTTCCAACGCTATTTGAATTAACTATTAAATAATTAATATTTTTTATTTTTTCTTCTACTTTTTTGTTCGTAATTATCCATGTTGTTATTTTGTCTGCAGTCTTTGCAATATTACACCATTCTTTTAACTTTCCTTGACTATCTATAATTAATCTTATTGGTGACTGCCTATTAGGCATAAATGTTGGTAATCTACATGTTAAAAATGGATCATCTCTGATAAGGGTATTACTACCTATCATAATAGCATCATGTTTCGCTCTAAGTTTATGTACCCAATTTCTCGTATCATCACCTGTTATCCACTTACTATCACCTGTAAATGATGCAATTTTTCCATCAAGAGTTATCGCAACTTTGCAAACTATAAATGGTCTGCATAACTTTCTAGTAGTAAAAAATCCAATATTTAATTTTTCTGCTTCTTTCTGCATAACTCCTTGTTCTACTTCAATCCCAGCTTCTTCTAGGGCCTTAATACCCCCACCTGAAACTCTCATATCAGGATCAATTGTTGCAACTACTATTCTTTTTATTTTTGCTTTTATAATTTTTTCAATGCAAGGCCTTGTAACTCCAAAATGACAACACGGTTCGAGAGTAACATACATAGTTGCGCCACAAGCAAAATTCTTAGCTTTTTGTAAGGCAACTATCTCTGCATGTGGGCGACCACCAACTCCCGTATTTCCTTCTGCAATTATTACACCATTTTTTACAATAACACACCCAACTGCCGGATTTGGTGCAACACTTCCCAAAATTTTTTTGGCAAGCTTTAAAGCAATTGACATAAAATAATCATCACTTTTTTCATTAAAAGAAATCATTCTATAAAACATTAAACTCCACTGTATAAAACTCATATATATGTGAATAGCAAATCTTACCCTTCTCATATACCTGAGACAATAATCATATTACTATTACCAAACATTAATTCACAAAACTTATTTTAATCGAGAGAATAATAATTCAATTATTAAAAACACTGAAACTTCTTACACCAATATTTTACTTTATTTATCGTTCTATTCAACTTGTAATTTCTATACACACTTTATCTATATTTTTATATTTCTTCATTTCTTTTTAACGCATTCAATATCAAATAAAAATTTGACCAATACCTTTTTGTTAACTTTTCTCACATCCTCCTCTTATACCTTTCTTACTTTAAAGATGATCCCCAACTATTCTTAATCCACATTGTAAGAGAACACCTTTTACCATAACTCCTATAATTCTGCTGCAATTCATGTGCAAATTTATTACGAAATAATTTTCAATATTGTTTTCACATCTTTAAAAAGTCTCTGACTAAAAACATCAAACAAATCTTCTATAATTATTAAATTTACTTTAATTACATTATTAAAATAAATATCATCCATTTAGAATTGAAATGACTTGCGTTTTAAACTTTTGAAAACTTCAAGTTTTAAGTAAAACTAATACACTATTATAGTGTAATTTTAACCCTAACTATAATAAATAACTAGCCTATTTAATAATAGAACTATTACTTTTGACTAAATTAAAAATGGGGGGCCATTTATACACTTTATAATCCACTTCATTCAGAACCGTCAAAATCAATATTTTTTATTCAAAACGAAATTAAAATCTTCACAGTCTAAAATTAGACATTAGAATCAAGTTCATATTTCTCACTATCAAAATTTAAATCCTAACAGTTTACTTAACAAATTTCTAGCATATATCTGAATAATAATATGCAAACCACATGTATTAATCCTACATACATTCAGCATGCCTTCGCACAAATTAAAGCCTTTAACAATTAAAATTGTGCAGTTCACGCAACTTCAAATCACAACTAAGTTTAGCATAATAACTTTTTGATATCCATAAAATAAAAAACTATGTTTATATCCTAACAATTTAACGCATTGAATAAATAATACGCTAACCACTACTCTGCTGGAACAACTAAGGCTTTCGTCTTCTGATTCTCCAAAATACCTTCCTTTTATTTTATTCGTGAAGTATACACAATTTAATAAAAATTATTGTTTAATATGCAAAATTTCAATTATAATAAAGTTTCTCGAAATAAATAAAATAAAAACATTAATTAATAATAACTATGTCAACAAATCATTATAATGTCAATTTAACTGATAATGCAGTAAAAAAAATTCATTCTCTTACAGAAAACATAAAAAACAAAAATTTTGTTTTGCGAATTGCTGTCTCAGGAGGAGGATGCTCTGGATTTAAATATAATTTTTTTATAGATCAGATAAATAAAAATTTATCTCTAAAAAAGAACAAAAATGATAATTCTTATATCAACAAACTTAATAAAAATAATAATGAAGATTATAAGAAAAACAAGAATTACGAGATAAACTCCAATGATTCTATTAAAGATAATAATGACATAATAATTAACGATAAAAACGGAAACCCTGTATTAATAATAGATAATCATTCTATAAAATTTATAAATAATTCAATCGTAGATTATATTGAAGACCTAAACGGTTCTAGATTTCAAATAAAAAATCCTCTCGTTAAATCTAGGTGTGGATGTGGCAATAGTTTTTCAATTTAGTCATCATAATGGTCTCTCCCCCTTGGAGGGCTTCTTCTACCATTTCTTCGCATAAATAATGGTAATGTGTAGCAATGTTAGAATTGATTTCTATAAATAAAATCTTCAATAAAATTCCCGTTATAAATAATATAAACTTAAGAATTATAAGTGGACAAATAATTGCATTAATTGGCGATTCAGGATCAGGGAAAACAACTATATTACAAATTGCAGGTTTATTAGATAAACCAACTTCAGGCATAGTAACTATAAATGGAATAAATTGTACAAAAATACATGATAAATGTAAAACTTATATAAAAAGAAATTTCTTAGGCTTTATTTATCAATTCCATCATTTATTACAAGAATTATCAGTATTAGAAAATATTATGCTTCCTCAACTCATTGCTGGAAAGAATAAAATTGACGCAACAAAAAATGCGCAAATTTTACTAGATAAATTTGGCCTTAAAAACAAAGCTAATAGCTTAATATCTAAAATATCTGGAGGAGAAAGACAAAGAGTCGCAATTGCTAGAAGCATCATAAATTCTCCAAAGCTTTTACTTGCAGACGAACCAACGGGAAATTTAGATCCAGTAAACTCATCAAATGTATTCTCACTATTGCGCTCATATGTGAAAAAAAATAATAATTCTATGCTAATAGTAACACACAATCACCATCTAGCAGAAATGGCAGATTGCATATTACAAATAAAAAATAAATCATTAACAAAATATAAATAAAATACAAAAATATAAAATCGAAATATTATTTTACCTTTTTACACAATCTTGATCCTTCTACTTGTTAAGTATTCAGGTATGAAATAAAAATATAATTCTAAATAAAACAACCCCTAATACAAACCTTCTTCTTTGATTGCGAACACCCCCGCACCTTATTACTCACCATTTTACAAATTTAAAATGCTAATACGCCATTCATTTCTCTCTTAATTTTTTTCTCTCTTAGTTTTTGTAGGAAAAAGATGTACTACCTAAACGCAACTTTATATAACTATCTATAATTTGAACTACTTCTTCTTCTTTATCTCTTAGAAAATGATTAGTACCTTTTATAACATGATACTCCATAAAATCACTTTTAACCGAATTCATTAATCTCCTTGTTAATTCCGTTATATCATTCTCTTCTGAGAGAGCATCATTACTGCTTTGTATTATAAGTCCAGGGACGGGACAAGGAAAAAAAAACGAGAAGTCATACTTCGTCGCTGGAGGAGAGAGAGCAATAAAACCCACTATTTCAGGACGACGCATTGTTAACTGCATAGCCACCCACGCCCCAAAAGAAAAGCCAACTATCCAAATTGGAACGTTACTAGGATTATGCTCTTGAAGCCAATCAATTGCTATTGCAGCATCAGTTAACTCTCCCACACCTTTATCAAAACTCCCAGCAGATTTCCCAGCACTACGAAAATTAATCCTCAAAACAGAAAAACTATTACCAATAAAAGATGCATATACACTATGTATTATCCTATTGTCCATAGCACCATATCCAGGACGATCATGTAAAATTAATACAACGGGAGCGTTTGCCTTCCTGCTTTGATAATACTCACCTTCTATTTTTTTTGCTGCATTACTTAAAAAAACCTCTACCATATCTATAAGCCCTACTACTTTAGTATATGTTACCCATGTTACTTTTGCAACAAACTTTTTATTATGCTAAACTAGTAAATAACAGGTGTTCTTATCAAAAGAATAATGATAAATAAATCTTCAAACGTACTCTCTAGAAATTACATATATGCAGATTATAATGCAACTTTTCCAATTATTAAAAGTGTAAAAAAAAATATACTTAAGGTTTTATCAAAACAAATTTTGAACCCTTCGTCACCACACAAAAAGGGACAAGAAACAAGAAAAATTCTTCATGATGCAAGGGATAATATTCGTAAAACTATTGGCGTTTTAGATAATAAAGAAATAATTTTCACATCTGGTGCTACTGAAGCAAATAATCTCGTTATGAAAGGAATTGTTAATTCTAAACACGTAATTTCGGCTATAGAACATCCTTCAATCCTTAATTCTACGTATAATCCACATATAGTACCAGTTAATCAAGAAGGTATTATTAACCTTTTAGAATTAGAAAAAATTCTAAGTAAAATTAAAGAAGATAAAAAAGTAATAGTTTCAGTTATGACAGCTAATAATGAAACCGGAGTCATCCAGCCAATTAAAAAAATATCCGAAATAGCTCATAAATATGGAGCAGTGTGTCATACTGATGCTACTCAAGGCATTGGAAAAATTGAAATCAATATGGAAGATTTAGGAGTTGATTTACTAACTTTATCCGCTCATAAATTTGGTGGCATAGCAGGTAGCGGAGTTTTAATTTTTGATAAAAAACTTACAATAAAACCTATTATAGTAGGTGGAGAACAAGAAAAAGGATTACGAGGCGGTACAGAAAATATTATCGCAATTGCGAGTCTTTCTGCTGCATTACATGATATTCCACATCTTCTGTCAAAAGCAAATAAAATAAAAAAGCTACGTGATAAATTAGAATATGAACTACTAAAACTTGTAAGTGATATAAAAATTTTTGGTAAAAATTCTAAAAGGTTACCAAATACAAGTCTCATTTATATGCCAAAAGTAAGAAATGACATACAACTTATGCATTTTGATTCTAACAACATTGCAGTTAGCAATGGCTCTGCATGTTCTTCTGGAAAGGTTGAACCCTCCCATGTTCTACTTGCAATGGGAGTAACGAAAGAACAAGCAAGATGCTCAATTAGAATTAGTATAGGTTCAAAAACCAAATTACAAGATATAAAAAAAATAATAGACTGCTGGTACAAAATATATAAAATGTACCACTTTAAAATATAAAAAACTTAAATAGGATACCTCTAAATAATAAAACGAAAGTTTTTTATATTCTCTCTTTTTAAAAGAAGACCTAAATTCACATGCAAATTTGCATAAATCATTTTAATTATGAGATTAAAATTAGAAAAACACTGGTAATTTATTTTATTTTTAAGAAAATCCTTATTTTGCTCTTAGTACATTAATTATCTTATAAATCTCTATCTAATATTATAAAAATAGATCGTAATTTACTTTGTAATTTTATTACAACTGATATGCAAATTCCATTTTAAAAACCGATTTCTACATAACTTTCTACTTCTATATTTTTTACAAGTTAATCACAATTAAATAAAATATTTAAAAATTAAATAAATATTTATTAATCTAAAGTTAACAGTAATAAAAATTCACATCTATAAGAAAGACTGGTAACATTGTAATCTAACATAATAAAACTCATCATTATTAAATTATGCCGAAACGTACAGATATAGAATCTATATTAGTAATAGGAGCAGGTCCTATAATTATAGGACAAGCATGCGAATTTGATTATTCTGGAACCCAAAGCTGTAAAGTATTAAAAAATGAAGGCTATAAAGTTATTCTTATAAACTCTAATCCAGCAACCATAATGACAGATCCAGAATTTTCTGATGTAACATATATAGAACCAATATTACCAGAAATTATAGAAAAAATTCTAATTAAAGAAAAACCAGATGCAATATTACCTACAATGGGTGGACAAACCGCACTCAATTGTGCAACAAGTCTTGCAGATGATGGAATATTAGACGCATATAATATAAAACTCATCGGTATAAGCAGAGAAGCAATTAGAAAAGCTGAAGATAGAAAACTATTTCAACAATCTATGGATAAAATAGGACTAAAATACCCTAAAAGCATTACTATAAATAATCAGAAACAAATAAAAGAAGCTTTAAACTATATAAAATTACCCGCAATAGTACGCTCATCATTTACTCTAGGTGGAATTGGTAGTGGAATAGCATATAGCGAAGAAGAGTTCATTGATATTGTAGAAAACGCCTTAAAAAGCTCACCAATAAATGAAGTTCAAATAGATGAATCTATTATAGGTTGGAAAGAATATGAAATGGAAGTTATCCGTGATTACAAAGATAATTGCATAATAGTTTGTTCAATTGAAAATATCGATCCTATGGGAGTTCATACAGGTGATAGCATTACAGTAGCTCCCGCTTTAACTCTACGTGATGCAGAATACCAACAGATGAGAAATGCATCTATAGCAATACTGAGAGAAATTAATGTTAGCGCAGGTAGTGCAAATGTACAATTCGCAGTTAATTCCAAAGAAGACAGTAGTCTTGTTGTAATAGAAATGAATCCAAGAGTTTCTCGATCTTCCGCATTTGCATCAAAAGCAACAGGTTATCCAATAGCAAAAGTTGCAACTAAACTTGCTATTGGATATTCACTCGACGAAATACGCAACGATTGCACACCAATCATATCTGCTGCATTTGAACCAGTAGTTGATTATATTGTTACCAAAATCCCTCGTTTTGAATTTGAAAAATTTAAAGGTACAACCTGTGAATTATCTACTTCTATGAAATCTGTTGGAGAAGTAATGTCTATAGGGCGCACTTTTAATGAATCATTACAAAAAGCTTTCCGTTCACTTGAAACTGATCTTACTGGACTCGATGAAGTATTCTCTGAAAACACGGATATTAATTACATTAAATATAAATTATCAAAATTACTACCAAATAGATTATTAATTGCCGCAGACGCAATGCGTCACGGAGTGAGTATAAAAGAAATAAATTCAATTACTGGATATGATTTATGGTTTTTACAAAATATACAGCAAATTATTCTAGCTGAACAAAAAATTAAAAAAATAGGCTTACCTAAAACTGCATACGAAATATTAGAGTTAAAAAAAATGGGATTTTCGGATGCTAGGTTAGCAAAGTTAAGTAAAAAAAAAATAGAACAAATTGAAACAATAAGAAAAAAATTTGGCATTCACCAAGTTTATAAACGTATAGATACATGTGCAGCTGAATTTAAATCAGATACTGCATACATGTATGGATGTTATGAAGGAGACATTATAAATAAAACAGAATGCGAAGCAAATGTATCTGATCGAAAAAAGATTGTTATTTTAGGTAGTGGGCCAAATCGTATTGGTCAAGGCATTGAATTTGATTATGCATGCGTACATGCGGTTTTTGCGGCAAAAGAAATGGGATATGAAACAATAATAATTAACTGCAACCCTGAAACCGTTTCAACTGATTATGATATTGCCGATCGTCTATACTTTGCCCCATTAACTATAGAAGATGTTCTTGAAATTTTAAACAAAGAACAAGAAAATGGTATTTTAATAGGAGTTATAGTGCAAATAGGTGGTCAAACACCATTAAAGTTATCCAAAATACTGAATGAAAGAGATTTCAATATTTTGGGTACACCTTTTAACTCCATAGATCTTGCTGAAGATCGCATGAAATTTAAAAACCTCGCTTTACAGCTTAATCTAAAACAGCCTGAAAATTCTATTTGTTATTCAATAGAAGAAGCATTAACCAATACTAAAAAAGTGGGATTTCCATTAGTAGTAAGACCATCTTATGTCCTAGGGGGACAATCTATGTCTATTAAATATGACATTGAAAGTTTTAAAATATACGTATTAAATCAAACTAAAATTTTTGAACATGGATCACTGCTACTTGATAAATTTTTAGATAATGCAATTGAAGTTGATGTCGATGCCATATGTGATGGAGAAAAAGTTTTTATAGCAGCAATAATAGAACACATTGAAGAAGCTGGAATCCATTCCGGTGACTCAACTTGCTCAATACCTACAAATACACTTAGCAATGAAATTATAAAAGAAATTGAACTACAAACTGAAAAAATAGCCTTTAAATTAAAAGTAAAAGGCCTAATAAACATTCAATTTGCCATTCAAAAAAATAATATATACATACTAGAAGTAAATTTAAGAGCTAGTCGTACAATTCCTTTTGTTTCTAAAGTTATTAATATTCCAATAGCAAAGCTTGCTACACAAGTTATTTTAGGTAAAAAATTAGATCAAGAAAAAAAACTTCTTGGCCATTTTGCGGTAAAAGTTGCCGTTTTTCCATTCACGCGTTTTTCTGAAATTGATACCTTATTAGGTCCGGAAATGAAATCAACAGGAGAGGTAATGGGAATCGACTTATCATTTGAAGCTGCGCTCGCAAAAGCCTATATGGCTGCAGGATATAAACTACCAACAAAAGGAAAAGTATTAATTTCTGTAAAAGATGATGACAAAAAATACATATTACCAGTCGCACATTCACTAAGAAAACTAGACTTTGAAATCTATGCCACTAAAGACACAGCCTCATATTTAAATGATAATGGTATTACTACAAGAGCTTTAAGCAAAGCGAAAAAATGCAAATCCCACATAATTAACATGATCAAAAGTGGAAAAATAAATCTAGTAATTAATACCTCAAAATGTATTAAATCAATTTCAAACAGTAAAGATATTAGAAGAACCGCTATTTTACAAAACGTAACTTATAGCACCACAATATCCGGAAGCAAGGCATTAGTACTTGCAATTCAATATATAAAAAGCAGCAAACTAGAAGTAAAATCGCTACAACAAATACGAACTTCATTTAACTAAATGAATCACCATATTATCTCCCTCCCGTACAAACCTTTTTATCTAACTTTCTACATAAAAAACACAACAATTAACAAGACTTTTTTCAAATGAGTACACATATAATATTCTCTACAAGAATTTAATTAGTGTACCCACTACTTCATAACTACTCAAATTTATCTTCAACTTTAAATTATCATCTGCTGCTCACTTTCTATAAAGAATAACCTCTTTATATTTTCTAACTTTTAAAGTTGCAATTAAATTTTAATAACCATCTAAATTTTATAGATATTACCAAATAAAATTTTCAAAAAAACTATTTTATGTAATTTGCAATATTTAATAATTTAACACTATTTTAGTGATATTAAATTAAACTAATATTTTCGGGTATGAGCCATCCCATAACCATTATAATTAACCAAAATTTGGTTTTCCATGAAAATGTGGATCTAACTACCTTTACCCATTTAGTTTTTTGTAAATCCTTCTTTATACAATTAAAAATTAATAAAACTTTTACAATATTATCCACCAATAAATCGAAATAATTTAAAAGTTTTACAGCTACTTTATTATAGTAAGCCCATTTATTAAATTAAGAGAAGTTATTTTTAAAATATTAAATAAAATAAAACAAAGCTATAACAATGCAATATCACCCTAAATAATCTTAAATTCAGAAAATAAAACGTAAAATATACCATATAATAAACTTCACATATCCTTTATAAGGATTTTCTTTTCTGAGAAGATAAACTATATAGATTTTATTATAAAATTTAAAAAATTAAATATCTCAAACAAGCATACAAACTCCCATACATTAATTATTTTAATGAAAAGTGTGCCCAAATAAAATAGCACCCCCTATTCTAGGTTAGAAATCTATCGTTAACAATACAAAATAAAACCCAAAGTTTCTATTTTCTCAAAACTCACATTTTTATCTACAAAATATCCACTCTTTTCTACATATATCTCACATTTTTATTTACGCAGATAATAAAATATAAATATTATAAGATTTTCTCTTATAACCACTCTCCTGTCCTTTCTAATTGTTTATAAACATAAAAGTCCAAAAACCTATTAAAATAAGGAGAAGCGATAAATGGAATAGAATCTTTTAAATAACTAAATAAAAATTTCGGTAAACCAGATTTAAACTCCAAAATTTTTTGTCTGCAATTCTTCAAAGAAAAAACTTTTATCTCATTAAAATCTAGTTTCCAATAAATAAGCTCTGAAACTTCCATTTTTGTTGTATGTTCTACTGTCAATGCTTCTAAAATTAACTGAGAAAAAAATCCTGATGTAATTTCCTCATCAGAAGGAATTGAACCTAACTTATAATCTATAATTGCTATCTTACCGTTTGGTAAATATTCAACTCTGTCACATTTTGACGTTAATAGAATTCCTTTCGCAACCAAATCTATGTTTTCTGTACAAGTAATTTTATACTTGGATAAATTATTATGAGAAGTATAAACTTCAGTATCAAGATGAAATATTGGATAAAAAAAGACCTTCTCTAATTCAAATCGATTACTTCTAGTTGTTCTGTTAAACTTAATAAAAGATTGAACTATTTTCTGTAGTCTCACTAACCACATATTCGAAAAGGTAAACTGACTAGACGAAAACACTTCTTGCGCAATACGCATTGGTGATTCTCTACTATGTAAATATTTCTCAAGAGTGCTATGAACTATAACACCAAATTCCAACATCGATGGTTTAAAATTTAAGTCTCTTAATTTTTTAATGTTCAGTATATATTCAGCATAAAATGAATAAGGATTGCGAATTAATTTTTCTACTGCACTACAAGACATCACTTGCATTATTTCTTTCCTTACTTCAGACTTAGGCTTTGGAACGGGTCGAGCACAAGGTGCAATAACCTCAGGTGTATTTAACATTTTCAACCAATTATGACTATATTTTGATTCCTTTCGAAGTACAATTTCCAAGCGTCGCAATAAAATTGATTTCCTATTGCTCAACAAACTTATAATGTATACCTTACTAGCGCCAAATAAACCATGCAAGTTATATAAAAAATATCCTTGCTCTTCTTGTATAGAAGGAAAACCAAACCTTTCTCTCGTCAAAGTATTTAAGAATGGATTTTGAAAACTCGGTATATCGTAAAATCCAGCAAGTATTATAACTTTATTATAATATAAATTAAATCTATTTAAACTGTCTACTGTAGAAAAAAATTCCCTTTTTAAAAGGAAAGTTAAAATCTGAACATACAATTTTAAAGAACATTTTATCATTATACCTTCACATGCGCTTAAAAGTGCACGAATAAAAATACCTATTTCATTATCTAGCTCTGAAAAGTCAATCCCAGAAAGTAAACTAATACATTGTAGATGAGTTGCTATTACATGAGAAATAGGACAATTAACAGAATTAAGTAATAAATCAAATATAACTTTTAGTTTGTTAATAATAATTAATATATCTTCCTTATATTTTAATTTTTTATGAACATTAATTATATTTATAATACTACTACTACCGTTGATACTAAAGTTGCGCAATATTTCTATTTCAAATTCAGATAAAATCTGAATATAATTTTTTTCAATATAACCAAAAGTTACTAATTTATGTTTTAAAAGAGAAAGAAGTGCAACACTGTTCCAATTTGAACTTAAAACTTCAACACTATAAAGCAAAAGCGTTACATAAGAATGATTTTTTAAACTAGAACATCTCATACGAGATGCAAGTAACTTGTCAAAAATATATAAAGAAATATTTTCATAATCTTCACCCTCCATAATTAGAGATGTCATTTGTGCTTCTTCTTCTCTCGAATTACAAACTATAATTTCAATATTTTTAATACATTCGCCATCATTAATCTTACTAAGATCAACAGTTGTATCAAAAATACAATCAATATTACTATTCGTAGTGTTTAAACAAATAACATTTCTTCTATCTACGCCGAGATAATCTAACAGATCTTTTAAACAATACTGATAATGTTTTTTATTTAAAAACTTCCAACATTCCTCCCTAATTTCCAGATTGAGATTTGGTAAAATTACCTTTCCAAGAGGTAAATCATATATAGCCTTAATCAACAATTTGTGAATACTATTCTTTCCAATTCCAACAAAAATTATATTTTGATCTCTTCGCATAGAAGCTATCATATTATTAATATAATTAGTTTTATACTCCGGTATGTCCACCATTCCAAGATTACTCAAAGTTACATTCCAAGTCTTGATAAGTAAATTAATAAAACTTTCTGTTTTCTTTAAACGTTTATCTACTTGATAATAATCAATTACTTGAGTATACCGAATTTCGTCAAGCAATGATAATAAACTACAAGTCAAATCAATTGGAAAATTATCATTATTTTCTTTATTCCATTCCAATATAAATTGGATCAATAATAGTATTCTCTTCATAGGTTTAATAACTTTAACCCTATCAATATTCAGTATTGAGTCTTCTTTATCAATATCCTCTAATGAAATTAGATCCGGTAGAATTATATATTCTCTAATAGTACATCTCTTGAACGCATTTATTAATGCTATCACATCCATTTTACAAGGAAGTATAATCTTTACTTTTGAAATCTCATCTCCTTTGTATTCAGAACATATATATTGACTAAGTATATCAAAAAAAAATTATTTCTTTTTAGAGTAAAAACTTTTCCCATAATTTAAATTCTTTTTATTATAATAATAAGATGACAAACATCAGAATAGAAATTCTAAACAAACATAAAAAAAATAGCAATAAATGGTTTGTTAATGTTTATTCAATTTATATGAGCATAAAATTATCATCAAAACTATATGAAAATATCTGTAAACTATTTTACAATGAAACTGTACAAAACTGCCGTTATTATTTTTATAATGAAAGTCTTGAAGAAGTTAAATATAGTTTCATAGAACCACGAGCTGAATGGGGTTTGGAAATAAATTTTCTACCTAACATAGTTGATAATGTAGGTAATACTGTAAAACAAATTATCAAAGAATATTTAATAAGCAAACACCTATCCATTACTCATTCCTCTACTACTTTAAAATGCAATGCTAAAACCTATAAACTCCAATATCAAAATCTTGAAATAAACGAAAAAAATACCAAAATAACTTCATTTGATATCGCGGCAAAAAGCTCAAAATTGGTCTTAGGTAATGGAAATTTACCTGAAAATAACACTATAGAATTTAATCCCATGACTGAATATAGTACACTTATATACAAAGAAAAAAATGGTAATTTCTATTGGAAAAAACACTATAAAAAACAAAATTTCATCTCTATTCCAAATAATACCGTTAAAACTAATAATTCACAATGCTCAACTAATCAAATATTAAAAAATAATACTATAACAGCTACCAAATTTGTTAACCTAGATGTAAGTGATTACAAACTCAAAAAACTTAGCAAATACGGAATTAATGGTAACGGCACTCTAGGATTATCACTTATAGCAATGAAATCCATAAAAAATTATTTTAAAAAGCTAGGTAGAAATCCATACGATATTGAACTTGAATCTCTAGCACAAACTTGGTCTGAACACTGTAAGCACAACATATTCTGTTCCCCTATCGATGAAATAAAAAATGGTCTATACGAAAATTATATTAAGCGAGCAACCCATGAAATAAATTCCAATATATGTATATCAGTTTTCTCGGACAATGCAGGAGGAATAATTTTCGACGATAATTATTTAATTGTAGGTAAGGTCGAAACTCATAATAGTCCCTCTGCTCTCGATCCGTTTAACGGAGCAATGACTGGGGTACTTGGGGTTAATCGAGATATATTAGGCTTTGGTAAGGGCGCAGAACCTATAATGAATACATATTATTTTTGCTTTGCTGAAAAAGAAAAAAATAAATTTTATAGAGATAAAGAATGTAAAAATAAAATTTTAAATCCAAAATATATTATGAAAAAAGTAATTCATGGTGTCAATGTAGCTGGCAATTGTTCTGGGATTCCAACACAACTTGGATCATTATATTTTGACGATAGATTTTGTGGAAAACCATTAGTTTTTGTTGGTAGTATTGGAATTATTCCACGTAATATAAATAATACACTCTCACACATTAAAGAACCTAAAAATGGAGATATAATTGTAATTATAGGTGGTAGGGTTGGAAGAGACGGAATCCACGGCGCAACATTTTCTTCAAAAAAGATGTCTGGAAATAATCCTTTAACAATTGTACAAATTGGTGACCCTATAACACAAAAAAAAATGTCAAATTTTATTATAGAAGCAAGAAATCGCGGTCTTTTTAATGCAATAACAGATAACGGAGCAGGAGGATTATCGTCATCTATCGGTGAAATGGGAAAAAATGGATTCGAAGTTGATTTAAGTAAGGTTCCACTTAAAAATAATAATATGTCTCCATGGGAAATATGGATATCAGAATCACAAGAAAGAATGACTTTAGCAGTACCAGAGGAAAATCTCCATATACTTTTCCAAATCGCGAAAAAACATGATGTAGAAGCAAATGCAATCGGAATATTCAACAATACTGGCATGTCTGTAGTTCGATTCGCTTCCTCTTCGCCAATAATGAACATCGAAACTAAGTTCCTACATAACGGCAATCCCAAAATACATTTACAAACAAAACCTTGGCTCAAAAAAACTACTACTATCACCCCTATATTTAGTACTAGCACAATGTCACACCAAGAAACTGAGTTAAAAGAAATGCTAAGTAGACCAAATATTTGCAGTAAAGAGTTTATAATAGTACAATATGAACACGAAGTTCAAGGCTCATCAGTATTAAAACAATTACAGGGTAAGGGAAGAGTATGCAGCGAAGTTATTGTTTCAAGACCAATTCTTTCATCAAAAAAAGGTATTGTAAAATCGCAAGGATTCGGTTCAAGTTATGGAGAAATAGATACTTATCATATGGGGGCGTGTGCAATTGATACTGCTATACGTAATTATGTAGTTGTAGGGGGGAATATAAATCATCTAGCATTACTCGATAATTTTTGTTGGTGTAGTGCCTACGATCCAAAAAGACTTTGGCAATTAAAAAGAACTGCAAAAGCCTGTTACGATTTTGCAACTGCATTTAAAACTCCATTTATATCTGGAAAAGACAGCATGTTCAATGATTTCAAGGGATACGATGAAAATGGTAAAGAGATTACTATATCTGCACCACCATCATTACTTATTTCAGCAATTGGAGTCATAGAAGATATTGAAAATACAGTATCACTTGATGTAAAAATGCCGGAAGATTTAATATATATACTCGGTATAACACATGACGAACTTGGAAGATCTGAATATCAACTATATAGTGGAATACATAATAACAATGTACCAAAAGTCAACGCAAAAAGCGCTAAAAGTTTATATGAGTGTTATAGCTTTGCAATAGAAAATGGAATAATTGCATCCGCAATTGCATTAAATCTCGGAGGATTAGCAATTGCTCTAGTAAAGTCACTAATAGCAGGAGATTTTGGTGCTGAAGTTGATCTCTCGCTAGTACCAATCGGGAAAATACAAAATAAAAGTATAATAAACGAGATAATAATGTTTTCTGAATCCCAAAGTAGAATTCTTGTTACCATTGCACCGCAAAATCAACACAAATTTGAAAAATTATTAAAAAATAAGAATATAGTTTTTTCATGTATTGGTAAAGTAACAGAAAAAAAAATATTAAATATAAAAAATATTTTAGAAATAGACTTAATGATTTTAGAGAGCAGCTACCGTAACACATTATTAAACAATCTTAATTAATTATTAAAAATTATTTAAACTTATTTAAAAAAACTCTTTCATTATTAAAATGTTCATATAAAATAATAAACATAAGTTTTAATCTAAATTTTACTAAAGGAAACCTATAATGTATTATATTCTGTCGTTTTTCTTACTTATTATTCTCTCTTTGCTCAATAATTCAAATAAATTAATGGTATGCGCTATTATAATTATAGTAGTAGCTTTAATCACAAATTTAATAACAGCATTTTACGGTAAAAAGGAAGCTGTATATAGCATAATAATGTGCACAGTGCTATGTTGCATTCTAAAATTACAACATCTTGATGCGTTAACATTGATTTCATATACTGCAATCTTAATATCTCTTCTTCTAAGTATAATTATTTTTGATAATATAAAATCTAGACTTGATTTTTATATAACAAATTCTATTGCTCTAATTGCAGCATCAATAATCGATAGCAGCATTATGTGCATTGGATTACTACATAAATTTCACATAAACAAATGTCTATCTATATATATCAAAGACTTAGCTTTTAAATTTTCTTATATATCGATATTAGGTATTTGTCTACTAGCAGCAACAATTTTATCAAATCATATAAAGAAAAATATTAAGTTCCTACGCAATTTATCTTCTCTGTTTTTACAACCGACGAATTTTTTATAAAAATTCTCCCCCCCTTCATTTAAAATGGGGGGGTTGTTGATTCGTTTATAACGAATGAAACTTACACCATATGAGCAAGAAGTACAAATTATAATAATATATCTAAAGAAAGAGATAATCTCTTCGTAGTTTTTCGAACACGAAGTAAACTTTAATAATAAAAATATATAAAGTTATTCCTTTATGTTAGTTATACAATAACGTCACAAAATAATCCCCCTTCAAAATATATAAAAAGAAAAATTTTAACTAAAAAGAAGAACACCACCAAAACAATTATTTTTAAACGACTCTAATTATTCAAATTTTGAAAAAGTAAAAATCAATTAATTTTTTCTTTCAGCTCTATTTAAAAGCGTATGTTTATACGAAAAAATAATTCACCTCAAATCCTAAATTTATATATTTTTAAATAAATTGACTAATCCAGTTTTACATTTTGGATAAAATAGAACCACCGAACTATAACAAAAACTCTTACCACCTAAACAGAACCCAATAATAAGACAATGTTTTATTTATATAAAAACTAGAACCCTGAAACAAAGCTAATAATGTGTAACACTTATTTTAAAATAAATATTAATTTAAACTATTTTTATATTAAAATGATAAAATATTCAGGCATTTTATTAATTCAAAAATTCAATTCCCCCCCTACAAAATTCTCTTCATATTATTTCAATTATAAAAGCATATCTCGCATACTGAGTGGTAAACGAACAGTATTATATTCTATAATTCCAATATTATGAAGAAACATTTTTACAGGTACTGGATTACTTGCAATAAGTAGCAACTTACAAACCCTTTGCCAAATACCCATTAAACTTTTTATATCATCATCTTTCATGATCTGAATAATTGTCTTTTTCTCAAATTTTATCATCATACGTTGAGATAAAAATATACACCGCTTAACATATTTACGTGCTATACTAGGTAAAATATTAGAGGCAACAGAAACTAAACCAACTGCACCACGAACAACCATATCAAACGCGATATTATCATCTCCACAAAAAATCTTCAAATTTGGTGCAACCTCTTTATATTCAATCAAACTAGCAATAGTACCACTCGAATCTTTAATAGCCCAGAACTTTTCATGACCATATAAATTAAAAACAGTTTCAGGATAAAGATTTACTCCTGCCCTTGATGGAACATTATAAAGCATAGCTGGCACATGTACTTTCTCAAGCAATTTCTCAAACCATAAAGTTTGCCCTATAATCCCAGGTTTTGTATAAATTGGAGTAGTTATAAGATAATGATGAATAGGCATATCATTACAAAAATTTAGCAACTTAAAAGTCTGATATAAATTTACCCCAGGCACACAAACCATAATCTTTGTATTCAATTTTAGATCGCATGCAAATTTAACTATCATGCATCTCTCAGAGTCAGTAAGCGATAAACTTTCACCCGTGCTACCCAACAACACTACTCCATTTCCAGCCCTAGCTTGCATTATAAGCAAGCGTCGTAAACTACAGTAATCTATCTTCCCTTTACAATTAAAAGGTGTAACACAAGCAGTCCATAAAAATGGAGATAATAAACACACTTCACAAATTATCTAAAACGGTATTTCATCAATCGGTTCCTCTTTTATTAAACCATCAAAATTCTCATATTGACTTTTCTTTTCTACTTCTTCACTTTGATTGCACTCAGATGATCTATTATAATCGAAACTTGAAACATTATTTCGTAGATCTAAAAAAACAAGAACTCCGTTAAAGTTCTGCAACAATATCTCTGTTATATACTTCTCAATACCATTCTTATCAGTATATCTCCTAGTCCTTAAAGAACCCTCAATATAAACTTTGCTACCTTTTCGTGCAAAATCTCTAACAATTTTCACTAATCCTTCACTAAATACTACAACATTATGCCATTCCGTCTTTTCAGAGCGCACACCAAAAGATTTATCAGTCCAACTTTCAGTTGTAGCTACTGAGAAACTTGCCATTTCTTTTCCGTTCTGCATAGTCCTAACTTCAGGATTCCTACCTAAGTTACCAATTAATATAACCTTATTTATAGTACCATTAGACATAAACTTGCCTTTTAAATAAATTCTTTCTACATAATCTTATATAAAAATATGTTACTGTCAAATCTAAATGTGCTTGGAGGGAATCGAACCCACAAACCTTTGTCTTCGGAGGACAACGCTCTATCCAATTTGAGCTACAAGCACAAACTACCATATTAAAATCAAAATTTCACATTCCATATAAAACATTAAACATAAAATGAACAACACACTCACACTACCTAAATGTTATACTTTTCTAATTTAACCTACTGTAATAAACAATTATTATACAATAAAATTTTATCAATATAAAATTTCAATCTAAATTCCAATTTTCTTAATTATTGATACCTATATACTTTAAGTATACACATTACATTGCATTATTAATGCAACTAAACTTATTATATTAAATAATTCATCAATATCAAAACTACATACTTCCCTTCCATCTACCTCTTCTTTTATCATATCAAGAAAGAAATCAATCTTTATAAGAAAATTCACCCCCTACAAAGAATATTTTATATTAAAATTATCCATAATATAACAACAAATTAAACAAACAGTTTAAATATTTAAAAACTATTTCACGTACAATACAATATATTAAAAGATCTTCCTACAAAATTATTCACATATATTTTACTCATATCGTAATATCTCTGCGGGGTTTCGAGTAGCTGCTTGTAATGCAGGAACAATTGTCGCTATAAATGATAGAAATAATGAAAGCACAGAAATATTTATCACGTCTTGTGGAATTAAAACCACAGGTAAGCTTGAAAAAAAATATATTATAGGATTAAACAATTTAATATCAACTATTCCTTCTAGAAAAATTCTAATGTTTTCAACATTAAGAGAAAAAACAACACCTATAATACAACCAAGACAAGTCCCTATAAAACCAATTATTAATCCACAAATACAAAATATGCGTATAACGCTCCAGGTTGTCGCACCAAATGTACGCATAACTGCAATCGTTGATTTCTTTTCTTCCGCTATTATCATTAAGTTTGATACAATATTAAATGCTGCCACAACTATAATCAAAGTAAGAATTAAAAACATCACATTTTTTTCAGCTTTTAACGCACTAAAATAATGACTTTGTTGTAATTGCCAACTTACAACTTCCATTCCAACTTTTTTCTCTATAGAGCTTGCTAATTCGTCAGCCTTAATAAGATTATCTACAAACACTTCTATATTTTTTATATTATCACCACCATAGTCAAAAAAAGCTTGTGCTAATTCTATTGGCATGTATATTAAAGCATTATCATACTCAAATATGCCAGTATCAAATACTGCAACGACCTTGTATTCTTTTATTCTAGGTATATCATTAGATGATACATTAAATTCTTTAGAAGATATAAATGCAACTTTATTACCGCAGTTAACATTCAAAGTCTCTGCTAACCGAGCTCCTATTATTACTCCTTCATTAAATTTTTCAACATTGCCAGCAATTATATTGCTTATAATAGTACTTTTATTAAGTAAATCTGTAACTGATACTCCACGCACTACACTACCTGTAACTTTACCATTTGCTGCAACAATAACTTGATCAAGAGTCATAGGAATCGTTTTTAACACACCGGGAATCTTCTCAATAGATTTTAATATCACATAATAATCTGAACTTACATCTTTATTAAAAGAAACAATAATATGACCATCAATGCCAAGTATTGAATTAAGTAATTTTTCTCTAAATCCATTCATTACAGACATCACCACTATTAACGTCGCAACTCCAAGAGCAAGACCAATAATAGAAAACAAAGTCATAATAGAACAAAAACTTGCATTCTTTGCTCTTAAATAACGGATAGACATAGTAACTTCAAAAGTAATAGACATTAAATATTTAAATTAAACGTTACAAATTATACTTCTTAAAGTTAATACAATATAACCCCTCTTCAGAATTCAAAGAGTAAAATCTCCTCATTTTAAAATTCTTAAAATTTGAAACTATAAAATACCTCTAAAACAATACTTCTAGGTTAGAGAATAACATCAAAATCCATAATAAAAAAGAAAACTTTTTAATACCAAAATTAACATATAGCACGTGTATTATCCCGATTTATACGAGAAAAATACCAAAAACACATAAAATCTCCCCGTATAACAACTAGTAACTAAATTATGTAATAAAAATACTCCAATAATAAAAAAGTTCCAAACAATTACTATTTTATAACTATTCAATAAAAATTGAAGCTTAGAGGTTGAAAAAATAACCCATACCTCCCCTCTTATACACTAAAGTTTTTCATTGACTTTAAATAAAATACAATCTAATCTTGACTTAGAGCATTTTTTTTTGAATCTTAGTTCAGTATTTCATTATAATCGTAAATATTTTATACAATCAACTTGAAATATAAACATAAAATAATACAGAAGAATAATTGTTTTTATTTTAAAATAACTTTTTATACAAAATAATGTCTATTCTAGCAATTGATACTGTGAGTACTAATGGTTCAGTAGCAATAGTTGATAATAATAAGAACTATTTTGTGGAACAAAATCCTATTAATGGTAATAATATGGAAACGTTTTTTTTAATTTTAAACACTCTATTTAATAAATATAATTATAATTATAACAAAATAGATTACTTAGTAGTAATAACTGGACCCGGAAGCTTTACTGGAATTAGAATTGGTATATCTGCTGCAAAAGGTATAAGCCTCGCTACAAACAAACCATTATTCGGAGTTAGTACATTAGAAGTTCAGGCATACATGTTATCCTTGCTACATAAAGATAATACAAAAAATATCAAGGCTATAATCAAAAACACCCAAGGCTTCTACACACAATTATTTGATTTTAATTTATTACCACTATCAGATCCAATTTTAGTTTCTAAATCCCAATATACGATAGATAACAAAACAATAACAGATAATAACTATACCACGCACATAAATTATAATAATCTGCCAAAATTAAACGCTGGACATGCAGGATTACTGTTTCTCCATAAAATGGAAAATAAACAAAAATTGAATGCAGCAAATGCATTATACTTAAATAACCCTCAATATACAAGATTGTCTTAATGCTCCTAAGATAATAAATCTCTAATAAAAAGTCTGTAATTTTTTATCTTAATATAAAAAGCCACTTTTTAATTAAACTAATTAATACAACGAAATCACAATATAAATTTTCGACATTCAAAAATAATCCTTTTATAGAATTATTAGAAATTTTTACTAATTTCAATTAATAAAACACTTTTATTTTATCTACTACTACAAGAGAAAACTTGATATGAATAAAAAAATAAATAAACAAATGCTACTACTATACCACTCTATTTCACATATTTCTCCCTTATTATACGCCACCTATTTAGATATGTACAAAATAAACAAATAAAATTTATTTTACTCAAAACAAAAATTCCTCTAACTAAGGAGTTGGCTTTTTAATATAAGTAGTTAATTAAGCTCGATAAAGAAAATCATTAATAATTGCCATAGCAATTAGTGTTGAAATTTGACAAGTTTTATAATTTGACAAACAATAATTTTCATTTAAATTTAAAATAAAAATTTCTGGACAATTTTGAAAATAAATATTACCATACCTGTCTTCAATAACCTCAGCTACTCCATCGTTAGAAAACGCTACAATTTTATATCCAAGTGACTCTAATCTTTTTCTATTTTCTAACGTATTACTTAAAATTTCTGAGTAAATAATATTTGGAACATACATTGAAAACCATCCATTTTCATCAAATGGCAAAAATTTAACTAATACTTTCGCTAAATGACTATTTGGAACAACTTTCACTTTTTGAAAAAAAATGTTTTCTTGTTTTAGACATGCCATCTTGGAAGCAGATTTTAATATCCTTTCATCACTTATAAAAGAAGACATATTTACTATCTCAATTCCCTTTGCTCTTACAACAGCTTGTAAAGCTCCACACACACATAGCAAATGGATTGCAGGATTATCATCTATTATCTTTATAATCGCTTCAATAATGAGCTGATAATAAATAGAAGGAAAGGATTTATAATAATATGAATTACAGTAATTTCCTAGAATAAATATTCTATTTATTTTAGACTCTTTAATAAAATTCACAATTTCAACTTTCACTTTATCTAAAACTATCTTCTTTATAAAGATTCCATCCAACCCTATGAGATTAATTATCTCTGCCTTAATCTTCTTAAAATCAATTATTTTAATATAATCAATTAACACAATCTTAATTTTTAAATTGTCAAACATCTCACAAATATTCCGAAATAAATTAACCTCATATAAATATTTTTCCTCTACTTTTAATAGACCAACAATTATATCATTAGTCACTGAATACGAATCTTCACAAGTATATGCACAAGAAATACTACTAAATAATAATGTTATACATAGCAATATATTAAACATCATCATATTTATAACAGCAAAATCAATTTAATTTATAGAAATCCTTCACACACATACATCACCTATAAATTATAATATAGATTTTATTCATTAAATGAAAACATATGGCCTGAGCAGGAATCGAACCAGCGACACAAGGATTTTCAGTCCTTTGCTCTACCAACTGAGCTATCAGGCCAACTATATGCATACCCCTTATTTTTAAATAAAAACATTACTGTGTCTATCAAAAACTTAAAAATATAATTTTTTATAAATTAAAAATTTAATAATATAACGAAAAAACTTATCAATAATATTGAGCTCTATCAATTTTATACACATCAACAATAATAACTAATAATATAACTCTACTAATTAACGCGAATTAATAAATTCTAATATTATCTTATAACAAACAGATATTGGCGAGTATGTATTAACATCTCAACAATAAATCAAAAATCAATGTAAATTGTATTACGCAAACTATAAGAACTATAACTAGAATTTTAGTAAAAATTTTTATATTTAAACCACCTCCCTTCTTCTACAAAAGAACTACAGCAGTTCAAATTTGATTATAAACTTTATTATAAAAACATCTATAACCAGAGTTTATTAGATTTATAATAAGAATAAAATGATATTTTAATTTTATTAAACTTTATATATTTGATATTATCATATCAAATATATAAAAATTATAATGTTAAAATTAGAAGAAAATAATAATTTAATAGTTTATTGTCGAGGTGACGAAAATGATAGTACCTCTTATCATCCATTAATTTACATGTATAGAGAAAAAAACAAAATATCTTGTCCTTACTGTAACAAAACAATGAATAAAAAATTCACTACAACCCGTATTTTAAAATCAGTTAACGAACAAAAAGACTATAAACATAACTTATTTCTCTCTAAGAATTAACTCAATATAAATAACAAATAGTAACAAGAGGAGCAGTAAAAATAAAACTATCCATACGATCAAGTACCCCTCCATGACCTGGTATAATATTCCCGCTATCTTTTACATTACAAGCCCTTTTAATAAATGATTCAGTAAAATCACCAAGTTGAGCTAAAATAGCAATTATAAATCCAATCATTGGAGAATAAAATGCAGAAAACAAGCCCAAAAATATTGATCCACAAATTGTGGACATTATTCCCGCTAAAATTGCACCAAGAAATCCGGACCAAGTCTTTCCATAACTAACAACCGGACAGATCTTATATCCACCAAAACTTTTACCAAAAAGATAAGCAGTTACATCAATACTCCAAATAGTTAAAATAAACCATATTAATATATATTTTCCCCGTGAAAGATTATATAAATATATCAACGAAGCATTTGGCAATGCAATTAATAATAACGCAAAAATATATAATGTTCTCTTTCCCCGAGTTAAATCATACCATTCAAAAGAAGATAAAACTGCTATCGAAAAAATTAACATGTAAAATGTTAAATCACTAAAATATATAGCAAAAAAGAATATAAGCAATATTATCATTGAAAATAATACTCTCACTAGAAAATCTCTATCTACCATATCTTTTTTCTCTCCTAATATAATCCTCTAATGCCTTACTCAAATCATAACAAGAAAAATCAGGCCATAAAGTATCACAAAAATATAATTCAGCATAAGCTGCTTGCCATAATAAAAAATTACTTAACCTTTTTTCGCCACCAGTACGAATTAATAAATCCAATTTCGGTAAATCTTTAGTATACAAAAATTTTTCAAATTCGTTTTCTGATATACAGGTAATATTTTCTTTTATAATATTACCTACAGCATTTATAATTTCTTGCCTTGCTCCATAACTAATTGCTATAGTAAGCAATAAACCATCATTCTTGTAGGTAATTTCTTCTACTTTTCTAAGTTGATCAAACATTTTACTTGGTAGTAAATTTAAATTACCAATAAAACTCAATTTAATATTTTGATCACAAATGAAATTAATTTTATCTTCGTCAATTAAAACCGAATAAAACAAATCAAACAAATGATTAATTTCTTCTTTAGATCTAAGCCAATTCTCCATAGAAAATGCATACAAAGTTAAATACGGTATAGCTAGGGCTACACAATAACTAGTAATATTCTGCGCAACCTCACCACCTTTTTTATAACCATCAATTTTTACTTTTCCTTGATTATTTGCCCATCGACCATTACCATCCATAATGATTGCCAAATGTTTTGGCAAAAATTCAATATTTAATTCATTTATCATTCAACAATTTAATATATCTTTCTCCTTAAAAGAGAGCTCCTTATTAATCTTTCTGATATTATCATCAGTGATATTTTGTATTTTCTTTTTAATACTATGAAGATCATCTTTTGAGATTTCTTTATTTTCTTGTATTTTTTCTATTGTCTCTATAGCATCTCTACGTATATTTCTAATTGCAATCCTCGTATTTTCAGCAAATTGATATAGTAATTTTACTAATTTTTTACGAGCTTCCTGTGTTAAATTTGGAAGCATTACACGTATAACATTATTATTTTCAATAATAGGACTTAAATTTATATTAGCGTTCAATATAGCATTTTTTACTTCACCTACAATGACGCTATCCCAGACCTTGATTAATAGCGTTTTATTATTTAAAACCGAGATACTAGCAATCTGATTTAATCTTTGACACCTTCCATAAATATTAACAACTATACTATCAAGTAATGATGTACTAGCTCTACCAGAGTGTATACCTCTAATATCATTACTAAAACACTGAACAGTCTTCAGCATTTTTTCCTCTGTTTTAATTCTTATTTTATTTAACACAAATTACCTATCACTCGAAATCTGAGACTATAGTACAAACACCACAACCTTTAATAATATTAACTATTTTTTCTTCTTTTAAAGAAAAGACTACAATTGGAACAGAATTTTCACGTGCAAGCGAAATAGCCGATGCATCCATAACCTTCAAATCACGAGTCAATAAGTCCATATAAGAGAGTTTATCATACATTACAGCATCTCCATTCTTTTTTGGATCAGCTGAATATATACCATTTACTTGTGTACCTTTCAAAATGACGTCACAATTTGTTTCAACAGCACGTAAAGCTGCAGCAGTATCTGTAGTAAAAAATGGATTACCTATACCTGATGCAAAAATTACAACTCTACCTTTTTCTAAATGATAAACAGCTTTTCTTTTAACATAAGGCTCACATATAGTAGCTGCTACTGGTATCGCAGATAATACCCTACAATCTACTAAATTTTTCTCCAAAAAATTCTGTAAAATTAAAGCATTAATTATAGTTGCAAGCATCCCAATATAATCACTACTTGTTCTATCACAATTTCTCAAAAAGAAAGAGGATGCACCACGAAAGATATTACCTCCACCAATAACAATACATATCTGAATCCCAAGACTGTGAACATCAGCTATATCTTTACACAACCGATCTATAGCTTTTATATCATAGCTACAAGACTGCGCTCCCATTATAACATCACCAGAAATTTTAAACAAAACCCTATGATACTTCACTCCGTTTATTAAGGCAGTCATCTCGAATATCCTAATCTTCTCTATTGCCTAAAATAAGTAACTTATAATCAGATAGTTTAATAGTTGAATTAACATCCAACTCCTTTGATCTGATAAAATCAGAAACCTTTTTTTTATCATCCATAATAAACTTCTGTTCTAATAAAACAACTTCTTCATAATATTTAGCTAATCGATCACTTATTATTTTATCTTCTACTTCCTCAGATTTATTTAAACTTTTTACATATTTCTCAATCATAGATCTCTCGCTATTTAACTTCACATGATCTAAACCATCTATAGAAAGAGCTTCCGGTTTCATGGCAACTATATGCATAGCTATTTGCTTTCCAATTTCTTGCAACTTTAATTTATTACAAGATGATCGCAATGCGACTAAAGCTCCAATTCGACCAAAACCACATAAGCCACCATGCACATAACCAGCAACAATACCATTTTGAACTTCTAAATAACAAAGCCTGCTCAATTCCAATTTTTCACCAAACACAGATATACTATTTATAATAACCTCTTGTACCGTGATGGTACTATTATCATTATTGTAATATTTAACATTTTTTAATTCATCAATACTGGAACAACTTTCTTGAGAAGCAATTAATACTAAGTTTGAAACTAATTCCATAAACTTCTCATTTCTTGCAACAAAATCAGTTTCACAATTAAGTTCAATCAACACGCCACGATTTTCAGTTAAATGCATAGCAATCAACCCATTTACCTTCTTACTATTAAACCTTTTATTAGCCGCTTCAGCGAAACCTACTACACGTAACTTATCAATAGCTCTTTCAATATCACCATCACATTCTTCTAAAGTTTTCTTACAATCACCTAAACCTAGTCCTGTTCTTTTACGTAATTCTCTTATATCGTTCTGATTAATTATCGCTATCATTTTACTTTAATAACCTCATTCTCGCTTTCTTTAGTCATCTTATTATTCAGTACTTTAATTTGTGTAGTACTATTTTCCTTTTCATAAATAAATTTATCACTTCTTATACCATTACCAACCTTAACCCCAGATCTCATTAAACTAGACTCTATCCCTGCCAATATAAAATCTGCAGCTAACTTACAATAAAGTTCTATTGATTTTCTTGAATCATCATTCCCTGGTATAGGATAAGTAATACCGTCTGGATTAGAATTAGTATCGAGCACCGCAACTATTGGAATCTCTAATTTTCTTGCCTCTTTAACTGCAATATGTTCTTTATTAGTATCAATAATAAATAAGATATCTGGAACTGCACCCATTTCTCTAATACCGCCTAATACCTTGTCGAGTTTTTGCCTTTTTTTTTCAATACTTCCTAATTCTTTTTTTGTCAAAACACTATTTTCATTATCTAACACTTTTTCGTATTGAATTAATGTTTTTATTGAAGAAGAAACAGTCTCCCAATTGGTAAGCATGCCACCAAGCCATCGATAATTTACGTAGTATTGACCACAACGAGCTGCCTCATTTGCAATGATATCTAAAGCTTGAAATTTTGTACCAATAAACAATATACGACCACCTTGAGAAGAAACATTATATAAAGCTTTCATTGCAACCCGTAATAATGGTAACGTTTTTCGCAAATCAATTATATGTATACGGCTTTCTTGATGTACTCCATATATATATGGAGCCATTTTTGCATTCCAACGATTAACTTTGTGACCAAAATGTACACCAGATCCAGCTAGATCACCTATAGTGACTCCAGGTAAATTCACCATACTCTCTTTCTTTCCCTCCCTTAATAGTTCATTTCTATGATATGAAAATTTCAACAGTATTTACTGCATTAACAAACAATCTCTACTTTACATTGACAAAAACCAAATCGTCTACATAGTAATATATAAGATAATAAAGTGCAAATAAAAACGTTGACAAAAAAAAATACTTTTATTAGCCTGAACAAAACAAAATAAAAAGAAATGTAAGGGGGGTGTAGCTCAGTAGGTTAGAGCGCATGCCTGTCACGCATGAGGTCGTGAGTTCAAATCTCATCACTCCCGTACAAAATTTGGTAATAATAAATCTCTACATGAAACTGTTCCTTACACTATTTGTTTATTGTTTATAAAAAATTAATAATTACTATATTTGAGTTAACCTTATCATCATAATTTTAATCACAAATAACATGATAAATAAAATCTAAAGATATATTATAATACATTTACTATGAATTAAATATTTCTTATATCTATTCATAGGTAAGAAACAAACGAAAATTACCTTAAAATTTACAAAACGAAAAACAATTAATAAAAAAAGAAAAATACGCAATAAAACTTACTCAACCACTATATAAAATCTCAGATTCTATATATATAACACTCCAAATAAAAACAAAATTTTAAACGTTTTTCGTACAAAAGATTACGAAAAGTGTACTAACCCAAAACACCATGTAAATTCACATAAAAATACAGGCCGTCATTAAGATCTCTCCTCAATCCAAGCCATCTGAATAGCTTCAAGTATTTTTTCATTACAACGTTTCTCATCATCATTAAATCCTTCTAAATAAAGAACCTTCTTCTTAAGATCAGTAAATCTAATATTAACTACATCATCATACGGAAATTTTTCTTCTAGCGACTCCACAATATTTTTTATATCAAGCCACTTCATTACTTTACCTCATAAAACTCTGGTGCCCATGGGGAGATTTGAACTCCCAAGGTCTATAAAAACCCACGAATTTTAAGTCCGCTGCGTCTACCGAATTCCGCCACACGGGCCCTTTATCTACGTACATACCTCACCTAGAATAAAACTCTACTACTAAATTAATTCCCATATCCGATGAATAATGAACTTCAGAATACTGAGGCACTCTTAAAAATTTTACAGAACACTCCTTAATATTTATTTCTAAATAATCTGGAATCTTGCGCTCTTGTTTCTTGACAGCTTCTACTACCACTGGAATTTTTAACGCTCTCTCTCTTATTTTCACTATATCACCAGGCCTTACCCGATAACTTGATATATTAATAATCTTATTATTAACCATAACATGTTGGTGAGATATGAGCTGTTTTGCCGAATAAATCGTCGGTACAAGACCAGAATGATATAAAACAGAACTCAGCCTTGATTCCAAAATACCAATAAAATTATCAACTATATAACCCTTTTTATTATAAGCATCTAAAAATACACGCCTAAGTTGTTTACTTGAAATCGCATAATAAAATTTAAACTTCTTGTGCGCGGCAAACTGCTTACCAAAAGTAGACGACCTCTTAAATCCAAGAATACCATGCTGACCCGGAGGATATTTTCTCTTATTTACTGGATCCTTTGCCCTGCCCCACAAATTTACACCAAGTCTACGGCTGATTCTATATTTCCTATTTACAATAGTTGTCATAAACCTCTCATCATCTAATCCTAGTTATTTGAACTTTAATATTAAATGTCAACTAGTTTTTACAAATTTATTTTTTTATATATACTTCTCTTAAATTTTATAACTTTATAACAATGAGTGATATGAATCATCTACCACTAGAATCTATGGCAAACGCTGTCCGTTTTTTATCAGTTGATGCAATACAAAAAGCAAAATCTGGACATCTAGGTATGCCACTTGGTATGGCGGATGTCGCGACTGTTTTATTTGCTAAATACATAAATCACAATCCAGATGATCCAAAATGGTTCAATAGAGACCGTTTTATTTTATCAAACGGTCACGGTTCAATATTATTGTATTCAATATTATATCTAACAGGCTACATTAGTATAGATGAATTAAAAAATTTTAGACAACTCAGATCTAAAACTCCAGGTCATCCAGAATTTGGTTTAACTCCAGGCATAGAAGCAACAACAGGTCCACTTGGACAAGGATTTGCTATTTCAATTGGTATGGCACTTGCTGAAGCAATTCTCAAAAAAAAATTTAAAATTGATCATTATACCTATGTAATACTTGGAGATGGATGTCTTATGGAGGGAATAAGCCATGAAGCAGCATCTTTTGCTGGACATCTTAAACTAAATAAATTAATAGCCCTTTTTGATGATAATAACATTTCTATAGACGGCACTATCAACTTATCTTGTTCTGATGATATAGAAAAACGTTTTTCAGCTTATGGGTGGAATGTTAATAAAATTGACGGCCATAATTTCAATTCCATATCTCTCGCAATAAAACAAGCTCAAAAATCTGACAAGCCATCACTCATCTGTTGTAAGACAATCATAGGAAAATTTTCAAATTATGCTAATACATCTTCTGCTCATAGTACTATTCCTACTGAACAGGATATAAAAGAAATGAAAAAAAAATTAAACTGGAATTATGAATCATTTCATATACCAGAAAATGTAAAAAACGCATGGATAAAAACAATTAAAAGAGCAAAACAATACTATACACCATTAATAAATAAAGAGCTACAGAGAAGGCTTAACAAGCATTTACCAAATAACATCGAAAATAATTTAACTAATTTTAAAAAACAAATACATGAAACAATGCTTAACGAAGCTACTCGATCTTCTTTTGGTAAGATAATGGAACTTATAACTAAGTCTATGCCTGAACTAATTGGTGGATCTGCCGATCTTACTCAGTCAAATTGTACTAGATATAAGCACATGAAAATAATAAACAGTAATAATTATAGCGGTTCTTATATACACTATGGAGTGAGAGAACATGCTATGGCTGCTTGTATGAACGGTATGGCTCTTCATGGTGGAATATTTCCTTATTGTGGCACATTTTTAACATTTTCCGATTATTGTCGTCCTGCTATACGTCTCTCAGCATTAATGAAACAACAAATTATGTATATAATGACTCATGATTCAATTGGGGTAGGAGAAGATGGTCCTACTCACCAACCAATAGAACATCTAGCCTCTCTTCGAGCCATACCGAATTTATATGTTTTTAGACCTGCAGATGCAATCGAAACATTAGAATGTATTAATATCGCGTTAAAGAAAAAAAAATCACCTGTGTTATTTGCACTCTCAAAACAAAATGTAAATTATATGCGCAAATTTCATTCTAACACTTATCAATTTGATAATTTATCAAAATTTGGTGCATACATTCTATGTGAATATTTAAAAAATCTGGAAGTGACAATATTTGCAACCGGATCTGAAGTTCAAATTGCAATTGAAGCAAGAAAAAAATTACATAAAAAAGGCATAGGAACAAGAGTCATTTCCATGCCGTGCTGGGAACTTTTTGATGAACAAAATGATAAATATAAAAAAACAATATTAAATAACAATAGCATCAAAGTTGCGATTGAAGCTGGGAGCGAAATAGGCTGGCATAAATATATAGGCTTAAATGGTATATTTATTGGTATGAAAAGCTTTGGAAAATCCGCTCCTTGTAAAGAGCTCTACAGACATTTTAATATTAGTGCAAACTACGTAGTAAAACTTATATGCAAAAAATTGATCCCCTGACTAGATCTCTTATAATACATGTAAAATCTCTTATAAACTACACTTTCACATTATACGAGACTCTTTTCATTAATTGAAATAAATTTCACAAAAATAACCAACCCTTAATTACTATTCTAACTAAATAAATACTCCCTCCTTTGAGGGGGTAGGATAAAGAAGATTAAATTACGACCACCATACATACTAAACAACTCTTCTATATCTTTTTTCTTAAATCTCCTCCTCTCTCATTAATCTTGCAATATATAAAAACTGCAAATATAGAACATACTATTGTTAGTAATAAATTTGGTAAAATACCATAAGAAAAAAATTTTCCTATTATATATACTCCAATGGCTCCAAATATCATATTGAAAAATGAAAGAATTGCACTACCAAGTCCTATGCCCTCAATTGTTTCTAACGCAGAAGTTACATTATTACTTATCACAAGTGCAAGACCTATATTACTTGGAATCCAAACAGCTTGAAGAACAAGAATATTTAATTTGTCGATAAAGTAAAAATATACTAATAAACTCTCAGGTACTATTGGTAATAACAAGCCTATCATCAACATTCTATTAACACCTAGTTTTAGCACATACCTCCTATTAATAATAGTTCCTATGATATAAAATATAACTATAACTGATATTAGATAACCAAAATACTGTACTTCAACACCCATAGACTCAAATATAAAAGGATAATTAGCAATATATGCCCAAAGCCACATAAAAGTTAATCCATGAATAATTGCAAATCCAAGAAAACGATAATTCCTTAAAATTAAAATATATTGTTTTGGAATGTTAAATATTACGTCAATTATATCTATTTCACTCTTATTATTTAAGGTAAGTGTTTCTTGTAATTTAAAATAAATAAAAATAAGAATAATAATTGCTACAACTGACATAATAAAAAACAAAAATTTCCAACTATATCCATTGGAAATTACATAACTGCCTATCACTGGAGCTACTCCAGGTGAAAGCGCTACTACCATATTTAACCTTGAAATCACCCTTGAATATTCACTACCTGAATACATATCTCTTATTGCTGCATATCCAATTACACTTGCTACACCGGCTCCTATTCCTTGTATAAAACGAACAATTACTAGAATAACAATATCATCAGCTATATAACAAGCAATACTAGCTAAAGTAAAAATTATCATACCAATTAGCATAATTGGACGCCTACCGTAATAATCAGATAATGGACCATAGATCAACCCAGATACCGCAAGTCCAATTAGATTCAAACTAATCGTAAGCTGCACTATATAACCCTCTACTTCAAAATAATGAGCAATATTTGGTAATGCAACTGAATATAAATCAGTTGCCATATCAGCGGTCGCTACAGATAATATCATAATAAAAGAAATAATATTTTGTATTGCCACTTAACAGACTTACTGAGCTTAAAACTTTATTATAATATAATTTTCTTTATTAGTTATATATTAATATATATAAAAATATAAAATGCAACTATAGAAGCAATCCATTAAAATAAATAGTGTAGTACACGCATAAATATGATAAATAATAAATTACAACTAGTTATGAATATATTCAACGCTGTAGTAAATCAATATGATATCATGAATGATATAATAAGCTTAGGAATGCATAGATTATGGAAAAATGATATGGTAAACAGTCTTCATCTTATAGAAAATTCTAAAATCTTAGATATCGCAGGAGGAACAGGAGATATAGCAATAAGAATAGCTAAAAGAGAACCGAGCGCTCAAATCACAATATGTGATATAAATCAAAATATGCTAAATAAGGGTCGTGACAAATCTATAAATGCAAATCAACTTAATTTTAATTTTATATGTGCAAACGCAGAAAACTTACCACTTGAAGATTGTAAATTTAATTTTTGTACAATAGCTTTTGGTATTCGAAATATTTTAAACCGTAAAAAGGCTCTAAGTGAAGCTTACAGAGTATTAAAACCAAACGGACAATTCGTTTGTTTAGAATTTGCACCTATGCACTATCAAAACAAAATTTTTACCAAATTTTACGATATATATTCATTTAAAATAATCCCTAAAATTGGAAGTATAATTACTAAAGACAAAAATCCCTACGAATACTTGGTAAAAAGTATAAGAGAATTTCCAACTCAATCTGAATTTAAAATTGAAATCGAAGAAGTAGGATTTAAAAATGTTAAATTTCGTAATATGAGTTATGGAATAGTAGCAATACACACTGGAATAAAATAAAAAAACTAACTACCAAAACTAATAAAATCACTAACTACCTAAATTCACTCCCCATTTATTATTATGAATAAATGGGGAGTGAATATATCTTATAAAACTTTATTTCTTTCTACTCTTTTATTATTTTATTTTAACTTTTATCTAAAATAAATAAAAATTCTCCTGTTCTCAATTTAATTTAGTACAAAACCCACGATTCTACCAAAATTTCACAAATTTCTTTACTATTCTCTAATAACACCATAAAATAAATAAAAATATGAAAATCCCCTCAAACTTATTATATCTCTTGCAATATTAAACCTCTAGTACTTAAAGGTATTTAATAGAGGAAAAGCAAATCAACATTAAATGATTAGTTCATATTACATCAATTCACAACACAATTTTAACAAAATATTTAATAAATTTTAAACATTAAAATAAATATAAAATAATCTATATAAACTAAAATCTAATAACATTTCTTATCTATCTAAAAATTTAGAATACACTTTTTCTTTTCAAATTTATTCTTCTAATTAAAATTAGCTTTTTTTAGAAAAAATCCATTTAATCACTAATTAGATAACTTTTAAAGTAAAACTATTAACATTTATTTTTAATAAAAATCATTTTTAATTCTTTATAATATAAAACTTTTAAAAATTCTTATAAAGAGTTAACCTCTCTTTTCTAATTAATTTAAATTAATAACCTCCTAAACTTAAAATCTCGAAAAATAAAGAAACTTTGATCTAACATAAATTTGATTTCAATTCATCTAATCTATAGGAAGATATAACTCTAAAACACTACATCTCAATATAAATATCAAAGTTAATTTTTATTAAAATCAAAAATAATTGTTCTATAAAATATGAGCTAAACACACTTAAAATAATTAATAAAGTATAAAACAAATAATTATTTAATTATTACTCCCGTAATATTTTTATTCTTTTAAAAGAAAACTTATATAAAGTCCTATAAAGTAGGAAAAATTTTTTTATTTCAAAAATTATAAATAATCTAATTGTTAATACATATCTTTAATACTAAAATAAAATCACTATCTACTTTTTAGTAACAAGAAATCTAAATTTTACAAAATAAAAGAAACTAATAGATAAATTCTATAGCAAAATAACAAGAAAGCCCAATTTCTTTTTAAGACTTAGTATAAAATTAAAACTACTAAAATCTCATCAAAATGAAATTTCTACTGATTAAAATTCAAACCCACATTAACTTCTCAAACTAAAATATAATCAAGTCAAAATCGACTTTAATCACATAATTATAATAAAATATATCAAATTATATCTCAACTCGCTAACATGTTAACCCTACAAGATGAACAAACTACCTTACCACGTGAAACTGATTTCAACTCATCAATTTTTAAAATTTGACTTGAACAAAATATACATTTTATCCTCCTGCTAGGAACAAGAAAATTATCAACAGCAATTCTATTATCAAAAACAAAACATTCACCCTCCCAATTGTTATTTTTGTTACAAGTCTTCTCAAAATAAGAAAGTATACCACCTCTGAGTTGATATACATTATTAAATCCTAAACTCCTCATATATGCTGTAGATTTTTCACATCTTATCCCACCAGTACAATACATAGCCAACTTCATATCCTTATTCTTAGTAAAAAATTCTACCCATCTAGGAAACTCACGAAAATATTGAATATGCGGATTAATCGCATTTTTAAACTTACCTAGTTTTACTTCATATTCATTTCTAACATCTATAACTAAAACGTTAGGTTGAAGAATAAAATCATCCCAATGCTCTGGATCAATATACTCACCCCTAAGAGAGATATTTAAATTACCTATGCCAAAATTTACAATTTCTCTTTTTAACTTAACTTTCATTTTATTAAATGGTTGATGCTCCGCTATACTTTCTTTCCATATAGGTAACTCTAATCCACATTCAAAACGCAAAAAATCGAATACTTCATTAATTATATCTCTTTTACCTGATATAGTTGCATTAATACCCTCTTTTGCAAGGAGAATAGTACCTCTTAATCCAAAATTATCAGACATAACTTTCATCTTATCTCTTATTTTCACAAAAACATCATAAAACTTTAAAAGTTCTACAAAATGATAAAAAGTTGCAACAACAAAATTCATACCACTGAAATCATAAACCATTTATATAAAAGTATATCACTTTAACTCCCAACATATCTTCAACTTTTATAATAGGAGACATATACTTATAAATAAACCTTTAACAAAGGCTGTTCCTCACTAATAGTAATCCCTTATTTAAGGGATAAATCATAAATTAATTAACTACATTTTATATAGTGTAAAATCCTCCTTAATATCTCAAACTAATATTTTAGAATACATTTCTCCAAACAATGAAACTTTACTAAGTAATTTTACTTTTTCAAAACGTCCCATTCATTTACACTGAAAATATTTAAGATAATAATGAAGCCTTCATCTAGACTCTATAAATGAAAAATATCTAGAAAACTTATAGACATCCTCTCATCAACGATAAAATCTAAACTAATCCTCTCTTTAACTACTACAGTGAAAACACACCTTCGTACCTATTCATTCTTCTAAAAAAAACTTCATAAATGAACAACTAAGCCGGTTACTCTTCGCCCTCTATATACAATAATAACCAATATCTTTAAATGATGACTAAAAAACCTTTAATGAATACAACTTTTTAATAACAAAACCTTAACATTTTCTATAAAACCTTCTTTTTCTACATACCCTAATACCTGTTCATAATTAAATTAACAAAAACTACAATACAAATTTACCTATTCTCCATACTCTCTTTTAGAGAGTAATCGACCAACTAATTTAGTAGTAGAAAAAACAACACGAATTTTATTATTTACTTCTTTTAAATCAATAAAATCAATTTTGCTACATAAAATATCTATTTCATCAAGCTGCATACCAAGTGCCAAACGTGGTATATAAAACATTGCTATACTTGTTAAATCAGACAACTTACCAAGTTGTACTTCTTTATATCTAGATTTTGCATTTTGTAGCTCATTATCTGTCACTCCTCTTAAAAGAAAATTACTAATAACACCATCTAACTCTCTTTCAATAACACTTAATTCTACCCCAATTTTTGGAATTACCTCAATATCAACGTAACCATCACTAAAAGTTAAATTATTATAATAAGCAAATACTGATGCTGCAATATTTTTATCTAAAATCAAACTCTTATATAATCTACTAAATTTACCAACTCCCAATACCTCAACTGCTAAATTAACAGCATAAATTTCATCTATATTCTTAAATAAAGGAACACGATAACGAAAATATAAAACTGGTTCCTTCACTTTAGAACTCTCTAAAGTTAATAATAAACTCGCATTATATGCTAAATCATGATTTGGATAATACCTAATTTTAGGTGGTGTAAATTTAATTTTCCCATATTTTTCTGATGCTAACTTTGCTATCTCGTTAAAATCAACATCACCAATAACTAGCAATATTGAATTTCCTGGATTATAATAATCATTATAAAACTTTATTATATCATCAATATTATAAGTTTTAATGTCATCCTCCCAACCAATAATAGGTCTACCATAACCAGCACGATAAAATACACTATTCATTTCTTCTAACAATAAATTATTGGGATTATTATCAATCATCATCCTTCTCTCTTCTAATATTATACTTTTCTCTTTATCTATTTTGCCTTGATAAACATTCAAACTTTTCATTCTATCCGCTTCAATTTCCATTACTAATGGTAAATCCTCTTTTGATACTAACTCGTAATAACAAGTATATTCTCTAGTAGTAAATGCATTAAATCTTGCTCCAATATTATTCATAATGGATTCTATATTTTTAAATTTCTCTGAAATTTCAAATACTAAGCGCTCAAGATAATGAGCTAATCCTGTTTTACCTATCGGGTCATCCATTCCACCAACTCTATATATCATAGCATGAAAAACAGCTGATACTTGATTACTGTAAGGTACAACATAAACATCCAACCCATTGCCAAGTTTAGTATACTTAACACCGTACCTTACATTATGTGCAATTCCTAAAAAATTAGGGTGAAAAAATAGTAAAAACAACACAAAAAATCTGAAAAATTTACAAAGTGCCATTTCTTCTGCTAATCAACTCATAAGTTCAAAAAAATTTTTTACTCATTATTTTATCTAGAATTAAGAATAAATCTATCATAGATATACCATCTACATAATAACACAAACATCCCACAAACTATATACACATCCGCTAAATTAAAAGTTGGCCAATACCAGCTACCAATATAAAAACATATAAAATCATATACAGCACCCCAATAAATTCTATCAATTATATTACCGATTGCCCCACCAAGCATTAAGGAAAAACCAAAACAAGTCAATTTGTCACTTGATTTATATATCAAATATATAAGTATACTAATTACTAACATTGAAAGTGTTGAAAACAAAATATCACCGTGTGGTAAGGTACTAAACATTCCAAAACTAACCCCAGTATTCCATACTCCAATTAACTTTATAAACCTAACAACTTCAATTGACTCTCTTCCGTTAATCAATGAACCTATGTACAATTTACTCATCTGATCAGTCAATACTATAATTAGTATAATAATTAAACATAATTTTTTCATAAATTTGTCCTTAACTGATAAGCTTTAATTACATCACAGTTAATTTGCTTCGTTAATTCATCAATACTATGAAATCTTTTTTCCGATCTAATAAACTTTAAAAGTTGTACATCAGCTTTATAGCCGTATACGTCTTCACTAAAATCAAATATATGCATTTCTACTATAGGTTTTTTCAAATCTTTAAGTGTAGGTCTAATGCCAATGTTAGCTACTCCATCATACAAGCAATTTAAATTAATATCAAAAAATGCTGCTTTAGCATAATAAGTACCAAACTTAGGTTTTATCATATAATCTTCTATCGGAATATTTATAGTCGGAAATCCTATCTCTCTACCCCTACATGCACCCTTTGTCACAATACCAGAAACCTGATAAGGCTTACCAAGTAATTTATTAGCAATCTCCGTTTTACCTTCTTGTAAATATTTTCTAATTAAAGAAGAAGAACAAATTTTTCCTTCAATTATTAACGGTTCCAACTCAGTTAAAGAATATCCAGTTTTACAATATTCCCTTAGAGTCAAAACATTACCAAAACGGTTATAACCAAAAGTACAACTTTTCCCAACAACTATATGTTTAGTATTACATCTATCTATTAAAATCTTAGTAATAAAATCACTACAGTTAATCTTAGAAAAACTCTCATTAAAATCAATAATATATAAATAATCTACTCCACAACTACTAATCAACTCTCTTTTTTGTTTTTGATTTATCAATTTAAAATTATTTTTACCGAATAAAACTAATGGATGAGGTTCAAAAGTTAAAATTACAGAAGGTAACTTCCTTTTTACAGCTATACTCTTAACAGTAGAAATTATAAGTTCATGTCCTAAGTGTAAACCGTCAAAATTTCCAAAAGTTAATACTACACCACTATTTATTTTATATTTGTGATCAAAATGATCATAAATAATTTTCATACAATTGATATCTTTATATGTTTTATATATAATAGCCATATTTTAAAGTTACAGAGGTAAATTGTGAAAAGTACTAAAGAAAAAATTGTAATATATGTAAAGCAACACTGTCCGTTTTGCAAAAAGGCAAAAGAATTACTAGATAAAAGAGATACAAAATACGAAGAAATCGATATACTCGAAAAACCAGATTTATTTGATGAAATCAAATTAAAATACAATGTTAAAACAGTCCCGCAAATTTTTATTGTCGATGATAATGGTGATTATATATATCATATTGGAGGATGTGATAAACTAATAGATCTTGAAAGGGAAGGAAAGTTGGATATTATATTAGACGCTATGCTAGACAGTAATTATGACAAAACTGATGTAACAACAACTTATCAAAACGATAGTAATGAATACGAAGAACATATGATGTCACATGATGACTTTATGTAGCTCTCCCATTTTCTTCTTTTAAATATATCTTCTTGTTTTATGTATTATGAATTTCGAATCCTCACAATTCGAAATTTGTAATGATTAAATCAGATGCTCGATAATGAATTTTTAAAAACTTATCAGATCAAAACATGTTGTACTTTTCATTTATAATTTTGTAATAGTTTTTATAACTATAAAAACTTTTTACAAAGAGAAAGCATTTACATTATCAAAATTCCGTGTTGAATTATACAAATAGTCTCGTGATTCACATCTAAACAGAGTGATAAGTAATCTTCTCTAAGGGAGAATAAGGTTTAAAATTACTTTAAATTAAATCTAATACAGCTGAGTATTTTATATCACATAGAAAAAATAAAACCTTTAAAGTTGTTTTAATAGCTAATCTTTTAAAAAACAAAACTTTGAGTATATAAGGGGTGCTACTTTCATTATTAAAATAATATAAAAGCTCTGCTAAAATTAAAACTAACACCATTTAAAATGGTAAATAGAAAAACTATACCCTTATTAATTGAAATGTTTACTTAATGATATATATATAAAACCCTTTACCTGATTCAAAATTATTACTAAAATCCCACTTGTTTTCGTATATATAATTAAAAACCAAAACAAAAAAACTAAAATACATAAAATATGTTAACTGAAATTTGGACTTTACTAACACTCATATTATTTGAAATTATATTTAATATAGACAATCTAATCTTTATCTCTTTATTAATAAATAATGCACCAATCACAATTAAAAAAAAATTGTACTTTATAAGTATAGGACTAATGTTGTTAACACGCTTCATAGTGATATTGATGATATCATATATATTAACATCAATACAAAAACCTATACTCCATATCACACTACTTGATATCTCAACAAAAGACTTATTTATGATAGTAGGAGGATTATTTCTCATTATCAAAAGTTCTATAGAATTACAAAACAACATTATTTTATATAGACAAATAGAAAAAAAAATAGATATCAAACTACAATTATTCTCAATTATATCGCAAATATTATTAATAGACTCAATTTTTTCTATTGATTCTTTATTAACAGCTATAATACTAACTCATAATATTATAATAATCACCATAGCATACACATTTTCTATATTAATAATGATATTTCTATTAAACTATATTACTAAATTAATTGAATCTAACTCCGAATTAAAAATGATTATAATCATATTTATTTTATTTATTGGTGTATATTCAACTCTTGAAGGATTTCATATAGAAATACAAAAGAAATATTTACTATTAATATTTTTAATATTTTTTACAAGAAATATTAAAATAAAAAACTTAAACTTGCATAATAAGATAATTTATTTTGTTAAGACTATAGCTTTAAAGTTAAAAATTAATAAAAACATAAAACTTCTAGACATAATCTCTTTCTTATTAAATTAAAATACTTGTACTTTGTTCATATGCTAAAGTAAAATTAGAACTTTGCTGAATGATTTTTATGCTTGATGAAGTGCGCGAAGAATGCGGGATATTTGGTATAAGCTACAATAAAAACGCTGTTTTCGATTCAATATTAGGCCTCCATGCTTTACAGCATAGAGGTCAAGAATCTTTTGGTATTGTAACAAGCCACAACAATAAATTATATTCTTATTACTTTAAGGGTCAGGTGAATGATACATTTGACAATATAGATTCAATAAAAAAATCTTTGCCAGGAAATCATGCAATAGGTCATGTCCGATACTCAACAAGCGGTAATAAAGTCGGAACGCAGCCTATGCTTGGTAAGGGTAAAAAGTTTTGGGACTTTGCTATAGCCCATAATGGCAATTTAATCAATATTCCTCAAATACGTGAACAACTAATCAAACAAGGATGTATTTTTCAATCAGATATTGATACAGAAGTAGTAGTGCGCTTAATGGAAACTACTATAAAAGATCATTTTATAGAAAGTTTTATATATTCACTAAAGCAAATACAAGGCGCTTACTCTTTTGTTGCAATTAATCAAGAAATGGTTATCGGAGTCCGAGACCCCGCTGGAATCAGACCACTTGTTTTAGGACAATTAAATAATTCTTATGTACTTGCATCTGAAACTTGCGCTTTTGATATTCTTAATACCAAATTTATTAGAGAAATAAAACCAGGTGAGCTAATCATTATTGATCGTAGTGGTCATTTAACTTCTGCATTTCCATTTACGCAACAAAAATCTAGCTTTTGTATTTTTGAATATATCTATTTTTCAAGACCAGATAGTATAATGGAAGGTAAATCTATATATAACATGAGAAAAGAAATAGGAAAAATTCTCGCAGAAGAAAGTCCGCCAAAAAATAATATAGATATGATTGTACCAATACCAGATTCCGGAATACCTACAGCTATTGGATATGCAAAACATTCAGGATTGCCAATGGAACTAGGAATAATTCGTAATCATTACATAGGAAGAACTTTTATACAACCAATTAATGAAATACGTAAAATAAAAATAAGATTAAAATTTAACGCTAATAAACATATTTTAAATAAAAAAAACATTATTTTAATAGATGACAGTATAGTACGCGGTAACACACTCAGAAGTATAATAACTATGTTAAAAGATGCAGAAGTAAAAGAAATCCACTTAAAAATTTCAAGTCCACCAATTAAATATTCTTGTTTTTATGGAATCGATACACCAGAATGCAAAGATTTAATTTCTGCAAATCAATCAATAAGAGAGATAGAAATAAATATGGGAATAAACAGTTTATCCTTTCTAAGTATTAACGGATTATATCAAGCTATTAAAAAAGAAAAACGAAACAATATAACACCACAATATTGTGATGCTTGCTTTACTGGTGACTATCCAATCAGTTAACAAAACTATATTGCTTTATATAAAGCCGCCCCCTCACATTTTAATAATTTTACAACTGCGAGCATTAAATTTTCTGTAATTAATTTACAATTAATAAAAAGTCCTATTTATGAAGTAAAATGCTTTCCTAAAAAAAAAGAAAATCAATTTACAACTTTAATATTCATTAACTGATAAAATCACAGTCTAACATTCTAAAGATTTTATTATTTTAATAAAAAAAATTTATAATTATTTATATCTCTGTATCCTAATAATATTATTTATCAAATTTTTACTAAAATATATTTTCATAATATGAAATGTAAGTTTTTCTATCAAATTTTTACTTTTATTAATTTTCTTAAATTAAATTTCCTAATCTTTACTTCTTATAGAATAACAGACAACCATTTAATTATACCTAATATTTTCTCGAAATACCGCAACAAAATTATGAATCTAATTCACCGCTAATATATTATTATTATTATAAAGATTACTCATACTAAATTAATAAACATTCATAATTCATAAATCGACTGTAATTTACACAATACCTGTTGACAACAAAATAAATATTTAATTTAGCAATATCCAGCTAAATACTAAATCAATTTTAGTGAAATCAGATGTTAATTATTCACAACAACCCATATAAATGAGCTCTTTTCTTATAACAATAAACAAATCTTGTTGCTATATTGTTGCCACTATTCACATATAAATGTACAATTCTACATGAAAATTAACTAAAGTAAATTATTTATAATTTTTATAAAAAGTAGGGGTAACTTTTGTTAAAAACAAATAATGTTGTAATCTGCAGACAATGGATATATTTGGCAACATGCGCTATTGCTTGTTCTGGGTTGCTATCAATAATCGTTATTTTTCTGCGACTACCATTTATATCATCTCTTATTCTTTCTTCTCAGAATATTTTTGATAATGCACTAGTAATACATGTAAATTTATCAATTTTAGTATGGATGTGCTCCGTAATATCTTTACTTTTTATCATAAATCTACAAAACACCAATAACTGGTTTAATTTTTTATTAATTCTCTCAATTTTTTCTGCATTTCTAATATTTGTATCTGCATTTTTCTCAGATACCGAAATAATAAAGAGCAACTATATACCTATATCACAAAACAAATTATTTTTATTTGGACTAGGCTTATTTATTATTAGTACATTCATAAATATAATTCTCAGCTATATTTCAAATAAACATGTTTCTTATTTCTCTATTGGACAAACTGGACTTATCATTACATTTATATCATCATTGCTTTGTTTTATTCTAGCCTATAGAAATATGCCTCCTGATTTATATTATTCAAATAAAAATTCATTTTATGAATACCTTTTTTGGGGGGGAGGGCATTTACTGCAATTCGTTTTTGTTCAAGGGATGTTTCTAGTCTATCTAATAATATTAGATTCAAATATCAATTTGGTTTTAAATAAAAAAACTGTTATTTTACTACTGTTTACTAATGTAATCTTATCTATAACCGGACCACTCATATACCTTATCTATCCAATAGATAGCATTAAACTGATGGAATTTTTTGTTTGGCATATGAAAATTGCTGGAGCAATTTTCATATGCATACTAATAATATTAGTATGCTTTAACATAAAAACCATTCTTAGTAAAGAAAACTATTTATTACATTCATTTATACTATTTACTTACGGTTGTATACTAGGAACACTAACTATTGAGGGAAATATTATTATTCCTGCGCATTACCACGGTTGTATAGTTGGTATTACTATAGCCTTCATGAATTTTATTTACTGGCTTCTACCAAAATTAGGCTGTAAAACAATACAAAATTCTGTAATAAAATTACAGATATATTTGTATAGCCTAGGACATTTTCTTCATATTACTAGTCTTGCCTGGTTAGGTGGATACGGAACTTTAAGGAAAGTTGCGGCTTTACCAAACATTTCGTCAATATTGTCACGTATTTGCTTTATCATTGGTGGAACCACATCGCTCATTGGTGGAATGCTTTTTGTAATAATTGTACTTTCATCACTGCTTAGAAGATAAATACATATTTATATAATACACAAAATAAAATTTTTAATAAATTTGATCTTTAAATTAAAAAATTAGAACCCCTAATTTAAACTTCAATGATAAATATTACAAGGGCACAAATATTTAATACTTTTATTAATAATAAATTTCTACACTTGGGGTGTAATACATAACACAACATATACAACCTAAAATAAATAATAAAACTTAAAAATAGAAAAATTATCCAAAAATTAAAAAAAGACTTAAAAATATATAATAAAATAATAAATTTAAAAGAAATCTAATCAAAAACTTATTTCAATATTAATTTTCTTAAAGCTACAAATAATAAAATAAAATGAAAGCTCAAATAAAAACTAAACAAATAACACTTTATCTTATTCTATTATTATTATAATTAAGGAATTTCCCAATTAATCACAAGGAAGAAGAGATATAAAATAAGATTAAATTAAATAAAATTAAAAATTAAAATTTTCAAAACCGGTTTATATGTCTCCATATAATAAATAATAACCAATAACTAAATTAATCTATAAAAATTAAAATCCAAAAAGTCTTAATTTTACTACAATCAACAAAACCTAATACGTAAACCGTAAAATATAAATAATTTTCACTATAAAATTTTCAACGACTTTAAAGTTATATATATAATTACCATATGAAGATCATGAAATTTAAATGATATAACACACAAATTCCTATGTAAAACCCCACCACTCCACAAAATACAATATCACACAACAACCTTTCTAACTAATTTATCAAAATCATATCACTTTATCGTATCAAAAACCCCTTAACCTTTTTACTTTTTATTTACTTTTGTTGCCTAAGCCTCTATATACCTAATATGCAACAAAACTAAATAAATTTAGTGTGGTCTAGAATTTATATACGGACTATCCAGAGAAAAAGGCGGTATCATAACCTCAAAAACTTTTGCACTCTTTTCATTTAAAAACTCATATCTACCCTGCATTATTCCAGAAGGTGCGTTTAGATATGTCCCACTTGTATATCTAAACACCTCTCCTGGTTTTATCACGGGCTGTTCTCCAATAACGCCAGCACCTGCAATTTCATTTACTTTTCCTTTATAATCTATTATTTGCCAGTAACGACTTAATAATTGAATAGTTGATGAGCTTTTATTTCTTATTTTAATATTATACATCCACACATAGCATTCTTCATAAGGAATAGATTGCTCTTCGATATAAACCGGCAAAACTGTAACCTCAACAGAATTAGTAGTAAGCGTATATTCCAAAGCCATATTTATTGTCCAGTAAATAAATTTCCACAGATTGTATAGTATTTTTATACTCTTTTCAAGTATGTTGTTATACTCTAGTCAGAATGATAAATGAAATACAATATGCTAAATAAAAAAACAATAGGAATAATAGGTGCTGGACAATTAGGTAAAATGATTGCTGTTGCCGCAACGAAACTTGGACAAAAAGTACATATTCTTGCCCATAATAAAAATGATCCAGCTTGTTTTGTTACAAATAACATATCTATAGCGGATTATTCTAATAATAGAATGCTTATATCTTTTATAAAAAGTATAGATCTAGTTACCATTGAATCTGAAAATATACCTAGCAATGTAGTTAATACTATATCACAATATATAGACTTTTATCCAAGCAAAAAAGCATTATATATTTCCCAAAACAGATTAAGAGAAAAAAAATTTATTAAAAATTTAGGTATAAAAACCGCTTTCTATAAACATATACGTAATTATAATGAACTGTTAGAGAACAGTAGTAATTTTAATTATCCAGCAAGATTAAAAACAATAGAAATGGGTTACGATGGAAAAGGACAATATATTATTGAAAATGCTTCTAAAATAAAACAATTTGCTTCTTTAGATTGGAACATCCAATATATTCTAGAAGAATGCATCGATTTATCAAAAGAGATCTCAATAGTTATTGCAAGAGATAGAAATAGTAATATAAACTTTTTTCCCATAGCAGAAAATCACCATATTAACGGGATACTAGATACTTCAATAGTACCCGCTAAAATAGATAAAAGACTAACTCAAGAAATAAAACAAATAGCACATAAAATAGCTAATGTTCTTGATATAATAGGAATTCTTGCTATTGAATTTTTTATTACCAAAAATAATAATTTATTAGTTAATGAACTAGCTCCAAGACCCCATAACTCTTGCCACTGGAGCTTAGATGCATGTAACATCAGTCAATTTGAACAACTAATTAGAATAATATGCGGATTGCCTATGCAAAAAGTAAAACTACGTTTTCCTTGCATGACAAAAAATATAATAGGCAATGATATATATAATTTTTATAATTATTTAATTAACACAAAAGCTAGTATAACTATATACGGAAAAGAAGAAGTTAAAAATAAACGTAAAATGGGACATGTTAACATAGATTTAAGCTAAAATATATATAAAATAAATACAAAATAAAATAACTTTTTAATAACTTTGTAAAGACTGTTAAATAAAACACATTTAACTTATTTAAACTCTAATCTAATTTGCTACTAATAGTTTCATACAAATCCTTCTTAAGAAAATGTATTCCTAATTTTATAATATTCTCTCTTTGTCTTATACATACTTTATTCTAATAATAAATTAGAACTCATTCATTACAACTCCGATTAATGATGCGACCCCAACCTTTTATTTTATATTTATTTTACATATTATACGTCCTTTTTGAAAGTTATTTTAATACCTAATAATAAACAGTACTTTAATAAAAGTAAAAACATTTAAAATTAGTTTATACTACTAAATAATCTCAATATAAAAAAAACATATTAAATACTATTGTAATGTTTCTGGTTTTTATAGTAATAAAACTCTACTACACTTATAAACTTATGAATCGAAATAAGCTCCAAAATATTAAAAATACAAACAAAATTTTATTAATCTTTAAATTTTAAGCATAGAAATCACTATATCACGACTTGGTAAAGACCTTATTTCCCCAATTGCAGCTAAAGTAGTCTTTTCACATTGAGATAACAGTTTCTCTGCTGCTTCTTTCACATTAATAGAAGTAACCACATCGATCCCTTCTATCAACTCATCTTTACTAAGGTACCTATTATAACTACCATAATAATACCCCAACGCTTCAGCACGAGAATCTACACTCTCACGCGACATTAAAATTTGAGATTTTATTCGCTCTTTTACCCTATCTACTTCATTTCTTTTCAAATCATCTATAGATAACTTTTTCAACTCTGTTATTATAACCTTTAAAAGATCAACTAAATTCTTGCTATCCGTACTAGCAAAAATAGAGAATATCCCTGTATCAGCGTAACTAGAATTAAACGAATAGATAGAATAAGCTAACCCTTTATTTTCTCTTACCTCCTGAAACAAACGTGACGACACCCCACATCCTAATATAGAATTAAGTACTTGAAACACGTAATATTTATTACTATAACGAGAAATACCTGGTAAACCAATTAACAAATTAACCTGATCCAACTTACGATACTCTAAATACTCACCACCAATAAAACTCACATTTTGCTTTTTACCTAACTTTTTTGTACGAATTCCTGAAAGAACACTTTTAATTAATTGAACTATTGTCTCATGTTCAACATCTCCAGCAACAGCAAATATCATATTCTCACCAAAATAATGTTCATTTACGTAGTTATTTAAATCCTCTCTAGTAAACGACCTTACAATATCTTGTGTTCCCAAAATAGATCTACCAAACGACTGATCCCCATAAGCTGCTTCAAAATATTTATAAAATATAATATCTCCAGGAGAATCATTAGTTTGAAAAATTTCTTGTATTACAACGTTTTTCTCACGTTCTAATTCATTTTCTGGGAATGTAGAATTCATCAATATATCTACTAAAATATCAATACCAACTTTTAAATCTCTTTTAAGAACTTTAATATAATAATTTGTACTCTCTCTACAAGTAATAGCATTAAACATTCCACCTATATCATCAAAAGTCTTTGCAATTTCAAATGCAGTTCTTGTCTTTGTCCCCTTAAAAGCCATATGCTCCAAAAAATGAGATATTCCGCTTTGATTAGCCATCTCATCCCTACTACCAAGACCAATCCATATCCTTAAAGCTACAGAATTAACACCACATACCCGCTCCGTTACTATACGTAACCCATTAGGCAACTTTGTTGTTGCTATTTTTGACACGTACATCTTAAATATTTTTCTTCAAATTCTCTTCTACAAAATCCCAATTTATCAAAAAATCAAGGAAAATCTTTATATAATTAGCTCTGTTGTTTTGACAATCCAGATAATACGCATGTTCCCATACATCCATAGTAAGCAATGGCACTTGATTATAAATCAGTGGTGAATCTGCATTTGCAGTTTTAGTAATTTTTAACTTCTCATCTTCAAGAACTAACCATACCCATCCACTACCAAACTGACTTATTCCACAATTTGTAAAATCTTCATAAAATTTATCAAAACCCCCAATATCATTTTGGATTTTTTTTGCAATAAAACTATTATTTTTAGGATTACCACCACCGTTTCTCCTCATTGAGCTCCAATAAAAAGTATGGTTCCACACCTGCGCTGCATTATTGAATATAAGAATCTCATCATTATTCCCATGAATTCTCATTATCAATTCTTCAATTTTTATTTGTTGGTAATCAGTGTTATCTCTAATTAATTCATTAAGCTTATTTAAATATCCTCTATGGTGTTTTTCGTAATGAAAATCTAACGTTCTCGTAGATACATAAGGCTCCAAAGCCGCCTTATCATACGGTAATTCGCATAAAGTGAAACTCATAAACTCCCCTTATATTTTAGTTTGTGCTGCTATATTAAAATAATACATATATTTATGCAATAAAAATTTAGATTAATTACAATAAATATAATTTTTCTTAATTCTAAAATTTTCCATACATTCTCCTTATTTAAAATATTAAACAAAAACATTCTTAATTTTTTAATTCTTAATAATAAGAAAAACAAACACTAATATCGCGCACCCTTCTCTTTTAATAAAAGTTATCTCACAGCGTAGTATACAAATCATATATAACACATACTCATAATAGTGCTTTACTTAACTTATTTGACAAATTGACATAATTAATACTTCATATTAGAATACACAAATGAATAAGTATAAAACTTAATCAGTATTTTATTTCTGTTTCTTAAAAATTTTTAAGAAGGGATACTTACATGGTACAGAACAAACAGAAAAACTATTTTTTTTTCATTACCTTTGTAACATTATTTTTTTTGTGGATCACGTTATCTGGTTATTTCAAATTATTTTTTATCTTCTGTGGAATATTTTCATCTATATTTGTACTATTTATCTTTAAACGATTAATAAATAATGAAAATACCCTTAACCAAATTTTAAATACTACAACAAATAAATTATTACTTTACAAGTTGTTAATAAACTACACACCATGGTTAATATACCAAATTATTTTTTCAAACATCTATATAGCAAAAAAAATTTTGCAAATTAAACTTAAACTTGAACCAATAATTATTGTAAAAAAATGTAAAAAACATAATGATAAAAGTATCACACTATTTGCAAATTCAATTACAATTACCCCTGGTACTTTAACTATTGACATTATAAAAAAACGAAAAACTTATTTATCTACTATTTATTTAATAGATAAAAGTCTTAAAAAAAGCATCTTTATAACAGAAAAAAAAGTTTTAGAATTAGGTCAATTTAAATAATTATTTCTCTTCTTTAATTATTAAAATAACTTCCTAATACTTAAAAAATCCAACATTAACTTTGTTTAATCATTAACAATGACTAAAAACTTATTTATAAAACAAAAATTTACATATAACTATATATTTTCCTTTTAAATATTTTTGTTAAAATTAATTTGACTAAGTCAAAATTTATAATGAAAAAAATAAAACTTGGAATCCTTATCTCAGGAAGAGGATCAAATATGCAATCATTAATAAAATTAAGTCACAACTATAACTTCCCCGCGGAAGTTGCATGTGTTATTACAAACAAAAATGAAGCTGCTGGATTAAAAATAGCAAAACTAGCAAAAATCTCAACATATATTATTAGAAATAATCCACTTGATACTAATCAAATTCACGAAATACTTGTTCAACATAATGTTGATTTAGTTTGTCTCGCAGGATTCATGAGAATTCTAAAAGCTGATTTTTTAAATAAATGGCACAATAAAGTTATAAATATTCACCCATCTTTATTACCCTCTTTCAAAGGCCTTAATCCTCAAGAGCAAGCTCTAAAAGCAGGTGTAAAAATTACAGGTTGTACTGTACACTATGTTATTCCTGAAGTTGATGCAGGTACTATAATCACTCAAATCGCTGTACCAGTTTTACCAAATGACAATGTTCAAAGTCTTTCAAAACGAATTCTAACTAAAGAACATAAATGTTACGCAAAAGCAATAAAATTGCTAGCAAATAAAATATTACAGTAACACCTATAAAATTGTATTTTCCTTTTTAATCATAACACCCATTTTCTCAAAACTAATCCTTCATCAGTTTTTTCTCTCCTATATTTTCTACACAAAAACCATTCTCCTAACTCTTATGTACTTTTATTTTATCAATTATGAATACACTAATAACATTATAATAAATATATTAACAATTCGTTGACTCCTTTATTTATTAATTAAATTAACCCCCTTTCATCTTCTCTAACTTCCTAACAAAGACCTTTTTAAAATACTTTTTCCATAACTATTGCAAAATAAAGTTGTCAATAAAAAAGCTCTATAACAATTACAATTTTTGTATCAAACCTCACTATTTTAATAGTACTTTTATCAATTATTGCTTTTATCAAACTAATAATATTCACTTATCTTTAAACAAAACCCCTACAAATTAAAATTATAAAATCAAAATGCTATCAAATTTCCCTATAATAATAATTTATAGTCACAAATTAAACCTAAAAATTAAACATAAAGAAATATAAAAGTAACAATAGTATAAAACATCGCTTAACATTATTTCCTATACAAAATGAATGAAAGTTTTATTACTTCTTAGTAAACCATCCATCACTAAACCAATAAAATAACACAAAACAAATTATTTACTTCTTAATTTAATAGAGAGTAATACAAAATTATTATCTCTATTACATACTATATATATTCACAAGCTTATTTTGTAATTTTATAAACTTAAAACCCCTAAAATACCAAAATAAAATATATAATTAAAATATATTAGCAAAATAAAAGCTAAACTTTACATTATGAAAACTTCTTCCTTAATAAAGAAATTGAAATACAAAATTACTTTGTAGAGCAATCTTAAGAACTAAAACTCTATAACATAGCTCCCAATATCTCTAATTTTTTATAAAAGCAAATATTTGATCTTCATCAAAATTCATCTTTAAACGCCAAATGGGGCCGTCTAAGTGCATATCAATATAAATTGGATTATTATAACCTTGTGGAATAAAAAAAAACCTTGATAATGAAACCAAAGTAAAATTAAACAAAGCTAAATTAGAAGAAACAACTCCTGACGCCTTATCAATTTTAAATTGTAAACTAGTAGAACATATACCATTTTTAATACTTGCTTTTCCATTAATATCTCCAAAGAAAGTACTACCATTGTACATATCAAAATTAGCAAAAACTGAAATTTCAGACTTATTCTTACTATTCAATAAATTAACAATAAATGAATTAAAATCTACATTAGTAAATTCTATTCCTTTTGTTCGAAAACTAATCTCCCCAGTTAAATTATTAACCCAATCACTAAAACTCTTTCCATTAGCTTTTATTACACCATCTAGATTTATCTGACCATCTATATTATTAACCCCTACAGCCCTTGCAACTCTCTTAACGTCTAAATTTTCTATAAAAAATCTTACATATATTGAATCTGATCTTAAATAACCTTGAAAAGATAGTTTCCCGCAGCCGAATGTATAGTTCACCCTTTTAAAGGTAACGATATTATTTATCATTACTGCATTTAAGCTAAAATCTTTATAAATAGAAGGATCATTTCTAAATTCTAGAACACTAATTTTTATAGTTGCATCAAAATCTTTTTTATTATTTAAAATAATAGTCTGATCTTTTGACCACTGAATCTGATTTATTTCATTTTTAAAATCTCTTTTTATTTCTAATAAATTTGGTAGTTTTAAAAAACTACCATTAAATTTATTACCAGCAAGATCAATATCTAGTAAAGGCCTAACATATTCTTTATCTACCAACATCTTTATATTACCAACTACATCAAAATCCTTTCCTAATAACTTTATATTGTCTAAAATTAATTTACCTTTCTCTACCCTCAATAAAAAATTTACATATTCAATTTTTATATTATTCACCACAGTATTACTAATACTAAACTCTATATTTACATCATATCTAGAACTTTTTAACCATTTCACTTCAAATAAATCATTAAACAATGAACAATCATATTTATCTGCATCAAAATTATGCATACTAATCGTACCATTAACAGTATTGCGCTTTCCCATATAACCTATTCTAATTGATCCATATAAAAACTCTTTATCACCTAATAATAATCTAATATCTGAAATATATAATATTCTAGGTGCTAGGTGTAATTTGGAAGTTATTCTAAATTGATTTTCTTTATTCTCTTTCATATTTTTAAAAGGTAAAAAATATGAAATAAAAGACTCCAAATTAGTCCCCTTTATAAGAAAACCGCCATTAAATTCAGATAAAATTTCATTACTTGATATTTTTCCCGATAAATGAAATTTATTGTTAATTCCAGAAAAACAAATTAACATACTAATTTCTGCTTCAGCATCAGCAAACTTTAACGCAGTATGAAACTTACCTAATTCCCTGTTTTGATATTTGATATTTAAATCATTCACATAAAAATCTAAACTTAAATTTTTTGGTATAACTTTTCTAAAACATTCCAAAAAATCCCTTACCTCTATTGTTTTTCGTAAATCATTTTGTATATGATCTAAATCAACTTTACCAGAACTAATATTAATATCAATATGATTGTCCCTACTATTGTTGCTCATAGTGCCATTAATTTTGATACTTTTTGAATTAATTTTTAAATCAGTTACCATAAATCTATCATTATCAAAATTAACTTTAGAAAACACCTCAATACTTTCACTAGGAATAATGTCAGAAATGAAGCTAGGATTAACAATCCTTATAAGATCATTTATAAAATTAGAACTATTATTAACTATTAACATTAACTTACCTTGCAATTCTTTTTGATTTTTGCTACCAGTAAATAAAAATTTTATAACATTCGATTCAAAACTAACACTTACATTTTTTTTTAAAATATTAACATTTCCCAAAAAATTATAATTTTTACTGTTTACATTTATTTCACCAACAAAATGTCCATTTCTCTTAATAGCAATTTCCTTTATATCAACAACATTGTTATAACCAATAAAACTGTTACCCAAATTCACTTTACTATCTTTAATTATTAAATCAATTTTATTACCGATCTTACTTGTAAGATCAATAATACCTTCCTTACTACTTTCAGCACCAAATAATGTAACCGACTTTAACTGTAATGAAAGTAGAAACAATGATAAAAAAGACGGCTTTACTTCAATTTTATTTATACTAATAAAATCTAATAATCTTTGTTCGCTAACATTATTATGTTGAACGTTCACGTTATAAATAATAAGCTTCGGGGCAACTAATAAAACCTTAATCTTTCCACCAATATGTACTTTAATATCATATGTGTCTTCTAATTTCTGTATGATATATTCCTTATAATTATTCCAATCTTTAAAAAAAAGGAAAACATATAAAGAAATCGACACTAAAGAAATTAGTGACACTACATATGCAAAAAACCTCATAGTTTTATATACTTGAGATTACAGCTAAACATTAAATAAAGAGCACCAAAATAAACAATAACACTTAAAAATATCAATATTATCAAATAAATAACGCGAACAAATATTTTATCAAAAAATAACCACTCTAACGATGAACTAAAAATATAAAGAACTATTGACATTATTAATGTAGCAATAATAATTTTTATTATATTCAATAATAATACTCGGCTAATCTTATACATCCTATTTACCGTTAAATAGTTAATTAATAATATAGAATTTATCCAAGTAGAAATAGAAGTGGCAATAGCAATCCCTATATGCTGATACTTATGTGTTAATAAAAGATTCAATACTATATTAACTACCAAACATGTCAACGAGAATATAGTTGGTATTTTAAAACTACCATTAGCAAAAAATGTAGGTAACAATACTTTATTTATAATAAACGCAGGTAAAGAAGTAGAAAGTGCTATCAATATAGGAGTAATTTGTTCCACCGCATGATGATCAAATTTACCATAGGAAAAAAGCGTAAGTAAAATTTTATCGGGAATAATAATAAAAGCAGCAGTTATTGGCATAACCAAAGTCAACCCCACATTAAGAGCCTTACTCTGTATTTTAACTATATTTTCAGTGTTATTTATCTGCTTTGAAATTAAAGGAAGGAGCACTGTACCAATTGCAGTACCAATCATCCCCTGCGGCAATTGATTTAACCTATCTGCATAATATATATAAGATACTGCATTTGGTATAAAACTAGCCATAATTACATCAATCCATAGACTTATCTGAGTAACACAATTATTAGTAATTGCTGATATTACACGCTTAAAAAATAATTTAACCTGATTACTTAACTTTATACTAAAAAAAAATGCAGCTTTAAACTTATATGCACTAAACAACATTAACAATAACTGAAAAATACCTCCAATCAACACAGCTATAGAAAGATTATGTGCTGGAGTTTCTATATAAGGAATAAATAAACTAACAATTAAACAAAGATTCAAAACAATCGGCGCAATAGCTGTTGAAACAAAATGTTCCCTTACCTGCAACATTCCACCAATCAACGATGCGATTGATACAAAAATTATATATGGCATCATTATCCTTGATAAAGTTACAGCTAACACAAGCTTATTCTGATCAAATCCAGGAATGAACACTTGAATCATATATGGGAAAAAAAATTGCATAATGATACAAAAAACCAATAAAATAATGAACACAAAAGATATTACGTTACTTGCAAAACTAAATGCTCTTTTGCTATCACATGATTCTGCTGAATATAACGGTATAAAAGAAGTAGCAAACGCTCCTTCTGCGAAAAATGATCGAAGTAAATTAGCAAAACGAAATGAAGAAAAAAATACATCCGCAAGAGGGGTTGTGCCAAAAACCATAGCAATTAATACATCTCTCATCAATCCCAAGACTCTTGAAATAGCCGTGAAAAAACTAAACGTAAAAATACTTTTAAACACTGTATTTTACCACTGCTTCATATTATATCTAGTATAAATAAGCTTTTCAAATAATTAAATCAATTCAAAATTGAAACTAACATCTAAAATATTTCTATTATTCTTTCCAACATAAAACAAACCTATCCCCTTATTCTTATACTGACAAAACATCTATACAAATTCATACAAATTAAAATAACAATCCATAATAAATATCTTTTCACTTCATGATACATAATTTATACGATCTTCAAAACTTCTTTTAAGTATTTTATTTTATTAAACTTTATACTGTGTAAAACTAAAATAATTAGCTATAAAATTAAAACATAAAACATTATTTATACTAAATTAAATATAAAATCTATTACTTTATTATATAAGAAATTTTCTGCATGTTGAAATCAACTCCCCCCAATAATCAAATTAAAAAATTTTAATTATAAATTCATTCTACTCAATTATTTATCTTAATTATAATAAATCTGCCATTTTTCAATAATACGTTTTATTTTTGCAGCTTTTTCAAATTCTAAATTTTCTGCATGCTTTAACATCTGCTTTTCTAGTATAACTAAATCTTCCCTACTGATATTAATTTTTCTCTCAACTATCAATCCATTATCCTGCAAAGTATTCGATATAGCTTTTACTATAGTCTTTGGTTTAACACCATGCAACATATTATACTCCTCCTGTTTTTTCCTCCTTCTCTTCGTTTCTTTCATTGCACGGTTTAAGGAACCTGTCATTTTATCTGCATATAAAATTGCCCTACCTTCAACATTACGCGCAGCACGCCCTATCATTTGAATAAGTGAACTCTCTGATCGCAAAAATCCTTCCTTATCAGCATCTAAAATTGCAACTAATCCGCATTCTGGAATGTCAAGACCTTCCCGTAGTAAATTAACGCCAATAAGAACATTAATTTTTTTCGATCTCAACTTATATATAATATCAACCCTTTCCAATGCGCCAATATCTGAATGCAAATAACTAGCTTTCATATTTAATTCACTCATATACTCAGCTAATTTTTCAGCCGTTTTCTTTGTTAACGTTGTAATAAGAACACAAAACCCCCTTTTTATCGTTACTTGCGCTTCATACACTACATCATCAACTTGAACCTCTGTCGGTTTTATAATACATATTGGATCTACAAGTCCTGTTGGGCGAATAACCTGTTCTATGAATACATTATTAGTTTTTGCTAACTCATATTTCCCCGGAGTAGCAGAAATAAAAATAGTTTGCGGTCGTATAGTTTCCCACTCTTCAAATTTTAATGGACGATTATCAAAAGCAGAAGGAAGTCTAAATCCATGATCAACTAACTTTTTTTTACGAGCCTCGTTACCACTATACATCGCACTAATCTGAGGAACAGTAACATGGCTCTCATCTACAAATAAAATTGTATCTTTAGGTAAATATTCAAATAAAGTAGGAGGCGCATCTCCAGCTTCCATACCATAAAGATAACGCGAATAATTTTCAATACCCTTGCATACTCCTGTTGCCAACATCATTTCAATGTCAAAATTGGTACGCTGTTCAAGACGTCTTGCTTCGATAATCTTATTGTACGAATAATAATAATTTAAACGTTCATGCAATTCTTTTTTAATTAAATGAATTGCTTGCAATAAAGTTTCGCGTGTAGTAATATAATGATTATTGGGAAAGATAGTGATTTTATCTAAATATTTAATAAAGCTACCGGTTACAGCATTGATCTCCGAAATTCTTTCTATTTCATCATCTATTAATGATAAACGCCAAACCTTATTTTCGTAACAAATAGGGAATATATCGATAATATCACCACGCACCTTAAAATATCCTCTCCCAAACCTAATATCAGAACGTTTATACTGAAGATTAACCAAACTATTTAAGAAATCATTAACACAAATTTTATCCCCTGTAATTAAAGTTAAACTCATATTAAGATAACTCTCTGGTGAACCAAGACCATATATGCAAGAAATACTAGCCACTATAATTGTATCTCTACGTTCTAAAAGAGCACAAATTGCAGAATAACGCAACATATCAATCTTTTCATTAATCACGGAATCCTTCTCAATATAAGTATCGGTCTGTGGTAAATAAGCCTCAGGCTGATAATAATCATAATAAGAAATAAAATACCCAACAAAATTATATGGAAAAAAACCCCTCATTTCCTCATAAAGTTGAGCTGCTAAAGTTTTATTATGCGCCATAATAAGTGCAGGTCTATTTGTTTTTGCAATAATATTTGCCATAGTAAATGTTTTTCCCGAACCAGTAACTCCAAGCAAAACCTGATCTCTCTTATTACTATTTAATCCTGCAACTAAACTATCAATTGCTTGAGGCTGATCTCCCGCGGGCTTAAAATGTGTAACAATTTGAAACTTCATAGTTTTTTTGCTACAAAAAAAATACTGTTAATTATCAGTCATCACTGATGCAAGTAATAACAAAAATAAATAGACTACAAAATAACTCCTATATTTTCTTTTTATAAAATTTGCTCCAAATTTTATTATTAGTTAATACAAAAAATATCATTAAAATTACAAAATACGCTATTATTTTAAATCCAAGTTTATGCCGTTGTTCTAATTCAGGTTCTGCGGCCCATTGCAAAAAATTTACCACATCGTACGCCATGTCCTCAACCGTAACCCGCTTTACATCACTATACTCTACCATTCCTTCAATAAGAGGTGGGGCCATAGCTAATCTTCCAGTTGAAAAATATGGATTAAAATATAAACCACTTTCATCTTGTTTAACGCTTTGATAGCCAGTCAATAAAGAATAAACATAATTCGCACCATCATATCTCGCTTTAATAATTAATGATAAATCTGGAGGAACTGACCCATTATTACTTGCTGCAGCCGCCTCCTTAGAACTAAAAGGAGCAATAAAATAATCCGAAACTACTCCAGGTCTATAAAACATTTCTCCTAAATCATTTGGGCCATCTCTAACTTGATAGGAAGCTGCAATTCGCTTCACATCCTCTTCAGAAAAACCAATATTTTGCAAATTACGAAATGCTATTCTATTCATCGAATGACAAGAAGCACAAACTTCCTTATATATCTTATAACCACGCTGTATTGACTCTCTATTAAAAGATCCAGTAATACCATTAAAACTCCAACGTATTTTTTTATTCGGTAATGACTTAAACTCTTCAGCACAAGAAAAATGTGTCAAAAATAACATAAAAAATATAACTACTATATTATACTTAATCTGCATTATTGCATAATCTCCGACACAGATTCACTTATGCTTTTTGGTAACTTTTTCGGTTTTTCATACTTACTAAGTAATGGTAAAATTATCATAAAGTACGCAAAATAATAAAAGGTAGAAAATCTACTTAGTAGTATATAAGGTTCCCTAACCTCTTGACCTCCAAGCCAAATAAGAAACACAAAATTTATTAAAAATAATAAGAAAAATTTTTTAAAAAGAGGACGGTAAGCACCACTCTTAACTTCTGATCTATCAAGCCAAGGCAATAAAAACCACATTAAAATAGATCCAAACATAGTAAGTATACCGATAAGCTTATTTGGAATCGAGCGCAACATAGCATAAAAAGGCAAAAAATACCATTCTGGTACAATATGAATTGGAGTTGACATAGAATCAGCTTCTATGTAATTATCAGGATGTCCAAGATAATTAGGAGCATAAAAAACAAATGCGAACAAAACTATAAAAAATAAACTAAAAGTTATGCAGTCCTTTACTATATAATAAGGGTAAAATGAAATAGTGTCGTTATTTAATTTTACCTCTATTCCACTAGGATTGCCAGAACCGAATCTATGTAAGGCAATAATATGCAATACAACTAAAACAATAATAATAAAAGGCAAAAGATAATGTAAAGAAAAGAAGCGACTAAGTGTTGGATTATCAACAGAAAAACCTCCACATAACCATATAACTATTTCATTACCAACTAAGGGCAAAGCTGAAAATAAATTAGTTATAACAGTTGCACCCCAAAAACTCATTTGTCCCCAAGGTAAAACATACCCCATAAAGGCCGTTGCCATCATTACAAAAAATATAAATATACCAATAAACCATACCATCTCCCGCGGCTTTTTATAAGACCCATAATATAACCCACGCATTATATGAACATAAACTACTACAAAAAAAAGAGAAGCTCCAACAGAATGTGTGTAACGTATCAACCATCCATAATTAACATCACGCATTATGCGTTCTACACTAACAAACGCATGTTCAACATGGGGAATATAATGCATAGAAAGAAATATACCAGTTATTATCTGCAAAATAAGTGCTAAACCAGCTAAAGAACCAAAATTCCAAGCATAATTTAAGTTTTTTGGTACTTGATAAGAAGCAATATTTTTTAAAAAAGAAAATATAGGTAATCTGTACTCTATCCAACCTAATATACCCTTTTCCATAGCCCTTTCTTTAATATTATCATTATTTCGCATAACCCAAATTTTTACTAATTTTACTTTTATTATAATAATATCTGTTCTTTATAGGACAAGACAATAAAAACTTTAATCAAACAAAACCCTTCCCATATAATAAACACAGTTACATAACACACCCATTCTAAATATTTAAATATTAACTTCTTATTTCTCTTATAAATATACATTACATTCCTTTAAAACCAAAATAACAACGCTATATATTCCATATGGGGATAACGAGCTTAATTTATATAAAAATGAAAAGTACAACATCCATCTATATAAAAATTCAGATACAACACCTATTAAAAACCAATAATTTAATAATTAAAATTATAATCATAAACCACAACAAAAAATAAGTACCTCTATTTGATCTAACCTTGACCTGAACACTATCCAGTTTTTGATCAGCTATCAAATTTAATTTCTCTACAAGACTAAACACTTCATAAAGTGTCTTTACTGGATAAGAGTTTTTTACTTTCTCTCTATAACCTATCTTATTTTTGTTTTTAATGAGCCGATTTTCATTCCACCCTTCAACTATTTTCCACATATTAATTTCTGGATAAATTTTTCTACATGTTCCTTCTAATAAAATTAGAGTCTTTTGCAACAACAGTAACTGCGTTTGAATCTTCATATCAAAATCACTAGTTATTTTAAATAACTGAGCAAGTAAACTAGCAAAAGAAATATTCTGTATAGGTTGACCTATAATAGGTTCACCTATTGCCCTACATGCTGTAACAAAATTTTTGTGATGCTGTGAAACATAACCAGCTCTGAAATGCACCTTTGCAACATAATCATAATCACGATTTAAAAAACCCTTCAATATCTCTACTACATAATAACATGTTTCATATTCTACTCTACCCATAATTCCGCAATCAAGAGCAATAATATTATTATTACTATCAACCATAAGATTTCCAGGATGTATATCTGCATGAAAAAAACAATCTCTGTACACTTGATTACAAAATGATTCTATAAGATTAACAGCTATTTGTTTATGATTATTCAATTTTTCTACTTCATATATCGGTGTTGCTTCTATCCATTCTAACGTCAAAACTTTTTTTGAAGTTCTACTCCAATCAACTACAGGTACATAAAAACCTTTATCATTTTTTGTATTCTCCTTTAATTCAGAAGAATGAGCAGCCTCAAAACGTAAATCTAACTCTAACTGACAAATTTTAGTAAAAGTTTTGACCAATTCAATAGGTCTTAATCTTTTTGATTGATCACTGAATTTCTCTACAACTTTTGCAAGCCAAAAAAGTGTTTTTATATCTCTTGAAAACGCCTTTTCAATATTTGGTCTTAAAACTTTTACTGCAACTTCTTTCCCTTCTGTTGTAATTGCTTTATGTACCTGAGAAATTGATGCTGCTGCAACAGGTTCTTTAGAAAAACTTGAAAAAATATCTTTTAATTTACAACTAAATTCATTTTCTATAGCTTTAACTACTATATTATATGAAAATGATGGAAGTTTATCACATATTAATAACAAATTACTTGTTATATCTTCATTTAAAATATCAGTACGTAATGAAATAGATTGTCCAAATTTAATAAAAACTGGACCCAATTTTTCAAGAGCGCACCTTAATTTATAGCCCCGTATTTTATTTATAGACTTTCTTGAAGGAAATAACAAACAAGGTAGTATATTATAGCGTATCAATATTATAATTATATATAAAAGACGCAGAATATTTTGAATCATCTCGACATATAGCTACTGAATGTTTCACTTAGAGTCTTATTCCTCATAATTTCATCAGGTCTACCTTGACAATAAATAGTGTTATTTATACAGATTATATAATCTGAACACGGTGCTACAGAATTTAAATCATGAGACGTCATAAAAATTGAAATAAGCCGTTTCTTTGCTATTTCGCTTATTATATTATAAAACTTAGTACGTGCACTGATATCCATTGCACTGACTGGTTCATCAAGAATAATTAAATCTGGTTCTGCAATCAAGCAACGCGCAAATAACAATAACTGAGTCTGTCCAGCAGAAATCTCTAGCACTTGATTTTTTAAAATGCTACTTATACCAACTAACTCTACCACTTCTGCAATAACTGACTGATTTTTCTTCAATTTTGTCGAAAAACTATTTAAAAGAAAATATTCAACTGTTATTGGTATCAAATTATTAATGCTGAAATTTTGTGGCATATAACTGATTTTTATACCATCAGCAAATACAATGCTACCAGCACAACTCTTATTTATGCCAGCAATTACTTTTACCAAAGAAGTTTTACCTCCACCATTTGGGCCAAGTATGGTAACTATATCTCCTCTATTTACTGATATACTAATATCATCTAGAACTTTTTTATTATCATACGCAAGAACAAGATTTTTTATATTTAGAATACTATCATTGACATTGTTTAACTTTTTGACAAAATTCAATTTTTTCTCAATGTTTTTCATGAGATATTTATTAACTTCTTTTTTATTACTTTTATTTATTACACTATATCACAGCACTGCCTTTTCATCCAACTTAAAAATTATAGCTACAATAAAACCTATACATTCCCTAGTAGCATCCGTTACAGATGGAGTTTTAAAACCACTCTTAATAGCACATACAACAACATCTATACATGATCATATATTAAAACCATCTGACGTTAGCAATTTAGAATCTAGTGATATCATATTTTATATTGATGATAACCTAGAAACATTTGTAAAAACCTTCGCTAAAAACAATAAAAAACTTGTACAACTATCAAAAGCAGTTAACCTACTTTCTGTTCGGCCACATTTATTCTCTAAACATATTATTCATATTCAAGATGAAAAAGACATGTATATTTGGCTCAGTCCTGAAAATGCAAAACATATGATACTTTTTATAAGTACTACTCTATCTGATATAGATAAAGAAAATTCCTATAAATATAAACAAAATGCAATAAAAACCATAAAAAGAATAGAACAAGAAACAGAAAAAATTCTGAAAGAATTAAACAACTTTAAAAATAAAAAATATATTGTTATACATGACACATATCAATATTATGAAAAATACTTCCACCTAAATCACCCTAGCGCCCTTCTTTCTATAGAAGAAGACGCTTACATAGGCATGAAAAGTCTAATGAAATTAAGAAAAATAATAAAAGAAGAAGACATTAAATGCATATTTACTTCATTACAAGAAGATAAAATAAAATCAAAATCTCTTCCCAACAATGCAAAAGTAATAATCCTTGATCCCATCGGATTAAATATAAATCCAGGAAAAGACGCATATCTCAATATAATCAACGAAATTACACAAAATTTTAAATCTTGCTTTATAGAACCTTAATAAAAATTCAACTACCTAAAGATGAACTAATTCATATTCAGCAAAAAAAAAAGATATCTCTCTACGAGCATTTTCTAAACTGTCTGAACCATGAACAACATTTTTATTAATGTTATCAGCAAAATCACCCCTAATCGTACCTTTATCTGCATATTTCGGATCTGTCACTCCCATAATTTTTCTATATTTACTTACTGCATTCTCCCCTACTAAAACTTGAACTATCACAGAACCAGAAGTTATAAAATTTATTAAATCTACAAAAAAAGGCTTATCATCATGAACTTTATAAAATAACTCTGCTTGCTTTCTTGTAAGTAAAACCATTTTTTGCGCTATAATTTTTAATCCTGATTTTTCAATATAAGAATTTATACTGCCTGTAATACTTCTACTTACTGCATCAGGTTTTAATATTGAAAGAGTTTTTTCAATTGCCATACTTTTAATCTTAATCTAGATATTTATCTATATATCTATGTATAGATATAATTACAAATTTTTATTTTATAAAATAAATATTTTAAGTTAAAGTAACCTCCAAGGGAGGAGACCACTTTAATAAATAAAATTCCATAACTTTAAAATATCTCTTACTCATCTAAGTATAGATCTTAATTCATAAAATACAAAATTTTAACAAATATTATTCACTCCCTGACATCAAATGATTAAGTTTTAATTAATAAAAATTAAATCAACAATTTAGAAAATTATATTATAAAATTCTCCACTCAACTTCTTGATACCTCACTTTTAAGGTTTTCTAATTTTTTAATTTTCCTAATTTCAATAGAAAGCATTTAACAATCAATCTCAAACTGATAAATGGTTTATTATACCAAACTTTATAAAGTTTTAATTTATAACCCCTAGTACTTTTCCTTTAGAACTTAGTATGATAAAATATCGAAACTATTATTTCGTAAAATACTTATGTCAATAAAAGAAAAATCAGATACATTTACACAAAAATTATATGATACCTACAACCACGATATCAGGAAAATAGTTTGTGTCATAACGGGATTAACAAGTTTACTATGTAAAATTTCGCTACAATTTTGCTGTGAATTTATCAATAAAAATAGATCTAATATCTTTTTTATACAAAACATTGCTAAATGGATAAAATTTCCAATATCTACTTTTTATATCATCTACTCTACATTTATTTTATGTAACCCAATTAAACATTATGAAAATAATAATAAAAAGAAAGAAGAATTAATAAAAATTATCGGTAAATCAGCTAGTTTAGCTAGCGGAGCTATAGAAATATTAGCAATGTTAAAGGTTTTTCACTTTATAAGTGGGAATAATAATGATATAAGTATAATGAACCATATTCATTTAATATCAACAATCTTATTTATATTCATCGCAGAACCTATAAATTATTATTATACATATAAAAAATATCAAAAAGCACATGCAAAATATCAAAATAAAGAAGATAATGAATTTATAAAATTCGAATCTGAATTTATCAGACGCAGAAAAAGTTTCTTTATCAATACACTAACTCTATCGTTAGGTTTACTAAATTTTATATTAAAAAAAATAGAAATCGCAACTACACCGATAAATTTAGGTAGCTGTATATATAATTTCAACTTAAGTGTAACGGTCAGTATAATATATAGTGCAGTATTTCTAGCAATTCATCTCGATAAACTATTCTTCAACCAACCTATTAATAATAATCCCTCTACTGATCTTGACATCAACCATATTCAAAGCATCAATAATAAAAATTTTTTATATAATCCAAGTTAATCAAAAATAAAAGCAAAATACTAAAATTCTATAATCTACTACAAAAGTAGGTAGAATTTTCAAACAAATTAAAATAAAACAAACAAAAATAAAGCTTAATCTAAATCTAATAACATCGGAACCACCCTAACCCTTTCCATTTTTTCAATTCACTAATTTATATAATTTTCCCCAATGAAACCAAAACTACAACACATCTTCTCTAAGATTAACAAAAACTATTAATAAATACCTTTCAGCATTTCAAATAAAAACAAAACCAAAAATATATAAGTTTTTAAAACATAAAACAATTACCTCATCTATCTTAATTTAAAGATTTTCAAATTTCCTAGTTTAGGCTCTATGACTAATAAAATCTGTCTCTATACTCATTTCTTAATCCATCAATTAGACTAAACTATTAGAACACCTAAACTTTAATCTTTAATAAATATTTGTAAAATATATATTTTATTATAAATAATACTCTTCTTTATCCTTTTATACACATACCAATTAATTAAATACTTTATCCTTAGCATATCTCATTATTTTAAACTTATAAAGTCTTCTACATTTTAAATCTTAAATAAATAATATAGAGAATCCCGCAAAAATTATAAAACAAAAAAAAATACCAAGTTTTTCCTTAAATCTATGTTTTCAACTTTTTTCTATTTCAAATAAATTAAATTTTATCTACACTTTTAACATAAAAGGAAAATATTATATTAAATAATTTTATTAAAAATAAAATAATGGTATCATATATTTTCATTTTAAAGTGACAAAGAAATGATTAAACATAATAATAGCAAAATATATGGAACCACGATACTTTCAATTAGAAGGGATAAAAGTGTGATAGTAATAGGTGATGGCCAAGTTTCACTAGGTCATACTATCATAAAATCTGAAGCAAAAAAAGTTAGGCGCCTTTCTGGTGATTCTGTAATTGCGGGTTTCGCAGGTGCAACAGCTGATGCATTTACTCTCTTTGAGAGATTGGAATCTAAACTTGATAGACATCCTGGACAATTAATGAGAGCATGTGTTGAACTTGCAAAAGATTGGAGGATGGATAAATACTTAAGAAAATTAGAAGCTATGATGATAGTTGCAGACAAATCTATTTCGTTAGTAGTCACGGGAACAGGCGATGTTCTTGAACCGGAAGATGGGATCATAGCTATTGGTTCCGGAGGAAATTTTGCTCTATCTGCTGCAAGAGCTTTAATTGATATAAAAAATGGAATATCAATAGAAGAAATTGCAAAAAAAGCTATGAAAATAGCATCTGATATATGTGTTTACACAAACCATAATGTAATTATTGAAAAAATAGAGGGGTAACATGTCTTCTAAACAAAAAAAAATATACACAACTAATTTCTTTAAACAAATTAAAATATCTTTGGAAAAACAGTTTTATAGTGATAGTAACGATCCCAACAAAAAAAGTGATCTACATCAAAATCCTAAAAGTAACTGCAATCCAAATAATAACTTCCAAATTAATGATAAAATATTATTGGATGATCTACCTCCGCAAAAAATAGTTAAAGAATTAGATAGATTTATAATTGGACAAAACGACGCAAAACGTGCTGTCGCTATTGCGCTCAGGAATCGTTGGCGTCGTAATAGAGTTCCCCCTCCTTTACGTGATGAAATTATACCTAAAAACATACTAATGATTGGTCACACAGGTGTTGGAAAAACAGAAATAGCCCGTCGCTTAGCAAAACTTGCTGGAGCGCCGTTCATAAAAGTAGAAGCAACAAAATTCACCGAAATAGGATATGTTGGGCGCGATGTTGATTCAATAATACGTGATCTAGTCGATGCAGCAATAGTTTTAGTTAAGGAAAAAGCTCGCAAGGCTCTTGCTAAAAAAGCCCTTAGTCTAGCTGAAGGAATAATAGTAAATTCCATGGTTGGCGAAAATGCAACAGAAGAAAGTAAAAGAGTTTTTAGAGAAAAATTAAAAAATAAAGAATTTGAAGATGGAGAAGTCTCTATTAACATTAGAGAAAGCAAAAATATGTTACCAACTTTTGATATACCAGGTATACCTGGAGGAGGACAAGTTGGAGTAGTAAATGTTACAGAGCTAGTTGGTAAAATGTTCAATGGTGGAAAAAAAACAAAAACTATTACAGTTAAAGTGAAAGAAGCAAGAGAAATATTAATTAATGAAGAAAGTGAAAAATTAATAGATGAAGATAAAATAATTAAAGAAGCAATTGATCTTGTCAGTAATGAAGGTATAGTGTTTTTAGATGAAATAGACAAAATTGCCGCACGTACAGAAGTAAAAGGTGAAGTAAATAGAGAGGGAGTACAACGTGACTTATTACCACTTCTTGAAGGAACAACTGTTTCAACTAAATATGGTCATATAAAAACAGATCATATATTGTTCATTGCATCTGGTGCTTTTCACTTATCTAAACCATCTGATCTTTTACCAGAGCTACAAGGTAGACTACCTATTAGAGTAGAACTTAAAGCCCTTACTCAAGAAGACTTAATAAGAATATTAAAAGAACCTGAATCTAGTTTATTAAAGCAATACATAGCCTTAATGAAAACAGAAAGTGTAATAATCGAATTCACTGATGATGGCATCGAAACTATAGCTGATATAGCATTTACAGTTAATACGCAAGTAGAAAACATAGGTGCAAGAAGACTTCATACAATTATGGAAAAACTCTTAGATGAAATAAGTTTTATTGCTTCTGAAAAAAGAGGCGAAAAATTTATTATAGATGGCAACTACGTAAAGAATAAACTTGAATCAGTTTCGAAGCAACTGGATTTGTCTAAGTTTATACTTTAATTAAATTTTCCCCCCTTTTAATTTATGGGGAACTTATAAAAAGCAAGAAGTGAAAGTATAAATCAAACAGCCAAAGAATTCGTTGGGGGAAGAGAAATAAAAAAATACATAACCCCCCACCCTCTCCGGGTTCGCACCCTCTCTTTTCTTCTTTTTGTTCTTTGCTTTTAAAATTTAATCTTCAAATATAGGATCTACTTTATCAAAAATTCCACATTATCTCTAATAAAATAAACCCCTTCTCCTTCTAATGATCAATTAAAAAACACTTCACCAAAACTATTCTAGAATGTAAAACAACAGAAAATTAACTTAATATAAAAATATTATAAAACAACTTTATATCTCGAGAGATAAATTCAAGAAATTACCTTTTTCAATTTTATTGAAGTAAAAAACTGATTCCCATTACGATAAACAAGCATCATTATTGCTCTTTCCTTGTCTTTTTCTTTTACCAGATTTATTTGATTTTGAAAACTCTCAACATTCTCTATATATGTTCCATTTATTTGCATAATAATATCCCCCTTTTTAATGCCGCGCAATGTTACATTTCTATTAATGTCTACATTAATAACTATCACACCTTTTATGGGTATATCATTTTTGCTTTCTTTTAACTCTTGCGGTAAATCTGAAACAGTTAAACCAGTTATATAGTCAGATGTTGATTCACTACCTCCTCGAGTATCACCCTTATTATCACTTATAGACTCTTGAATAATAACTTTGACATTAACCTCTTTGCTATTTCTTAATAGTTTAATTTGTACTTTTTTTCCAGGCTCAGACCTTGAAACCATTTGAGGCAATTGCGTCATTCTTTCAATTTTTTTACCATCAAATTCTATCAATATATCACCTACTTTAATACCACCCCTCTCTGCTGGACTTTTCTTCACTACATCTGCAACTAATGCGCCCTTTGTATCCCTTAAACCCAAAGATTCAGCAAATTCTCTTGTTATAGGTTGAACCTGTACACCAAGCCAACCATGCTTTATTCTTTTGCCACTTTTCAGAACATCAATGATTGATATGGCTAAATTAGATGGTATAGCAAAACCTATACCAACATTACCACCGGATTCAGACGGAGAATAAATAGCAGTATTAATACCTATAACTCTTCCATTTAAATTAAATAAAGGTCCTCCAGAATTACCTCTATTAATTGCAGCATCAGTCTGAATAAATTCATTCATAGTACCAATGCTAATATCTCTAGATCTTGCAGATATAATTCCTGTACTGACAGAACCGCCTAATCCGAACGGATTACCTATTGCCATAACTGTATCACCGACCCTTGCTTTATCAGAATCACCAAATGCTACAAAAGAAAGCTCTCTATCAGCTTTAATCTGAAGTACAGCCAGATCAGTTTTTGTATCAAAACCTAAAACTTCTGCTTTAAAATAAGTATTATCATTCATAGTAACAGTAATATCTTGAGCATTTTTAATAACATGATAATTAGTCACAATAATTCCATTTTTATCTATAATAAACCCAGATCCAAGTAGCACTATTTCTTTATTGTAGCTTGGACCTCTGTTCATAAAAAACTGATCAAAATTTTCAAAAAATTCTCTAAAATCATCAAAAAAATTATTTCTTGGAGCAAAAGGAATCCTAGCTCTACCATTACTTTCTTGCTTAAGAATTTGTTCACTAGAAATATTTACAACTGCAGGAATAAGTTTTTCTACCAAATCAGCAAGTTCTTGATTGCAACAAGTACATGATGCAAAACTCTCACCATCTGATGCCATCTTCATGCTATTATAATTAAATAAACTAGCGCACATCGAAGATGAAATTAAAAAACAAACAAATATATACAAAATCCTACTTTTCATAAACTATTTCCATCCCTTATTCAAAATATCTAAAAAATTACTATTTGATGAAAGTACAAACCTAGTATTTTTTTCAGTAAATGATTTACAGTAAGCTCTCATAGAACGATAAAAATTAAAAAATTCTTCATCAATTTTAAACGCTTCATTGTAAATTTTTGTTGCTTTAGCATAGCCACGTCCTCTTATTTCATATGCCTCTCTTATAGCGTTAGCAATAATTTGCCTTTTTTGTTTATCAGCTTTTGATTTAATTTCTTGAGCAGATTGTTCGCCTTCTGCTCTTATTTCCTTTGCTTCTTTTGCTCTTTCAGTTTGCATACGAAGAAATATCGCAGAGCTATTTTCTTCTGGTAAGTCTGCTCTTTTAATTCTTACATCTATTATTTCTATACCAAATTTTTTAGCTTCATAATAAACTCCACGCTGAATTAATTGCATAACCTCTGACCTTTTTTCATTCAACAAATTAATTAACGAAAATTTAACTATATTCTCTCTTATATGAGCTTCTATAATTGGATGTAACCTCCTTATTAATCCTGATTCGCTTCTCACAGATTGGTAAAAAATAATAGGTTCTACTATTTTATATTTTGCATACGCATCAACTATAATGCGTTTTTGATCCGCAGTTATCACTTCTCTCGGAGCTTTATCAAGACTTAAATCCAAAACTCTCTTATCAAAAAACTCTATATTACTTATAAAAGGAAATTTTAAATATAAACCACTCTCCCTAACATCTCTTACCACTCTGCCTAATTGTATAACAATCGCTTGCTTAGCCTCTTGCACCACAAACATTGAATTAAATAAAACAATTAACACAATAATACATATAAAAACAAAAATTATCCTGATATCAATTCGCATAAAACTTATTTCTCAAAACTTTTAATAGGTAAATAAGAAAACACACCCTTTAAATCATCAGTTACAACAAACTTATCTACTTTACTAAAAATATCTTCCATAGTTTCAAGATAAATACGGTTCTTAACCAAAGAAGGACTCTGCTTGTACTCTTCATAAAGTGACAGAAAACGATTCGCGTCACCTTTTGCCTCATTTATTACTTCATTCTCATACGCCTCTGCATCTAACTTTATCTTAATAGCTTCACCTTTCGCTTTAGGTATAATATCATTACTATAAGCATACGCTTCATTTATGATACGCTCCTTATCAGCACGAGCGCTCTGCACATCTCTAAATGAACTAATTACCTTTTCGGGTGGATCAATCTTTTTCATTTGAATAGACAAAATTTCTATGCCCATCTGATATCCATCAAGAATCTGCTGCAATAAAACTCTAGTATCCATAGGAATTTCTTGTCTTCCCTGACCAAGTGCAAAAGAAATCGTATTTTTACCTATTATTTCCCTCATAGCACTTTCTGCAGCATTTCTAACACTAGAGCCAGATGCGTAATCCCTAACTTTAAATAAATAATCTTTAGCATCTCTAACACGCCATTGAACCTCAAAATTTACATTAACTATATTTTCATCTCCAGTAAGCATAACACCTTCACCTCGATCTGTATCTCTTCCGGAAGATCCACTTATTCCAATTTCTTCACGATTTATCTCTTTCACATTCACTTTAAAAACTTTACCTATAGGATAGGGAAAATGGTACCGTAAACCAGGTACTTCAGTACTAAAATACTTACCAAAAACAAGTTCTATACCTTCCTCACTGGGATAAATAATATAAAAACCAGTGCAAGCATAAAAAAACAAAACAACAAAAACAACCAAGTAAAACTTTTTACCGCTATTTTTTTTTAAAACGCTAAAAATATTTCTTATTTCAGACATAACTTTATTGAGGATATCTTCATTACTAGAATTCTTATTCCTTACTGGTTTTTTTTCAAAATTCCAAGGGTCATTCTCATCGAACATAAAGCAAATATGATTACAGCACAACGTTATTATTACTTCTTTAACAGGAGAATGCAAGGTCATTTTATCATTGATAATCAAGAAATAAACTCTCATAGATATGTATTATAAAATTAACATAATGTCACTTCTAAACTTAAAAAGTCTTCGTATGCATCATCGTTTCTCTTATTGTTTAATTATTTAAGATAAAAATAGACAACTCGAAAACCAAACTAAAACCTGATAAAATCTAAAAATGACCCTACAATAATAATAAATAAAAATTTTTATATAAACCATCATCTGTAAATCTTCCATATTCCATATGTAGATCCACAAAACTAAATAAAACCCCTCTACACTCCCGTATATATTATATTCCTCTCTTACAAAAATTTAACTGGATTTATTTCTAAGAAAAACTTTTCTCACTAAATAGTGAAACTATTATCAGTTTTTTTCAAAAGACCAAATTATATAATAAATCCCCCCCAAATAATGTCCTTTTATTTTCTCTTGATGAATAAATCTATTTAATATAAAATCTATATGATATATACAAACTCTAGCATTCGATGAATCGTCTAGTTATAATTTATACGGTTTTTGCAAATTTAAAAGAAGCCAAAACTATTTCTGAAGAATTATTAAAAGAAAAATTAGTTGCTTGTGTGAACATATTTCCGGAGGTAAATTCCCTTTATTTATGGATGGATAGAGTCAATAATAGTCGTGAAACAGTAGCAATTATGAAAAGCAGAAATGACCATATTGATAAAACTTTAAAAAAAATAGAAGCAATGCATTCTTACAATCAACCTTCCATTATGGTAATACCTATAAAAAAAGCAAATAAGTCTTTTATTGATTGGGTTAATAATGTGCTATCAGAGTGTATAAAAGCAAAATATGATGGGGTATAGCCAAGCGGTAAGGCAGCGGTTTTTGATACCGCCATCACGGAGGTTCGAATCCTTCTACCCCAGCCTTATGTTAAAAAACAATAAAATTACTCTTTGCTATATTATTTTTGCTTTTATTTATAAAAATTTATCTTTATAAGATATAAGCTTTATTATAAAATAAATTTTAAATAATAAAGCTATAAAACTATATAAAATGATCTCATCACACAATATAAATACAATAAGACATGTAATTAAATAATAGATATTTTTAAATGTTTTAAGTATTAAAATACTATTACAAAAGTAGAACTATGAAACAGTAAAACAAAAGATTGTTACCTTTCTTTTTAGCTTTTAAAGTTTTTACATAGTTTATTCACAATTTACATGTAATTTCAATCTATAAAAAGGACTCCATGTACAACAGATTTACCATAATAAAGTTTATTACATTACTATGCACATTTCTCTTTGCTTTATATCTAATATTGCCAAACTTCTTTGAAAATAAATTCCTTATTTCAAAAAAAAGGATAAACTTAGGACTCGACTTAAAAGGTGGATCCTCTCTTCTGTTAGAAGTAGATCTAGACTCTTACTTCAAGGGAAAATTGACCATGCTAATCGACGAAATAAAAGAAATCTTATATATGAAACATATCAAATTTAATATACAAGAAAACAATAAACAAATAATTGTTATATTAGATAATACCGATAACCATGAGAATGTTTCAACTTTAATACATAAGATTAATCCAAATTTAGAAGTAAATAAAAAAAATTCTTCAATTTATATTTCATATAAACCTCATTACAGGAACTTTTTAATTAACGAAGTAGTTTTAGAATCAATAAATAACGTTCAAAGACGCTTAGATAAGCTAGGTACAAAAGAAATAAGTATACAAAAACAAGGACAAAATAAAATCTTAATTCAAGTACCCGGAATAGAAAATACAGAACAAATAAAATCTCTTCTCGGTAAAACAGCTAAACTAGCTTTTCACCTAGTGAATACTAATATAGTTAAAATACAGGATATAGACCATAAAACTACTATTATAGTCAAAGACTCTATAGGCAACTCTTATCCAATTTTCCGCAAATCTGAAATAGGCGGTGATTCTTTAATTAATGCATCAGTTAGATTTAGTTCTCTTGGCAAGCCAACAGTACATTTTAAACTTAATAACATAGCAAGTAAAAAATTTGCAAAAATAACCGAAGAAAATATTGGAAAACCTCTCGCGATTATTCTCGATAATATAGTTCTGACTATACCAATAATACGTGAAATAATTACAAATGGAGAGGGAGAAATTAGTGGTAATTTTAATGAAAAACAAGCTAGCGAACTTGTAATACTTTTAAGGTCAGGTGCACTACTAACACCTCTGAAAATAATAGAAGAAAAAAATATAGGTCCAAGCTTAGGAGAAGAATCAATAAAAACAGGAAAAATAGCAGCTATAATTTCTATTATAATAGTCTCATCATTTATAATCATAATTTATGGTAAATTAGGATTACTAACTTCTTTTGCATTGCTTTTTAATATAGTTTTTATACTATTAATTCTCACCTTGCTTGAAGCAACCCTAACTCTACCTGGAATTGCGGGCATCACACTGACCGTTGGTATGTCGGTTGATGCAAATATTCTAATATTTGAACGAATTCGTGAGGAAATGAAATCTGGAAAAAGAACAATTCGTTCTATTGAAGATGGCTTTAAAAATGCGATAAAAACGATCCTAGATTCGAATCTCACCACATTAATTTCTGCTGGAATAATGTTTACTATTGGCAGAGGAGCAATGAGAGGATTCTCTATCACTTTATCAATAGGAATTTTATGTTCAATGTTTTCTGCAATTATAGTCACAAAACTTCTAATAGAATTATGTATAAATCCAAAGAAGTTTAATATTTTAGAGAAAAGGTTTATAAAATTCTAATCTAAACTTTATTTTAAACACTAAAACCCTTTTAAGACAACTATAAAGAAAAAATATAAAAAATATATCTCACAAAGAAAATTTTTTTCTAAAAATTAAAACTAATCAAATAAATTAAGTACTAGAAATATATCGCCTATAACAATTTTAAATTGTAACTAAAACTTAAACTTAATAAATTATTTTATACCTTCAAATTTTATTCTAAAATATTAATATACTTTATTTAAATTTCTAATTTAATATATTATATTTGAAATAATAAAAATACTTTATTTATTTTAATTTATTTGAAAATTTAATTAATTTTTCATGATTCTCTCTCAACAAACCTTGATGCCAAAACATACACAACAATTCCATAAACCCTATTATATTACACAAAAGATAATAATATGAGGAAATTTATTGCCGTATTATTTTCTCTTTATAGCTCTACTGCCTCTTCTTAAAAAGAAGAGAAGAATTAACTATTTATTTTAAAATAAAGTTATATTAAATTGTTTTATAAAAGTTATCTCTTATATCTAGTCACAGTACAAGCAAAATAACAGAAGTGCATTTAATAATAAAATAATTTAATCATAATAAAATTTATATTTTATTCTTATTTTCAATTAATTCTTTCCATAACACACTTTTACAAGTATAAGTTTATGTATCTAAAATGCTTTAATTAAAAAAATTAAACTATAAGACAAATTAAAAATAATTAAACTACATCTTTTAATTTGATTAATAAACAATTAGTAAGTTGTATTCTGACAAACAGTCGCATATGTATTATAATCTCTCTTTTATAAAAATTTTGTACAAACTTTATCTATATCACAACATATAATTTATATATTTACAAAATCTCAGATATGTGTAAAAATTTGCGGTTTGGTATTTTAATAAAATTAAATAAAACAAATCTTATAAAGATATAAAATAAACTTTAAAGTTAACAATGTTCTACAAAAACAATTCAATTATTGAGGAATTTAAAAAAGCTGGAGCAATTTTAAATGGACATTTCGTTCTTTCATCAGGTCTTCATAGTAATACATACATACAATGCGCTAAAATTTTTGAAAATCCGAGCAGAGCTGTAAAAATCTGTCAATTGTTAGCAAACAAAATAAAAAAAGAGCTAAGTAGTTCTGTGGATTTAATATTATCCCCTGCAATCGGTGGAATAATTGTAGGTTATGAAATTGGTAAACAACTTGGAATTAGAGCAATATTTTGCGAACGAGTCAATGGAAAATTTGAATTACGTCGAGAATTTAAAATTAAAAAAGACGAAAAAATATTATTGATTGAAGACGTAATAACTACCGGTAAATCTTCACTAGAAGCAGCGGAATGTGCAGAAAAAAAAATGGGTAAAATTCTCGCAGAAGCTACATTAATTAATAGAAACATCAAAATGAAATTACCCTTCCCTGTTATATCTTTACTTGAACTTAACATTGAAAACTACAACGAAAAAGAACTCCCTAAAGAATTAAAAAGGCTTCCCATAACCAAACCAGGAAGTAGAGAATATCTAACTAAAATTAATTAGTTTCTATATTTTCAAATTATATTATTGTAGTACATATCCCCAAGGGGAAGCTCTAGTAATTATTCCTGTGATAACCCCAATGATGATTGACTTTAAAGTCAAAAACCTACTCCCCCTATAAAGACAAAAAGAGAAAATTATATAGAACAGTGTGTTAAATACCGGTAGTTTTAATATATCAACTAAACAAAGTAAATCTATTTGAAATACAACAGAAGAACACCACCATCGTTGTTTCTTTCTACTCACTCTCAAGATAACTTAATCCTTTCTTTGACTAAAAAATCTTAATCTATCTTTTAGAAAATTGACACTTTTTACGAGCTTTATGTTGACCATATTTTTTACGTTCAACAACACGTGGATCTCGTGTCAAAAAACCCTTCTTACGTAATATAAAATGGAAACCCTGACCTATTTTGCTTAAAGCTCTACTTATTCCATGAGCTAAAGCACCAGCTTGACCAGACAATCCTCCACCTTTTATTGTAGCAAATACATCATACTTATTAAGTACAGACGTCACAATAAACGGCATTTTTACTGTTTGACATACTGACTCCCTTTTAAAATAATCTAGTAATTTATCTTTTTGATTAATACTAAATCTCCCGCTCCCTTGCTTTATCCATACCCTTGCCGTAGATTCCTTTCTTCTACCTGTAGCATATAAACGACCAATAGAATCAAACACAGGCTGCCTATTCATTCTCTCTGACTGATCTTCTACTACACTTCCCATTCTTTACTCATCAATTTCTTATTTTTACGGTTTAAAGAAGCAAAATCTATCTTTTTAGGTTGCTGTCCTTGATGCTTATGCTCTAAACCAGTATAAACATATAAATTCTTAAGGCACTTACGCGCCATAGGACCGTCATCAAGCATTCTCTTTACAGCCATTTTTATTACGCGTTCAGGAAATTTACCATTTAGAATAGCATCAGGAGTAATCCTCTTTAGGCCACCAGGGTAGCCTGTATGCTTATAATAAAACTTCTCCTTAAATTTCTTTCCAGAAAAACACACTTTTTCTGCATTAATAATAACTATATTATCACCACAATCCATATGGGGCGTATACTCAGGCTTATGTTTTCCACGCAATAGCACCGCAACAAAAGCTGCAAGTCTTCCAACTATCAACCCATCCGCATCTATGACAAACCAATTCTTACTAATTTGTTTTTCTTTTAAAAAGAAAGTCTTCATCTCGCGGTAACGCTAAATAGCACATGACAACGATATAAACCTCCATAATACTTAATTTTTAAATAGTGTCAATTACTAATAATGTTTATATTATAAAATATTTCTAGCGAGTGCTATTTCAACATCAAAACATGTTTCAATTAATTGTTATACTCGTAATCACCTTTCTTAGTGTTAGTTGTTGTTGTGCAGTCAATCTGGAAGAAATAATTAACAAAGCCATTAAAAATAGTTTAAAATTGAAATATCAATTTCATCAATATAAAAATACCAAAACACAGCTTAAACTTACAAATTTAACTAATTTTTTACCTGAAATTAATTTAAAATTAAATCTTGATGAGAATTTTAATTCTAACAAAATTATAACTCTTAACCAAAAAATAATAGACTGGGGCAATACTCTCGCTACATTCAATAAATCAAATCATTTATTAAATATAGAAAAAATACGATTCCAACAACTAAAACAAGAAGTTGCGCTCAACGCAGTAAAAACATATGTTGATGTTCTATATAAAATAGAAATTTTAAAATTAAAAAAACATAAAGAATATGTCTCTTTAGAGAACTTGTTAGCAATAAAAAAACGTTCCTCGCTTGGAGAAATTACTAGTACTGAAGTTTCATTAGCAAAAGCAAGATTTTTATCTGCAATATCAGAAAGAATTGATGCCGAAGGCAAATTAAAATTAGCAAATATTTCTTACTTTCACTTAATTGGTGAAATTCCAAATAAACTTCCAAAAATTAATAATAAATTACCTTCTATTCCAAATTTAAATGAGTGTATAAAATTAGCAAAAACTAACAATTTATCTTTAAAGGCATTAATTTATCAAAAAAAAGCAGCTAAAATGGAAATGGTTACTAAGTTATCCAAATTATTACCCTCTTTAAACCTTAACATTAGTACAAACCTTAAAAGTGGAAATACCCAGTCAGGAAATCAACTATTACCAAAAAAATTATTAGGAAATTTTAATATCATTTTCACTTTTAATATCCCAATTCTTAAAATTGGAATAAATACCATTGATATAAATCAAGCTAAAATTAATATAAAAAAATCCACTTATGATTATTATCAAATAACAAAAAACATAGAAAAAGAAATTATAAACTCTTGGAATAACATTCTAACAGCAAAAGCTGTTATTAAAGCAAACTATGAAACTGAAAAGGCGATAATTTCGTCATTAAAAAGAATTAAACAAGAAATCAATTTAGGCTTAAAAAACACAATCGAGCTTTTAAATATTAAGGAAAAATTATTCAAAACACGTTTAAATCTAATCGAAGCAAAAGGTAATTATATAATTAATGTTTATAATCTACTTTTTACAATAAATAGTAATAGTACTACTAGCAATAAATAAAATTATTTTTATAAAATCCCTAAAATATAAATATCCAATCATCATCTTTATACGTCTTTTTATTATAAAATATAAAATTTAAAAAATACTTGAGAAATCTATAGAAAATGATAATATGAAGCACTGCGAGCAATAGATTTTACACAAATATATCTACTTCATGGAGAACTTTTTTATCGTGTATTTTAGTAAAAGCGATTAAACGCTAGTTTTAATATAAAAATATTCAATAAAATATTTTTCTAATATTGTAATATAATGAAGAATATAGATATGCACTACAATTTGTAAATATTGAAAATATGGATTATAGAGAAAAGAATTATACATATTAAAACTCCATTAAGTATAATATAAGACATAAAAAACAATAAAAAACAGATTTTAAATCAAGGTATTTCAATATAAAGATTAAAATAAAATCATCTAAAAATAGAAAGCTATCTTCAACAAGATGGCTATCCCGTCATATAAATGATGAATATGTAAAAAAAACTAATAGAAATGGTTATAAATCCCGATCTGCTTACAAATTAATAGAAATAAATAATAAATTTAAATTATTTCAAAAGGGACAAAAAGTTATTGATCTAGGAGCTTCCCCAGGTGGATGGTCCCAAGTTACATCTCAAAAGGGAGCAAATGTGATAGCTATCGATATAAAACCAATAAATACAACAATCACTGGAGTCGAATATATACAATGTAATATAAATGAATTTGAAATTTTAAAAAATAAATTTAAAGACCAAAAATTTGATGTGATTCTATCTGATATGTCCCCAAAATCTTGCGGATTAAAGTCGTTAGATCATATTAGAATCATGCTTTTATGCGAAACAGCATTAAATATTGTAAAGAATTTACTAAAACATAAAGGTAAATTTGTAGTAAAAATCTTTCAAGGAAAATTTGATAAAAATTTTTACTACAAATTAAAAAATTTGTTCAAAACAGTAAAATACTTCAAACCTAAATCAAGTAGATCTTCATCTAAGGAAATATACTTGATATGCCTGAACTTTATCGGATAAATAAATTACAAATAAAATAAAAAATTTACAGATATAACAAGGCAACAGAAATTAGTTCGATTTAATCGAACTCTATAGCAAATTTTAGTGCGACATAAGTAGCTATAATACTATTAACTAGTAAAATAGCAAAAATTAATACAACAATAAACAATGTATAAATATCTAAAAATAAACTTTCAAAATAAACTAATAATTTGAAGGAAATAAAAACTGGCACTGTAATCGGCAAAATAAGAATTTGTGATACCCCTGGTACTAAATTATTTTTACCAACTGTCAATGCATTTCCAACAGCTGAGATATTAATTATCACAAACGTACTAAATAATAAAAATAATCCTATTGCTATCGAATTCTCAATACTGTTACCAAAAATCTCAAAATTAAATATTGAGGAAATCACTGAAATTGGAAATCCAAACAATAACCAATGAACAAAAATTTTACAAATAATTATAAATTTAGAAGAAAGTGGCTGTATAAAAATTTGTTCCAATATTCCATCACAATAATCAGAAGTAAACAAACCATTAGTAGAAATTTGCAAAACAGACGTAGTACATATCCATATTAATGTTAATATAACTTCTTGCTCGCTATTGTCTCCAAGTGTAAACGAAAATAAACTTAACATTATCACAAAAACAGATAATATATATATTACAAAATTTTTATCATGTATTACTAATTTTTTTAATAAATTAATCATAGCAAAACTTTTTGTATAGGGGACTTATATATTCTAAGCAATAAATAAATATTATCGTTTTATTTTATAAATTAAAAATTAATATCCAATTGCAAAAGTATAAATTATACAATTTCACTAATTTACTTAGTTATAATTTATTATAGAATAAGAAAACTTTATAAAAAAAAATCACTCTATATTGATTACAACAACTCCCTATAGGAATCGTATTGGAGAAATAATTTCTAACCTTTTTTCTTTTTACTTTTCTTAGAGAGACTCTTTTTATTATTAAAAGGCATGTTTTCATTGAATAAATAAACAATACTTGATCCCTTTCTCAGAATAAATGCCGAACTTACTTTTTCAATTATAAAATAATCATCAGCCGTACGAAAATTTACTAAAGATTCATATCCAGTAGAATCAACCATGAAAACTGCTGGAAAATCGGAGTTAATCTTATTAAATTGTAAATAAGTAAACACCCCATCATCAAATACCTTAATTGGTATTATTAATTCACTATTTTTTGCATGTGAAATAGAATAATTAAAATTTAAACCCTTCTTTACAAATTCAATATCACTTATATTAGGAACAACGTTAGAATTAACCTGTTCAAAAATATCACCATTACTAGTTGTATAAATTTCATCGCTGTTAAATAGTGGATAAAGGAACCTCACTTCATACGCTAATCTCGGATCATCTAATCCAGTTGCTTCTTCAGCATGAAATTCAAAATAATAAACTCTTTTATTAGTTATTATAGTTGCATTAGTATCAGCAATATCATCTATAGGCTTAATAAATAATCTATTATTTTGAGGAATAATTTGCCAACCAGTTGGATCTCCCATTGAAAGATTCTGTATTACTTCACCAGACTCAAATAATATACTTGACTGATATCCATAAAAACCAGTATACTTGTGTATAGCATTTGAATTATAATTAATAACTTTTATGTGACTGCCCGCGGCTATTGAACGCGGTTCTTGCTTTGCAAATCCCTCAATACCATAAAAAAATGACAGCGCTACGAATATCAAACTAATCACAATGCCCGGGTTTCTATATTATAGATCGTTATTCTAAGCATCTAGAAATATAAATGCAACAACTATGCTAAATTATAATTGATATCTAATAAAACAAAGATTACTAATGACATTAACAAATTTAAAACTTATTTTCTAGAAAATCTAGTCTAAAACTAGACTATACTTCTAACATATATTAATAACACAAATTTATTAATTTTATTAAAATTTTCCGTATCTTAACATCTTAAGACTGAAACATTAATAATTACATTACTATCAATTCACAAATTATAAGAAATTTTCCTTTCTTCTTTTTAGAAACTTTTTTAACGTTCTAAACAAAACAATGTGATATCATTAAAATATATAATAAAAGCACTGTTATAAATAATTTACAAAAATAAAAGTAAGATTTAAAAGAATACCAAGTTAATAAAATCTCAAAAAATTAACATGTAAATAAAATTTTTTACAATTATTTTGATAAAATTCATTTTCTTTACTTCCTATTAAGGAATAAATAAAACATTTTACATATAAACTGCATCCAATATTTACTAAAATATACAAAATAATACATCATGCATAATACAAAATTTTAAAATTCAATCTCTTAACAAGAAAATAAACCGCGAAATCAAACGATTAAACTACTTTTTATAATCTAACTATATTGCTATGTTATTATATTCATATTATAATAGAATTTAATAAATAAAAATAGGTTTCTCATAAACATTTTTTTGAACTTGAATTCTTATTGATAAATAAGATATCCCATAAATTACAATAATTCTCTTAATTGGAGATAAAGATTCCTTATTTTACAATAAATATAAAATAGTTGTAAAATTACAAACAACTTTAGTTATTGTTAACTAAATAACACTATAAAATTATATAAAAATCCATTGTTTCTAGAAAACATAATAAATTCTGATATTATTAAATCTATTATTAAAATAATAATATGGATAAACCAGCATATGAAATTATAGAACATGAATATGATATAGTGGTAGTAGGCGCAGGTGGAGCGGGACTTAGAGCAACACTTGAAGTAGCTACTAATTTTTCAGTTGCTTGTATTTCTAAAATTTTCCCTACTCGAAGTCATACCGTTGCAGCACAAGGTGGAATTAGTGCAGCCTTAGGAAATATTACTCAAGATGATTGGCGTTGGCATGCATATGATACAATAAAAGGTTCAGATTGGCTTGGGGATCAAGATGCAATAGAATATATGTGTAAAAACGCAGCTAAGGCTATCATTGAGCTTGAAAATTTTGGTGTACCATTTTCGCGTACAAAAAATGGTAAAATATACCAACGCGCTTTCGGTGGAATGACTACTCACTTTGGTGAAGGAGAATCAGCACGACGAACTTGTGCGGCAGCAGACAAAACTGGACATGCGATTCTTCACACTTTATATCAACAATGCCTTAAATTTAATGCAAAATTTTTCATCGAATATTTTGTAATTGATTTAATTATGGATAATAAAACAGATGCATGTTACGGAGTTCTTGCTTGGTCACTATGTCATGGTACCTTACATATATTTCGTGCACACTCTGTAATACTAGCAACAGGGGGGTATGGACGCATTTATCTCTCTGCAACAAGTGCTCATACATGCACTGGTGATGGTAACGGAATGATAATAAGAGCTGGATTGCCACTTGAAGATATGGAATTTGTACAATTTCATCCAACAGGAATATATGGTTCAGGATGTTTGATAACTGAAGGATGTCGCGGAGAAGGTGGATACTTGATCAATTCATATGGTGAAAAATTCATGCAATATTATGCACCAAAAGCAAAAGATTTAGCTTCTCGTGATGTAGTAAGCCGTGCAATAACAATTGAAATTAAAGAAGGTAGAGGTGTTGGGCCAAAAAAAGATCATATACACTTAAATATATCACACCTTGATCCAAAAATAATAAAATTAAGACTTCCAGGAATTATAGAAACCGCGAAAACTTTTGCTGGCGTTGATGTTACTAAAGATCCAATACCAGTTATTCCAACTGTTCATTACAATATGGGCGGAATTCCAACCAACTATCACGGAGAAGTAATTACCATTAAAGATGGTAATGAAAAAATAATAGAAGGATTGTATGCAATTGGAGAAACAGCGTGCATTTCTGTACATGGTGCAAATCGACTTGGTTCTAATTCACTTCTTGATTTAATCGTTTTTGGTAAAGCTGCAGCAATTAAAATAAAAGAAAAAATAAAATCTAACGCACCACATAAAAGATTACATCCAAACTGTACAGATTGGATAATTAATAGGTTTAACAAAACACGGTTCTCTTCTGGAGAACTAAAAGTATCAAAAATACGCAACAAAATGCAAAATACTATGCAAAAATATGCATCTGTATTCCGCATTGCTGAAACTTTAGAAAAGGGTAGAAAAACTATAAAAGAGGTAGCTAAAATGATACACAATGTTACGATCAAAGATCGCAGTATGATATGGAATAGTGATTTAGTCGAAGCACTGGAACTTACCAATATGCTTCCACAAGCAGTTATTACCTTAGAATGCGCAGCAAACCGCAAAGAAAGTAGAGGCGCACATACGCGTGAAGATTTTCCTGAACGCGATGATAAAAATTGGATGAAACACACAATAGCATGGTTTGAAGAAAGAGATGGTGAAATTAATATAAAAATTGATTACAAAAAAGTTGCTGAAAAAACTTTAAGCAATGATATTGATTTCATTGCTCCCAAAAAAAGAAATTATTAATTTACTTCTAGTTTTTCACAATCTTTTAATGATTGCACCAATATACTATCTACTCTATTTTTAGAAAAATTTTCGATACATTTCAAATGAAATGACTTTTCTCCTAAATCTACATTCCTAAAAAACTTTTCTAATTTTATATAAATAGGATAACATACTGCACAAATCGCTATAACGATAGATAAAGTTGACGCAATAGACATATTGCCAGCAAAAGCACTAAATACTGCAGCAAAAACCAACCCCCCAAATACCCATCTTACCACAGGAAAATCTATACTATTACTGCGTTTTTTATTTTTAGAGAACTTCTTATTTAAAGTTTCATTTACTTTCCAAGTAGGACATATACCCGTTAAATCATGAATTCTTTCTTTAGTATGATAATATTTCTTATTATCATATCTTTCTATTGTAATATGATCACTCTTATTTTCAGAACCATTTTGTAATAACATTGCACAAAATTCAGCAGTATAATAACGTTTCATAGGTCTTGGTCTAATCCATTTAGAAAAATCTTTTAATTTACTAGGTATTTTTTCTACTTGTCTAATTAGCGCTACCTGTGCAGGATACCTATTATCGTTATTCTTAGTATTTATAGCTCTACGCAATGCTTTTAATGATATCATGCCTTCTTCTTTTAAATCTAAAATTAATTTTAAATATATAATTTTATGCTCCCTCTTAAGGAGAGCAATGCGGTGCAATGCATTATCACCATTTACACCCTTAAAATTAATATCAGCCCCCATTTGCAACAATTTTAAAAAAAATCTTTTATCATAATTATTGATCGCTGAATGTAACAAATAATTACCGTTAACATCCGGAGTGTTAATAGTATATGATAAAATTTTTTTAATTTGTGTTTTTATCTCTTGTTTTAATTCAGGTTCCTTTATTGACTTTGATAACCTTTCTAAAAACTTAAGATAACATCTCTCATATTCCCTATCTAAATTTCGCAGCTCCTCTCTTGGTAGAAAAAAATCACTAATACTAATAAACCTTAGCTTAAATAAAGCTATAGCAAATTTTATTGTACTATCACTCCACTTTACAAATGGAATTTTAAAAATTTTTCTAATCTTTAAAGAAAATTCTTCGAAAGAAGAACCTTTATTAATTATTTTATCAACTAATAACTTTCGCATTGATAATTGCCATTTCTTGGAATTCAAAATAACCTCACTAAGTTCAGTTTTACATATTTTTTCTTTTCCTACTGATAAATTTAAATATTCTATCATTCTTTGCCACTCTTGTAATAGTAAAACATCGTAATGCAAAATATTGTTGCTATTCTTCTCTATACCTTTTTTTATACTGACATATAATACATTCTTTCTTTCTTTAGTACATCCTCTTCTCTCAATTTTTATATTATCACTTTGTTTTACCGTTTCCAATAAATAACTACTAATATTACTATTCCAATTAGTAATTTGAATTTTGTCGTCGCTACTATTTCCAATTCCGTTATAATGATAGCTATCTCTGTAATTATTACAGAAGTTTCGATTTATAACTTCTCCAAGAATATTAAAAATTACTCCTTCTACTTCTTTTCTTTTAATAAAAGAGTCTAACTCTCTCAATACTTCCTTTATTAATACCGGAAGAAAACACTGTATATAGTAACTATGATATTCCTCTCGTTCCCTAAATAACTCCTCTAACTTAATTAAAACTATAAAATCAGCACCTTCATTCAACAAACTCTTACATTTCTTAATAGTTCTATCTTGAGAAGTCGGTTCCTTTCGTTTATGTTTTTCTTTTGTTATTTTTCTCTCTATAATACTATACAACTGCTTGTCTTTTTCTTTTACTAAATTCTTACTTTGCGTTTTCATCCATACATTCATACAATTTACTAACTTATAACGCAGCTATATCTCACACTCATATTACAAAAACTCCCTCAACTCTTTAAACTCTAATACAATTAGACGTTTTATCAAAATAAAAAGAAAATCAAAAGCTTAATGTCATGAGACATACCTACTTTTATCATTTTATTTAACATAACCTTAACCTCAAATTTAATAAAAGTCTTACTAAAAGAATTTTAAATAACTTACAAACACAATCAACATAACTTGACCAAAAATTCTAATTAAAAAAAATAAACCTCATGTAATCAATCTAAATGTATTAATCCAGTATTACCACCAAACGCTGTAGTATTTATACTTACAACTTTTTCTGTAGAAAAACGATGTAAATAATAAGGCCCTCCTGCTTTTGGCCCAGTACCAGATAATCCTCTACCACCAAACGGCTGCACACCAACTATTGCACCTATTTGATTACGATTAATATATACATTCCCAACTGATATCTTCTTACTTATCAAATCAATCTGATTTCTTATACGACTTTGCAAAGAAAATGTAAGACCATATCCCGTGTTATTTATATCACTTATAACCTTATCCAATTGTGACTTACTAAATCGTATAATATGCAAAACAGGACCAAATATCTCTTGTCTTAATTGCGAAATCCTTTTTATTTCATAAATGCATGGAGAAAAGAAATAACCATTACAAAAATTTATATTTATAAATTTTTTAAATAAAAGATTTGAATCTTTATCTCTAGACATTTTCTCTGTATACTTACTTAAAGTATCAATAGACGCCCTATCAATTATTGGTCCAATATCGGTGCTAAACTGTATCGGGTCCCCAACTCTCAACTCCTGAGCTGCATTACATATCATCTTTATCTGTTTTTCAGCTATATCTTCTTGAATAAACAATACTCTAAGTGCAGAACAACGCTGACCAGCACTACGAAACGCAGAAATTAAAACATCTATTGTTACCTGCTCCAGAAGAGCAGAACTATCTACAACCATAGCATTTAACCCACCAGTTTCAGCAATAAAGGGTATAATAGGACCATTTCTATCAGCAAGTATTCTATTAATTAGAATAGCAGTTTGTATTGAACCAGTAAAAACTATACCAGAAACCCTATCATCTGATATTAATATTTTACCTAAACGACAACCATCTCCTGGAATAAAATGTAGCACATCTTTTGGTATTCCTGCTTCGTGCAATATCTCAATAACCTTATAAGCAACAATTGGTGTTTGTTCTGCTGGTTTTGCCAATACCGAATTACCAGCTACAAGCGCAGCTGCAATCTGTCCAACAAAAATAGCAAGTGGAAAATTCCACGGTGATATACATAAAAAAACCCCCCTACCTTCAAAAAAAATAAAATTATCTTCGCCAGTTGGGCCTGGTAATTTTCTCCATCTATTCAACTCACTTTTTGCTATCATTGCATAATAACGTAAAAAATCTACCGCCTCTCTTACTTCTGCTATTGCATCAGGTAAAATCTTCCCTGCCTCTACAATCAAAATATAAATTAACTTCTTCATCCTCTCTTCAAGCAAATCTGCAGCTCTTTCAAGACATTCAGCGCGCTTTCCCGCTGAAACATTTTGCCATTTTATAAAGGCACTATGTGCTATTTTAAGAGCATTTAAGGCCTGATCATCTGTTGTACTAGATACCTCTCCGATTACGTTTTCTAAACATGCTGGGTTAGTTACTTCAGTAAACTCAGTGTTACTAAATAGTGACTCCCCATCAATTATTGGTCCAATTTGCCATTTCTTTTTGCTAAATTCTTTTATATCGTTCATAAACTGTGAAATTACAACTGAATCACTGATATCCATTCCTAAAGAATTTTTCCTATCTTTTCCAAAGATATCTCGTGGTAACGGAATGCTGGGATGAGATTCATATTTTAAACTTTTAGCTTTTTCTAACGGATCAAAAACTAATTCTTCAATCTTAACATTAAAATCATTCATTTTATGAATGAACGAACTATTAGCTCCATTTTCAAGAAGGCGTCTAATAAGGTAGGGCAACAAATTACTATGCTTACCAACAGGTGCATATGTGCGACAATCTACACCTGTTGCCAATTCCGACATTACATAATCATATAAACCCTTACCCATTCCATACAAACGTTGAAACTCAAATCCAGGATGATTTTTGTCAGCAAGTTCTATTATAGTAGCAAAAGTATAAGCGTTATGAGTCCCAAAACACGGATAAAAATGACTTGCCTTGCTTAAAAGCTTCTGAGCACAAGCAAGATAACATACATCTGTGTAGCTCTTTCTAGTAAACACAGGATATCCATCTAATCCTAATTCCTGCGCATGTTTAATTTCTGAATCCCAATACGCTCCCTTAACAAGTCTTACCATAATTTTATGATTTGAACGAATAGCAATATCTTCAATAAAATCGAGAACAAGTAAAGCACGTTTCTGATAAGCCTGAACAGCTAAACCAAGTCCCTCCCAATCAGAAAGCGATTTATCAAAGCGTAATTGTTCAAACAAAATCAATGACATCTCAAGTCTCTCTGATTCCTCTGCGTCTATGCACAATGAAATATTATATTTTTTTGCCTCATGACAAAGCTCTAAAACCTTATTTTTTAATTCTTCAATTATGTTACTAAACTGACAGAATTCATAACGTGGATGTAATGCAGATAACTTTATTGAAATTCCATTTGATTTAAAACAATCACCCGTACCTATAAACTTACTACCTATAATTTTTATCGAATGCATATAAGAATTAAAATATTCCTCTGCATCTTCAGATGTACAAGCAGCCTCACCAAGCATATCGAAAGAATATAAAAATCCATCATCCGATTTTACGTTTTCTAATGCTTCCTCTATATTTTCTCCAACAATAAAATGCTTACCAAGCATTAACATTGCCTGTTTTACAGCTCTACGAATTACTTGCTCTCCTAAATTCTTGATCAACTTAGAAATAACATAATAAAATTTTGAATCTTCTTCGCTAGTCCTCAGTATACTACTACCTATCATTAAACTCCACGTAGAAGCATTAACAAACAATGAAGAGGAGCATCCTAAGTGTTTACTCCATTCTTGATTTACAATCTTATCCTTAATCAACTCATCTATTGTATAATCATCCGGTATCCTGAGTAATGATTCAGCAAGACACATTAGCGCCACTCCCTCATCATTAGAAAGCGAATATTGTTGCATAAATGAATCTATAATGTCTAACTTATTACCTTTAATCTTTTCAATAATTTGTTTCGCAATATTATAAATTCTATTTTTTGAATCAATTGAAAGTTCTGTTTTTTCTACAAGATAACGCACATAACTCTTTTCATCTGCACGATAAATCCCCTGTAAACGCTTTCTTAATTCATTAGGTTCCTGTATAGAGATGGTCATTAGCTATCTATTTCCTATATAACTAACCTGTATATAATATAAATAAAGATCTTTACAAAATATATGTAACAGATTATAACATAACTTTATCAAAGAATAAATCATTATTCGGTGACAAAAGAAGTCAACAAAATTATGGATTTTGCCAATTTTTGGTCTACCATAGATTTGCATATCCGCGTCAAATTTTTGTTAACACACCCCGTTTTACCACACACCTATCTCACTAAACAAAGTTTTTGTTTCCAACTTTTGGAGTATAACAAAAATATTATTTAATATAATATGATGACACAATATGACATTCAAATCTTCTCTTAATATTCTTATTATATTAAAGAGCAACACATTTTACAAATGTCTTCATTATCCACTATTTCATTTTATGATATAAATTACTTTATTTTATTCATCAATTATCAAAAGTTTTAATAGAAATTCTATAGACTCCTCCTCGTTTACACAATACTTGATTACATATTACAATGCTGATTACATAGATTATATATTATAATAATTAACATGTAAAATTTTATAAATCTATTTCGCAAAATCTACTAGTATACAAATACTAATAAAATAATAGCTATTTCAAATATACATTTCCTGAGAAAACAACAGGTTATTGAATAACTTTAAAAGTAAAAATTTTATACTCATCCCTTCAAATGGTAAAATAATTTACCACCATACATAATTTTTAAATAGAGCAAATCTTACACAGCAAATTACTAATAAAATAAAAAATTTTATACCAGATAAACATTTTATACATTTATAATATACTAACATATTTCTATTTCTTTTATTGAAATCAATTTCGTTACTTTAACATTTTATCAAAACAAACATTTTACTCACATATAAAAACTTACTGCACTCTATCAATTTAATGAATAAATTTTCTCCAAATTGCAATTTTACTAAACCGCAGTGACAATCAAATTTTACTTTTAGTTGAAATAGGCAAACTTATTTCTAGTTTATAGCACTATCATTATCCACTCAATCAAAATTAAAATTCAAAACATCTTATCTAAATAAATTATTTCTACAAACTAAATTCTCTAGTATCACGCTTATAGCTTAAATAATCCAAAAAACTCTAAAATATTTCAAAATTCAATTCCTATAATAAGAAACAACTTAAAAAAACTCTATTTTTAAAAAACTTAATTTATAACTTCTTTATTTATATTAATTTTAATATCTCCAGAAATAATCAACCCGTTATCCTCTATCAATCTTCCGCTACTTTCTTGCAAAAAAAGTCTACCAAGCAAAGTTTTATACCTACTAACCCCGGAATAAACTATTCCACTATATCTTCCTGCAGCAAAATATGCAAAACCCAAAATTATTGAACCTATAGAACGTACATTTTTATTATTAGATAGTAATTTATTCAATAAATTATTACTTGCATCTATTAAACATCCTTTATGATTTTTCACTCTCATTTTTATATAACGAGATCTAAAATCCTCAAGAAAAGCTCCCCTTTTTTCTTCTGCCCAAAAAGTCTCTCTCAAAGCAGGAGCATCAATTACAGCAGCTACAACCTTATTTTTATAGATTAAACAAACTGATACCGCAAAATAAACCATACAACTGGAAAAATTCTCTCTACCCTCTATAGGTATAACAAACCAAGTGTAAACATCATCTCTTATTTCCTGATCATTAATATTATCTTCAAAAACAAAACTATAATCCTGTTTATAATTATATAAACAATTATATATAGTTTGTTTGCATCTTAAATAAGTTTTATTAATAAAATCTGATGATCTAATACTAGAAATTTGCAGTTCATTGAAATCACGCATAAGCTGCTTTGAAGCACTACGTACAGAATAAAGCATTACATCGATCCGTGGCGATAAAATAGACAACCCTACCCCCTATTTTTTACCCTTCCATAGTAACTATCATCCACAGTATATACTATAATTTCATTCTCTTCTTCTATAAATTGAGGCACATTAATACGCATTCCATTTTCTAAAATAGCTGGCTTATAAGAAGAAATAACAGTTTGCCCTTTAATAACAGAGTCTGTTCCTTTTACAGTTAATGTAACATAATCAGGAACACGTGCAGAAATTATTTTACCCTGATAAATTATTACTCTAATCCTCATATTATTTTTTAAATAAATTCTTTTCTCTCCTAATAAATCTAAACCTATAATAATATGCTCATAATTATTTGGATGCATAAGATTTGCAATATCTCCTTCAGAAAAAAGATAAATATACTCCTGTTCATCTAAGATTGCTCTTTTAACTGTCACATCAGAACGAAATCTCTCATAATACTTTACTCCAGTTTTAATATTCTTCATTTCTACCTGTATATATGCACCACCCTTACCAGGCTTAGTGTGCATAACGCTTATTATCAAAAACAAACCTCCATTATATTCTAATATTTGACCAGATCTAATGTCGTTAGCTTTTTCTAGCACAATAACCCCTTCCTTCTGTTTTTTTTACTTACTTATCGAGTATATAATACTTCTTTACAAGAAATATCAAAACCTTTATTTAACTTAAAATTAACCAATAAACTCTGGAATATTAAGCGTTATATACTTCCTCTTCATGTTTATACGCGGAAATATCTCCTTAGTGAAAGAAAACATAACATTTTTTTTTTCACCGTTAACAAAAATCTCCAATACATCTCCTGATCCAAAATTGTATACAGATTTTACATAACCATATAGCTTGTCATTCCCTAATCTTACTTCCATATTAACAAGATCTCTCTCATAAAATTCATTTTTATTTAGTTTTGGTAACTTACTTCTTTCTACATATAATTTCTTATTTCTTAAATGCTCTGCCCCATTACGAGAATTTACTCCTCCTATCGTAGCTATCACTAAACTATCACTTAAAACAAATACTGAATCTATTTTATAATTCCTATTATCATCACTAATCAGCTCACCGTATAAAGAAATATTCTTCGGCTTTTCAGTAAAAGTTTTTATCTTAACAGCCCCATTAATCCCATGTGGAGAAGCAATAACTCCAAGACATACCAAATTAGTATTAACGTATTGATACTCGTTATTTTGATTAACAAAACTATCTTTCATCTCTTAAAATCTCTGATCTTTAAATAGAAAAGCAAAGCTCTCTAGCAAAATTACATAAACAACTAAACTTTACTCTCTGGTAAAAGAATAACACCCACATAACACTTAAATAATTCCATTTCTCATGCAAAATCAAAACTCTCAATCAAAATGAGACCCAAATAAAACAAAAGCTTTTATACAAAAACTAAAGTTTTAATTTCAATGCAAATAAAACAGATTTTGAGTCTCTTTAATATTATTACAATCCAAACTCTTCATTGATTTTATCAATTACTTCTTGTGGTGGATCTTTTCCCCATCCTGAACATATAACTTCTCCATAATCTGTAACGTCCATAGAACCTGTCCTACTTTTTGCAAGAAACATCTCTTTCTTATTTTTATCAATTAACACATAATGCCATGCATCCTTCCCGCAGTCTTTACCGCGAACTAAATATACGAGGTCTGATCTACTTCTTTTTGTTGAATTAACAAAAGACTTCTTGTTAACAACCTTGCTACTGCTTTTTACATTATCTCTAAATTCAGTTTTTCTTTTTCTTCTTACTACTTTCTCCAGTTTTTCTAATATACATCCCCTATTTTTAGTATTTTTAAATGAATATCTACTTGAAAAATTTCCTACACCAGCAACAACCTTACTCGTGTTTGCAAAACGCCTAACAAATGAATCACCACCATTACTGTTTTTCATAAAACTTGTCCTTTTCAAGAATATATATTATAATAAATTATCATGCAATAACTACAGTTTATATACAAGCTTACAAATCGATACAACAAAAGTGATTATCATTACAGGAATTACAGCTTCGGGTAAATCGAAATTATGCGATAACTTAATAAAAAAATATGAGAATATAGATATAATAAACTGTGATTCAAAGCAAATATATAAAGAAATCCCAATAATCACTTCGCAACCATCAAAACAAAAAAAAATTCATAAACTATATGGTTATGTTTCAGTAGTAAAAAATTACTCCGTAGGTTTATGGCTAAAAGATTTAAAAGGAGAAATAAATAATACACTAAAAAATTCACGAATACCCATTATAACTGGAGGAAGTGGACTTTATATAAGCAGCTTAATTAACGGTTTATCGGAAATTCCACAAATAAGTCAAGAAATAAAAAAAAATGTAAACGAACTTAAAAAAAAACTAAATAAAGAGGAACTATATAAGCTAGTACTGAACAAAGACCCAAAAATTCGAGGTAAAATATTTATGAACGACTCATATCGATTATCAAGAGCACTTGAAGTTATTCTTGAAACAGGTAAATCTATTTATACATGGCAAAAATATAAACAACCCCCTTTACTCAAAAATTTTAAAATATATATAATTCTACCTGAACGTGAAAACGTATATCAAAAAATAAATTCCCGTTTTATCAAAATGATTAAAAATGGAGTAATTGATGAGGTGAAAAAACTGTTCAGTATGGATATAGATCAACATTTACCAGCTATGAAGGCACACGGAATACCAGAAATTATAAAATATTTTAACGGTAAATTAAGTTTAAATGAAGCAATAGAAATTGCTCAAGCGAATACAAGGCATTACGCAAAACGCCAATACTCTTGGTTTAAAAAACACTTTCCAAGTGCTGAAATGATTGACTGCAAAAATGGACTAACAAAAATTAAAATCCCTAAATTATAAACATAACACCAGATTTTTAAAATCTAAATTTTCATTTTAATATCAACATTGAGAATCAATATATTACAATATACACAAGGGATACAGTGCCATGCTAAACTAAAATAGTTTTAGTTTTAACTAAAAATTTATAGCAATACATTTTATAGCAATAAAATAAAAGCAATAAATGAAATTTAAATTAAATTTTTAATATTTAAATAAATTTAAAAAATAAATAAAAATAACTTTCCAGCTCTGTTATCTCCTTAAATAACTAACAACTTAAACTAAATTCTACATAAATTCACTTATTATTGTCACTAGGCAACACACCATAACAACCTACCAAAATTAGAAAGGATTAGAAATTATATAAATATAGCTTGTACAGTTCAAAGAATTATGATATTGATTGGTTTCTATATTTATATTTTTATAGTTTAATTTAGCGGATTTTGCTTGCAATTACATAATTACAATAGTTTATACACAACATTAAATAAAACACTTGTTCTTTAATGTCTTTATCAATTGTTGATTGAGGTTTAAATGTCAATAACTTTAGAAAAAAAAAGAAATTTAATAAACATGTATAGAATTAAAGAAAATGATACAGGTTCATCCTTTGTACAGTGTGCTATTTTAACTTGGAGAATTATTAACTTAACAGAACATTTCAAAATACATAAAAATGATCATAATTCTAAGCGAGGTTTACTTATATTGATAGGTAGAAGACGCAAGCATTTAAATTATATAAAACATAAGTTTGGTAACGAGGTTTATCAAAAATTAATAGAAAAATTAGGCATTAGGAAATAAAAATAAATAAATCGGAGAATTTTGTATGTTTAAAATTATAAGAAAATCTATAGATTGGAGTGGTCGTACCTTATCTTTAGAAACTGGGAAAATAGCGCGTCAAGCTAACAGTTCAGTAGTTGTAAACTACGGAGATACTTCTATTTTAGTAACTGTTACACATAGAAAAAAAGAAGAAAATTCTGACTTCCTTCCATTAAATGTGCAATTTATTGCAAAAAGTTATGCAATGGGTAAGATCCCTGGTGGCTTTTTTAAAAGAGAAGGTAAACCATCTGATAGAGAAACTTTAATTTCTAGAATAATAGATAGAAGCATAAGACCTCTTTTTCCAGAGGATTTTTATAATGAAATTAGTATAGTATGTAACTTATTAACTTATGATGCCATCAATCCTCCTGAAGTACCGGCATTAGCTGGTGCTGTTGCGGCGCTTGCAATCTCTAGTATCCCCCTTTGCCATACTATAGCTGGAGCTTACGTCTGTTACGATAAGAACGGTAAGTATATACTCAATCCTTCAGTTCAAGAAATAAAAACAAGTAGCTTAGACTTATTTTTATCTGGTAGCGAGCATTCAATTTTAATGATTGAATCAGAAGCAAAAGAACTCTCTGAAGAGGATATTCTAAATGCAATAAAATTTGGACATGAACACCTCCAGCCAGTTATTAAACTTATAAAAGAATTTGCAGATACAGTAGGTAAAAAATCTGAAGAATTTATTCGTGTTAATGAGTCAGATACGATTCGAAGTCTTACTAAATATAGTAAAGAATTTGAAAACGCATACCTACAAACAATAAAACAACAAAGAGTTCAAACCTTAGAAAAGATTAGATGTAATATATTACATTCCTTCAAAGAATCCGGAAAAGATGAAAAGCTCATTGCTTATGCGATAAAAAGTTTTGAAAGATCTCTGCTACGCAAAATAATAAAAAAGAAAGGCATAAGGATAGATGGTCGTAAATATGATGAGATACGTCAAATAGAAATCGAAATAGATATTTTATCCAGAACTCACGGTTCTGCCCTATTTACGAGAGGCGATACCCAGGCACTGGTTGTTACCGCTCTCGGTGCTACACAAGACGAACAAATTGTAGATGATATCGAAGGTGACAGACGTGAACATTTTATGTTGCATTATAATTTCCCATCATTTGCTATTGGAGAAACTTCTGCTATACGCGCACCAGGAAGAAGAGAAATAGGTCATGGCAGACTTGCTTGGAAAGCAATTCATCCTGTATTACCTAATAAATCAGAATTCCCTTATACAATAAGAGTAGTATCTGAAATTATGGAGTCAGACGGATCTTCTTCTATGGCCACTGTTTGCGGTACTTCACTCGCCTTGATGGATACGGGTGTACCAATAAAAGCTCCTGTTGCTGGAATTGCTATGGGACTAATTAGAGAAGATAAAAACGAATACGCAATACTTTCTGATATTATAGGAGATGAAGATTATCTTGGAGATATGGATTTTAAAGTAGCTGGAACTAGTAAGGGAATTACAGCATTACAAATGGATGTAAAAATTTCCGATATAAACCTTGAAATTATTGAAAAATCTTTAAAACAAGCAAAAGTAGGAAGATTGCATATTTTAGAAAAGATGAACGCGGTAATCTCAGAACATAGCAATGATATAAAAAGTCATGCACCAAGAATAATATCGTTTTATATAGATAAGGATAAGATTCCCGCAGCTATTGGTGCTAAAGGAAAAAATATACGTGGTATATGTGAAAAAAGCAATGCTAAAATTGAAATAGAGGATAATGGTAAAGTTTCTATATTTGCTATAAATAGCTCTGAAGCCGAAAACGCAAAAAGTTTATTAATTGACTCAATAACAGAATTAGAACAAGGTACAATAGTTGATGCTAAAGTTATTAAAATAGATAAATCTATCGTAGAACTTCAACTTCTTAATGGTAGAAAAGGAAAAATGCATATAAGTGAAGTGGCCAATGAACATATAGAATCTATTGAAGATGTACTTAAACAAGGCGATATATTCAAAGCGTTAATAATTGATTTTGAAAAAGGCGGATGTTTAAAACTATCAAGACGTAGGATTGATCAAAAGACAGGAGAATTTTTTGAGGGCGAGCTCTATAATGAGAAAAAAAAAGATGGTCTAAACGATAAAAATCATCATAATTCATACAATAGAAAACTTAATAGAAATCGTAAAAGACCACGTTCCACTCGTTCTAATTTCAATAATAGAAATAATAAATCACAGTTCAGTGGTAATGATTCATCTTCCAGGTTTTATTGAAAGCCTTTATTTAAAGCTTACATTTAGAGTTTATTATAATCTTAAAGCTGAATCTCAACATGAAGTTATGAAGGAATTCTAACAAGACATAGTTAGTCATACACGCGCACACAAGGTGTCTCTATAATTAGGGCATAGTAAGACATGTTGTAACACCTTTGTTAGAAGTTTTTTCTCAATTAAAATGACTACCCTCCATTCATGGCTGCTAACTTTAAATCGCTTATAGCTTTACTTATATTTCCAGTTCTAAATATTGCTGATCCAGCAACCAAAATATTTGCACCAGCTTTTACTATATCAGCTGCATTTAGAATATTTATTCCCCCATCTACTGAAATTTGCGTCTTAAGATTGCGATCTTCTATCATCTTTCTTATAAAAGATATCTTATGTAATTGCGAATGAATAAATTTCTGTCCACTAAATCCAGGATTAACCGTCATAATTAATACGATATCTAATTCGTGTATTATATACTCAAGAACACTTGGAGGAGTTGAAGGGACAATTGAAATTCCAACCTGAATAGTTTTTTTTACATCATTCACATTTCTACATGACTTTATTTTTTTAACTAATCTATCAATATGTACTTCTGCTTCCGCATGTACTGTAATGATGTCAGCACCAGAATTTATAATATTTTCTATATAACTACTAGGTGACCTAGTCATTAAATGTACATCAAAAGGAAGACTACTATACCTGCGTATTGCAGAAATAACATCAGGACCAATTGTAATATTTGGTACAAAGTTCCCATCCATAACATCTATATGTATATAATCTATATCTAAATTACTAATCTTACTTATCTCCTCTCCTAGTTTTGAAAAATCTGCAGAAATTATAGAAGATGCAATTTTAACACACTCATTTGCCATTTTATTTTAAAATAAAACTTTCTTATTTTAGAGACCCATATTATATTTATCAATTATTACAACAATACAATATAAATTGTACTTAAATTTCATAAAAACGAAATTTAATCTTGACTTCAAATTAATTAAAAAGCATTTTATGTTATATATAAAATAGTGCCCGTAGCTCAGCTGGATAGAGCAATAGCCTTCTAAGCTGTGAGTCGTAGGTTCGAATCCTACCGGGCACATTCATAACTTCTGTATAGTTTCCTGAAAGTTTTTAAAAATTGGACTTCATTATTTAACAATTAAAAGTTAGAATTTTAGAAAACTCCCTCTCATTTAAATTTTGATATTAAAGTAAGTTTACTCAAAAACACATTATTTTTAATTTCTACATGACTTATATCATCATCTTTAACCAAAATACAAAAACTAAAAATTAAATTGTCAATTACTTAATAACATAAAATAAAATGTTTATGTTTTTCCTATTTTCAATAATTTCTATTATATTTACCTTTTGTATATCCTACACACTAAACGCTCTAAATTCACAATAATAACTCTTACTTTAAAACTTCTCTAAAACTTATAAAACTTTAAATAAATTAAATCGCAAATAAACTACTTTACATAAAAACATAAATATAATCGCTTATATAGTATAATACTAAATCCCATAATATAAGTTAATAAAATTACTTGTTGTATTGGCATTTAATATATATTATTTTCAGACAACGGGTCCAATAAAATTAAAAAGAGCTTGTTATATGAACAATAGCAAATTGATTAGCATAAAAAAATTATCATCAAATAGATTCGTAGAAAATATACATCAAGACAAGTTTGAAAAACAAAATAACGATCTCATACTTGAAAATTCCTTTATTAGTAATATTAATGAAGGAGATATAGTAGAAGGTGTGGTCATACGAATAAATCCCAATGATATTGTAATTGATGTTGGCTTGAAATCTGACGGAAAAATTCCAATTAAAGAACTTAATCATAATGATAAAATTTTTATCGGTTCTAGAATTAGAGTTTATGTGGAAAAAATTGAAGATTATCATGGTAATGTGATTCTTAGCCGTGAAAAAGCAATTAGAGATGAAAAATGGCATGAACTAGAAAAAAATGCAGTCACAAAAACTGAGATCAGTGGAATTATTAAACGCTCAATCAAATGTGGCTTTATTGTTGATCTAGGAGACGGAATAAATGCTTTTCTACCACTTAGTCACATTGATATAAAGCAGTTAAAAGATGTCAGACATCTTATTGAGACTAAGCAAAACTTTATCATACTTAAAATGGATAAAAAACAAGGCAATATTGTAGTATCAAGAAAACTCGTATTAGAAAAATTGCACGCTAATGAGAAAAATAAATTTCTAGAATCTTTAAACGAGGGCGATGTCATAGAGGGGAAAATAAAAAGTATTACTCATTATGGTGTATTTGTTGGTATTCATGAATCTAATGAAGTAGGAATTATAGATGGATTACTACATATTACAGATATCTCTTGGAGTAGAGTAAGTCACCCATCTGCAGTCTTCGTTTGTGGTCAAATTATTAAAGTCAAAATCATAAAAATAGACAAGGAAAATGCGAAAGTTTCTTTAGGTATAAAACAATTAGAAGATAATCCTTGGCAAAACATAGAATTAAAATATCCAATTGATAGTCTCCACAAAGGACATATAACAAGTATAGAAGATTATGGACTATTTGTTGAACTTCAACCAGGAGTCGAGGGTTTAGTTCACTCATCAGAAATAACATGGATTAGGAATAGCCTACCTGTTAATAACTTTGTAGTTAGAGGGCAAGAAGTACTTGTAAAAATCCTTAGCATTGATTCTTCTAAAAATAGAATGAGTTTGAGTATAAAAAGATGCACAGATAATCCTTGGCAAATATTTGTTAATAAATATCCTCCTGGTTCTATTATTTCTTGCATAATTAAAAATAACACTGGTTCATATATTTCTGTTACTTTTAATGATGACGAAATAGACAAAAACATTGAAGGAACAATCAATATACAAGACTTAAGTTGGTCCAAAACCGTTTCAGATGATGAGGTACTAAAGAAATATAATATAGGTAATATAATAAAAGCAAAAGTAATAAAAGTTAACGTAAACCGAGCAAGAATTTACCTTGGTATAAAGCAAATAGAATACGATCCTCTTATAGAGTTAATAAAAAAACTTAAAATAGGAGATAAAAGATATGTTACCGTAAGTAAAAAAGAAGATAATGGACTGATTGTCGAAGTAGAAAATAACGTAACTCTCTTAATAACCCAAGAACATCTACCAGAAAATAAAAAGTTTTCTATATCAGAAAAAATAGAAGCTGAAGTATTAAAAATTGAAAAGTACAATATAATATTATCCGCTAAATAAAACAACTAGATGTTTTATCTAATAAAATAAAATGCAATAAATTTCTTATTATAATATCTATTCATTACAATATATATTATAGAATATACAAAAAACCTTCACAAAAAAGATACTGATTATAATCAAAATTTTTAAACATTTTTGAGCATTATCATATTACCTATAAATAAAAAGTTAAAATTAAAAATTTTAGTTCTTTCCAATTAAGATTGATAACAAAAAATTTCCTACACCGCAGAAATTTTTCATAAAAATATTTTAAATACATTTTAAAATTATTATGCTTAAAAAGTCCATTTTTAAATGGATAAAATAAAAATTTAAACTTTTAAGGCGATAATATCGTTATTCTATATTTATCTACATAATTTGGTAACAAAAATCTAAATTAAAAGAGAAGAACATTATCATAATAATATTTTTCTCAATAAAACAAAACTTAAAAAGAAAACCTTCAAAAATGAAAAGAAAATCAATATAGAATTTACGAATTCTATATCAATAAAGTAATAAGCGTTAAATATGCAAATTTTTAATAAAATTAATAATCAAACCCATCATTTTAATATCTAAATTGAAAGGAAGATCCACTCTGAAAAATATATAACAATATAATTCATAATCATCAAGATTAATTATTTTTTCATATTCAATTAACTCATCTAAAGAAAACCTATCAAGATATTTTACAGCAAAGTGCCCTAAAAACAAATCCATTTCTCTACAACCTCTATGCCAACTCCTATACACTAATTTCCTTCTTAATGAGGAAATGTCTTTCATATTCTCATATAATTTTGTTAAACCTTTCTAAATTTAGAGGTTAAATTAAACACTTGTCAAGTGAAGCATATTTTAATACACTTGTACTTATAATTTGTAGTATCTCTAAAATAGAGGTGGAATTAATTTCTAATCTTATTCATCAACTTAGTGATGGAATATATAGTCTTTTTTCATTTGCTTTAATCATCTCAATTGTAGTGTTCGTTCATGAATACGGACATTATATTAGCGCCAAAGCATGCAAAGTTAAAATTGAGTCTTTTTCTATAGGATTTGGCCCCGAAATTTTTGTTTTTTATGATAAATCTGGAACTAAATGGAAACTAAGTACTATCCCGCTCGGTGGTTATGTTAAAATGTTTGGAGATAGTAACATAACTAGTATGACAGCAAGTCAACAAAAATTAACCGAGCAAGAAAAATTATATTCACTTCACACAAAACCACGATATAAAAAGGCAGCAATAGTTTTTGCTGGACCATTTGCAAATATTGCTCTCTCTATTGTAGCTTTTACAATATTTTTTAGTAAAGCAGGTTACTATTATAATACTCCACCAATAATTGAAAATATAATTAATGGTAGCGCTGCGGAAGAAGCTGGTTTAATGCCAGGAGATATTATCACTCAAATCAATGAGTACAAAATTAAATATTTTGAAGATATTTCACGCGTAATAAGATCAAACCCCGAAAAAAAAGTAGAAATTAAATATAATCGAAACAACAAAGAGTATAGAGTTGTACTAACTCCATCAATAATTAAAGACACTTCTAATTCTAATATTACAATGGGAAGAGTTTTAGGAATCACCTCAATTAATATGTCAGGATTAGACCAGTCATCTTTCCTAGGAGCTGTAAATTTATCATTAAATGAAACTTACCACACCATGTATTTAACAATAAAAGCTCTCTTTCAAATTCTTATTGGTAAAAGAAGTATAAATGAAATAGGTGGACCAGTAAAAATTGCAAAATACTCAGGACAATCATTTAAAAAGGGATTTAATATGGTCCTATACTTTGTGGCTATCCTTTCATCTACTCTAGCCGCGGTTAACTTACTACCAATCCCATTACTTGATGGTGGACACTTATTTAATTATATTATAGAATCAATTATACGTAGAGATCTAAGTCCAAAATATTATAAATACTCAGCTACTCTTGGAGCTGCGATATTACTTTTATTAATGGTAATTGCAATTTTGAATGATATCAAACATCTCTTTTCAAAATAAAAATTATGAAAAAACGTGTTTTAAAAAAATATGTATTAACAGCAATTTTTATCTTAGTTCCCACTATACTACTTGGTGCCTTAGAAGAAGACAAAAAAAAAACACAAATACAGATAAAAGATATCAAGTGTCTTGGCAATGAACGAATCAGTACTCAAACAATAAAATTTTATACAAAATTAAAATCTAACAGTTATATAAATAATGATGACATTAATTTAATTATAAAAAAACTATATAGAACTAAATTATTTGCTAATATTAATGCTTATATTGACGACAAAAAAAACTTAGTAATAAAAATTAAAGAAAATCCATTAATTAATAAAATATCACTAAAAGGTAATAAATTATTCAAAAGCAAAGAAATAATAAACAATATAATTCAATCAAAACCATCAACTATTTTCACTAAAACAAAACTACAAAACGATTTACTTAATTTAATTACAGCATATAGAAATAATGATAGGATTAACACTAAAATTAAATATGAATTAGATAAACTTGATAACAATCAAATCAACTTAATCTTTAAAGTACAAGAAGGCAAAATATCTAGAATTAAAAGCATAAAATTTATAGGAAACAAAAATTTTCCAGAAAGCAATTTAAAACAAGTTATCAACATACAAAGTAACAATAATATATTTAGCAAGTTATTTAAAAATAAAAATCATCATTTATCTCAATATTTATTAATTAGCGAAGAACTGCTTAATCACTTCTATTCTTCTAAGGGATATATTAATAATAATATTCAACCAATTGCTGAAATCGATAATGACTATCAAATCATATTAACTTTTTTAATTGATGAAGGAAAACAATATCTATTTGGAAGTAGTCAAATTAATTTTGAAGAATCCGAAATCCAAGATCAAAACCTAAAAGCAGAAATATTAAAAATAATAAACATAAATAAAAAAAATAATAAAGTATTCAACAAAATTGTTGTTCTAAATACAATAGAAAAAATAAGCAAATATTTAAGTGAAAAGGGATATATTTCTGCAAGAGTTGATCCGGAATATATAGAATTTGACAATGTAATAAATGTTACTTATAAAGTACTACCTGGCAAAAAAAAATATATAAACCAAATTACAATAAATGGTAATAATCGTACTTTAGACAAGGTGATTAGAAATAAACTAGATATAGTAGAAGGTGATACGTATAATATATCTGAAATTCAGAAATCATATAAAAAATTAATTAATACAGGTTTTTTTGAATCAGTAAAAATGGATAACTATGCAATTGATGATAACACAATAAATCTTAACTTAGATGTTAAAGAAAAAAACACTACCTCATTATATTTAGGAGGTGGTATATATTTTCCTGGTGAAACATTCTTTAAAACCGATTTTAAAGATCCAAATTTATTTGGTAGAGGAAAAGAAATATCCTTTACTATCGAAAAAAGCCGACACATGTTTTCATCTAATTTAGAAATCATTGAAAATAATTTCAACGATTCTGATACATCACTAAGTATAGGAACATTCTACGAAAAACAAAATAAACCAAATGTTACTTTTAATAGCTATAATATTGGATTTTCCACAAAATTATCATATAAAATTACAGAAAATTTAACTAATTTACTTCGATATTTTTACAAACATAGTAATCTATACTTAGACAATAACAATGAAGAAGAAAATATCAGTAACCTCTATAAGATATTAGAGAGAAGAGATAAATATAACATTTCATCAATAGGATATACACTAGCGTATAATAAATTAGATAACTTATATCTTCCAAAAAAAGGTTATTTACTACGTTTAAATCAAGACCTTTCCGGACTTGGAGGAAATGTAAATTTCCTTAAATCTGAGTTTTTACTTTTTTACACTCATCCTATAATTGATATTGAAACAATAATACGCCTTAAAGTGGCAGGAGGTTACATTTTTTCTTATACTGAAAAACCACTAAATGTTGATCAACATTTTTTTAAAGGTGGTAATGAAATTAGAGGATTTGATCTTTCCGGTATTGGACCAAGGACAAAAAATAAAAACTCATTAGGAGGTAAAACTTATTTTAACTTAACACAGCAAATAGACTTTCCACTGTCGAAATTATATAATTATATTGGTATTAAAGGTTCGTTCTTTATTGATTATGCAACACTTTTCGGTTTTGATAATAAAAACAAATACAAAAAGAAAGAATCATATAATGATAGTAAACTCGTAAGAGTTTCACCAGGTTTTGGTTTTTCAATACCTTCTCCTTTTGGAGGTAGATTTAGATTAGATTTTGGCTTCCCTTTAGTTAAAGAATCTTATGATATACCATCGTCAAATAATATTCAATTCTCTATTGAGGCAGGAATTTAAATGAAATACATAAAATTATTTATATCGATTATCATTTTAATAATTTTTCTATCTATTGGTTTTTATATTATAAAACGCAAGCCAGAGAAAAATGTACTAGTAAATGTTGCATTTATTGACACTGATGAAATAACTAATAAATCTCTTGTTTTACAAGATATACAACATCAGGTAAAAGAACAGAGTTCTAAACTACAACAAGAATTTGAAGATGAACTAGAGAAATTTAAGCTCTCAAAAGAAGAATTTGAGCTTTTATCAGAAGAAGCAAAAAAAGAAAAAATGGAGCAACTTGATGAACACACTTTAAATTCCAGAAATAACTATACTAAAAAGATGTTATACCTAGAAAAAAACTATAAAGATGCGATGGGTAACATTTTCAATAAAATAAAAAAAATCTCTAAAGAGATCGCTAAAAAAAATGATATAGATTTAATACTACTTATTTCAAAAAAAAATCAGGTTTTATACTTTATAAATGATTCTGATTTGGATAAAATTGATTTATCAGGTATAGTATTAGAAAATATAAATAAAGAAATACAAAAATATACTTTGGAAGATATCAACTAGCTTTAATCCAGATTTTACTGTTAATATGCAATTTAATATCAATAATATTATAGAAATAATACCACATTCTTATCCGTTTCTCTTAGTAGATAAAGTAATAGAGTGTAATCCAGGTAAGAATATAAAAGCAATCAAAAACGTGACTTTTAATGAACCGTTTTTTATTGGACACTTTCCAAAAAATCCAATAATGCCAGGTGTTTTAATGATCGAATCTATGGCACAGGCTTCTGCAATATGCATCCTCTGTAAAGAAACTAAAAGTACAATAGAAAATAAAGTTGTTTATTTCGCATCGATCAAAAATGCAAGTTTTAGAAAACCAGTTATTCCAGGAGACACTCTAATTCTTCAATCTAATGTTAGACATACACGTCTACGCGTATGTAAGTTTGAATGTGTTGCACATGTGAACGAGGAAAAAGTTGCAGAAACAACAATATTGGCAAAATTACAAGACAAAAATAAATTAACACTATGAGATATTATTATATATAAAAATAAAGAACAAATTTCATTAATCACAATATAAAAATAATGCAACTAAATTTTGATATTTCGTTTTTAGATTTATATACTTTTAATGGATTAAAAAAACTGGATAAAGCATTTTTAGAATATATAAAACTATATAATGAAGATTTATTCTATTCTTTAATTAAAGTAAGAAAAAAAACACCCCCTTTATTAGAAAATGAAAAATCACCCAAATGTAAACTTACAACACTTCAATTATCTAAAATACAACTAATGCTAACTTATCAAAGCCAATTAATTATAAATCTTTCATATTTACTTGATAAATTTATTGTTAAACTTTTTAATATAGAAAAAGAAATCCTAAGATTAAAAAAAAAACATAATGATTTTGTTTTTATATATAAATGCAAAAAATTTTTTATTCGACGCTATGTTTTAAAAAAATACACTGATACAACACCTATAAATATTGATTTAGTCATAAACAAACTAAATAATTTTTTTACTTTACCAATAACAGAAAAGAAATTTGCTAAGCAGGTAATAGATTGGTTTAAAGATAAAGAACTCTATAAAAAAGAAATAGAACTTGCAGCACAATATGCTGCATGGAGATTAAAAAATAAACAAAGCATACTTTTTAGTACTCATAAAAAAATTGATTATGAAAATCTGGTATCGTTCTCTAAAAAAGAAATAGATGGAATTGAAGTTCTATATTCAGACAAAATAAAAAGAAGATATGGTTTTGACTTAACAAGTAAAAATGTTAGCTTAAATAAAGCATTAGATAATGCTCATTACTGCGTATTCTGTCATAAACAAAATAAAGATAGTTGCTCAAAAGGGCTGTTTTTTATAAAAAAATCAAATAATACTGAAATTCAAAAAGAACATATAAATTCCAATACCACATTTTCCGAACTGAACAAAGTTTTCAAAGAATCTCCACTTAAAATTAAACAGCATGGTTGTCCACTAGAACAAAAAATATCAGAAATGAATCTTGTAAAAAGCGAAGGATATAGTATAGCTAGTCTTGCAATTGTAATGATAGATAATCCATTATGTGCAGCTACTGGATATAAAATATGCAATGATTGCATGAATTCATGCATATATCAAAAACAAGAACCTGTAAATATACCAATGATTGAAACAAGAATTTTAAACGATGTACTCAATTTACCATACGGATTTGAAATATATTCTTTACTTAGTCGCTGGAATCCTTTAAATTTTCAGCGACCATTACCTAAAAAAAATACCGGAAAAAATATTCTAGTTGTTGGTCTTGGTCCCGCTGGCTTTAACTTAGCCCATCATTTACTAAATGATGGGCACAACGTTATTGCAATTGATGGATTAAAAATAGAACCTCTAATTGATAATTTTCAACCGATCAAAACTTTTAAACACGAAAAATTGAGTAATCGTATACCAAGTGGATTTGGTGGGGTAACAGAATATGGCATTACTTCTCGATGGAACAAAAATTACTTAAAAATTATCAGATTAATATTAGAAAGACGTAAAAATTTTGCATTTTACGGAGGAATCCGTTTCGGTAGTACATTAACTGTTAATGATGCATTTAATTTAGGCTTTAATCATATAGCACTAGCTCTCGGAGCGGGTAAACCAAAAATAATTAAAATAAAAAATATATTAGCTCGTGGAGTACGTATGGCGTCCGATTTTCTAATGTCGTTACAACTTAACGGAGCTCTTAGAGCTAGTTCAATAACAAATCTACAAATTCGTATGCCCATAGTCGTTATAGGCGCAGGACTTACCGCAATTGATACTGCTACTGAAGCCCTAGCATATTATCCTATCCAAGTAGAAAAATTTTTTCTTCGTTATAAAATATTAGTTGATAAACACGGCAAAGACTACGTTGAAAAAAATTGGACAGAAGAAGAACATGAAATCATGAATGAATTCATATCCCATGCACAGCTAATTGAAAAAGAGAAAGAACTAGCAAAACAAGAAAAAAGAGAAATAAAAATATTAGAATTAATGCAAAATTTAGGTGGAGTAAAAATTATATACAGAAAAGAACTAAAAAACTCACCAAGTTACCGATTAAATAGTAAAGAAGTACAAAACGCCCTATCAGAGGGAATTTATTTCATTGAAAATTTAGAACCAATTGAAATTTTAACAGATAAATATAATCATGCTGAATCAATAAAACTAATAAATACAAAATCAGGCAAAACTAAACTCATAAAAGCACGTTCTATTATTATAGCAACTGGCACCGAACCAAACACAACTATCGCAACAGAAGATAAAAAACATTTTAAATTAAAAAATGGATATTTTGTCCAATTAAATACATCAGGTGAAGAAATAGATCCGATATTTTCTCCTAAAATGCAAAACAAAGATAGAATATTAGTATATAAACAAGGCAACAAAACAATTAGTTTCTTTGGTGATCTTCATCCTTCGTACAGTGGCAACGTTGTAAAAGCAATAACAAGCGCTAAAATCGGCTACCCTATTATTTCTAAACTCTTAAATGAAATTGTCCAAATAAACAATAAACCAAAATCATATATCAAAATAACACCAAAATACCTAATGAACAAAAAATTCTTCAATAAAGTTAAAGAACAACTCACAGCAAGGGTTTTAAAAACTCAGTATTTAACTGATAAAATAATAGAAATAATAATAAAAGCACCACTTGCTGCAAAAAATTTTAAACCAGGTCAATTCTTTAGATTACAAAGCTTTGAAGTTAATAGTAGTAAAAAAATTAACCTTGCCATGGAGGGCATAGCTGTAACAGGTACTGAAGTAGATAAAAAAAGTGGAATTATTTCTACTATTGTACTTGAAACAGGCGGCTCAACTAATCTATGTAAGTTTTTCAAAAAAAATGAACAAATAATTCTTATGGGTCCAACTGGATGTTCAACCAAAATTTATTAAATTAATAAAATTAAATACTTATAAAAGTATATCTATAATACATAATAAATCTTAAAATTATTATCTTATTACCTCTAATATCTTGACTTTTTTTTAAAAATACTCAAAATTGCAAAATAAAAAGTTCTCTATGAAAACAGATTTGCTAAAGGGCAAAAGAGGGTTAATAACTGGAATAACAAATAGAAGATCAATAGCATATGGAATAGCAAAAATTCTCTCAAAACATAAAGCAGAACTTGCAATTACTTATCAAAACGAAGTAATAAAAAGTAAGTTGCAACCAATAACGGATGAATTAAATATAGAACTTGTACTAAACTGCGATGTTGTAAATGAAAAAACAATAGATAAGGTTTTTAAAAAAATAGAAAGAAAATGGGGTACTCTTGATTTTTTAATACATGCAATCGCATTTTCCGATAAAACTGAGCTTAGTGGCAAATATATTAATACATCGCTAAACAATTTCCTCAATGCTATGCATATATCATGCTATTCTTTTACCGCTCTAGCACAAAGAGCTGAAAAGATAATACAAAATAACGGTAGTCTAATAACATTATCCTACTATGGTGCCGAAAAAGTTATACCAAATTATAATGTAATGGGCTTATGTAAAGCAGCACTTGAAGCAAGTGTAAAATATATAGCGTGCGACCTTGGACCACAAAATATTAGAGTAAATGCCATCTCCGCTGGTCCAATTAGAACACTAGCATCTTCTGGAATAAGCGATTTTCACTTTATATCAAAATGGAATAGAAGCAATTCTCCATTAAGACGTAATACTACAATAGAAGATATTGGGAAAGCTGCACTATATTTAGTGAGCGACTTAAGCAGCGGTACTACGGGAGAAATTTTACATGTTGATTCAGGATATAATATAATAGGAATGAAAATAATTAATATTTGAAATTTTTATAAAAATAAAAATTCACTTTATAAAAAAAAAATATGTTATTATATAACGTACAAAATAAAAAATTCACATTTATGCTTAAAAAATTAGCTTGGTACTGCCTCTTCATAGAATTAATCAAAGGTTTTTTTATTACACTTAAATATATATTAAAACCAAAAGTAACACTTAAATACCCCAAAGAAAAAGGACCACTAAGTCCAAGATTTCGTGGCGAACATGTACTACGTAGATATTTAAACGGTGAAGAACGATGCATAGCTTGCAAATTATGTGAAATTATCTGTCCTGCTCAAGCAATAATTATTGAAGCAGAAAAAAAAGAAGACGGAAGTCGTCGTACTACACGTTACGATATTGATATGACAAAATGCATATATTGTGGATTCTGTCAAGAAGCATGTCCAGTTGACGCAATTGTCGAAGGCCCAAATTTTGAATTTGCGACAGAAACTAAAGAGGAACTTATATATAACAAAGAAAAATTATTACATAATGGTGATCTTTGGGAAGAAGCAATTGCTATAAGATTAAAAAAAGATAAATAGGTCCCCACTCCCTATTACTATAATTCTCTACTAAAAAATACCGGATTCCGAAAATCATGAAATATTATTTTTCTTGATTTTAATTTTAATAACTAAAATAACCCTATTAAAATTATAAAAATATCCAGTAATTATAAAATATTATTAAATATTATTTTCACTCCACTTATAGAAAACATCCCGTATCATAAATTAAATTATTCCCTAACAACATACAACCTTAATTTAATAAATAGAAAAATCATTACAAATCCTTTTAACTTTAACTTTTATTTCTTTCTCTACACTTAAATTAGTTTTGTTAATTAATCCCTGAACTATTTCATTTATTAAAATCGCTATTTCCTTAAAATTTTCTACTTTAAGTCCACGCGTTGTTTCAGCAGCACTACCAAAACGCACTCCTGAGGTAATAGTTGGCCCTTCTGTATCAAACGGTACAGAGTTTTTATTACAAATAATACCAGCTCTTTTAAGACTATCTACAACATCCTTTCCAGTTAATTTTTGTGGTCTCAAATCTACTAATACCATATGAGAATCAGTACCACCAGTTATGATACTTAATCCACTTTCTTGCAAAGTTCTAGCTAATATTTTCGCGTTTTCTATAACATTTTTACTATAAATCTTAAATTCTGGCATCAGTGCTTCTTTAAAAGCAACAGCTTTTGCTGCTACCACATGCATAAAAGGTCCACCTTGTAATCCTGGAAAAACTGCTGACTGAATTTTTTTATATAAAATTTCATCATTTGTCATTATTATACCTCCCCTAGGACCACGCAAAGTTTTATGAGTCGTAGAAGTTACAACATTCGCATATTCAACCGGCGATGGATATTCACCGGCAGCAATGAGCCCTGCGTAATGAGCAATATCAGCAAGCAAATATGCATCAACTTTATCCGCAATTTCTCGAAAACGCCAAAAATTTATTTTTCTTGGATAAGAAGAAGCACCAGCTATAATCAATTTTGGCTTATATTTGCATGCTAATTTCTCTACTTCATCCATATCAAGTAAATGAGTATTCCTATCGACAGTATATTGAACTGATTTAAACCACTTACCAGAAAAATTCGGCATTGCACCATGAGTTAAATGCCCACCACAACTTAAAGATAATCCAAGTATTGTATCACCTGGAGTAAGCAAAGAAGCAAACACCGCCTGGTTTGCTTGAGAACCAGAGTGAGGCTGAACATTTACAAACTTGACATTAAACAATTTACGTAACCTTTCTATAGCAAGATTTTCTATTTCATCAACATACTCACAACCACAATAATATCTCTTCCCAGGATAACCCTCAGCATATTTATTAGTCAAAAAAGATCCTTGAGCCTCCATCACTGCATCACTGACAAAATTTTCTGATGCAATCAGCTGAAGTTGCGATTTTTGTCTGTGCAACTCCTTTTTCATAAATTGATAAATTTCATTATCAAAAAATTCTAAAGTATTTCTATAGCTAGAAGATTTTTTCGAAACACTTATCATAAATTAAATTTCATTTAAATTAATCCACACACAGAAAAAACCTTACACCATAATTTTATACTTTTTAAATAAATTTAAGACCGTTTCTTTAACCAGAAAAACCCAAAAGCAGCAAAAAGTAAACATATAGGAATAATTGATATAGCCTTTATCATCAATTTAATACTATATATAGAATTTTCTTGTACTATCTCATTCCAGGACAAATCTATTATTTTTGCAATTCCAATATGAAAAAAATAACCAAAAATCATAACTATCATATTCGAAACAGCTGTGGCTAAACCCACCAAATTATCATTTACATAACTTATTGCTTTATAAATAGTAATCACTTGATATCCAGATGCAAATCCAATAATAAAAAGAGAAGGTAATGCAATATACAAACTAACTCGCGCAAAAAGTAGAAGAAAACCAATAATCATTGTAAAAGAACATGCAATAATTACTTCGTAATATCTATTTGGGTATTTGTCTAATAAATAAGCCAAAAAAAATACCCCAAACCCCATACCTACAAATATAAAAGAAGAAAAAAAAGATGCTAGATTCCCAGTCATTTGATACATCTCACATAAAAACACCTTTGACCAGCCATCAGCAAAACCTTCTAATGGACCAACCATTAAACCGCTAAAAAAACTTATCAAAATAATATATCTATTAAAAAATACAGATCTCAGATCCTGAAATATATTACTACTCATAGTCTCTTGTATATTATTACTTGGTGTTACTAAAAATAACATTAAAGCAAGAAAACAACCAAACGCTGAAAAGGTACGAATAACATTGTACCAACTAAACTTAGATAATAAAAAATTTAAAGGTAATCCACCATAAACAGCCCCCAATAGTCCTATTATTATAGATAAACTAGCTATCCTTGTGGATTTTTCTTGAGAAAAGTATATATTTGCAATCTTAAAAATTCCAATCGCTGAGGCAGATGATCCAATTCCAACAATTATTCTACCAAGCACTGAATAATACCATTCATTTAAATATACAAGTGGTAACATTCCAATAAATGTTAAAACAATACATATAGGTAGAACAAATTTCGGACCGAATCTATCAAGAAAAAGACCGATAGGTATATGAGCAATAGTATAACCCACATAATATAAGCCGCAAAATTGACCAACATCTGTAATATTTATTTTAAATTTCGCTATCAGCTCAGGTGCGATTATATTTGGAATTACACGTAATATATACTGATATGTATAAAACAAAGACGCTAATAACCATGTCAAACAACCTCTTTGTAACATAAATCTAACTACTTACTTTTATAAAAGTTGAAAACAAACTCTTTATAAACTAATTTCCAAAATTTAACACGGTTAATTAAATTCATAACAAATAAACAACTATACATCAACTAAATTTTTGGTTCTAAAATACAAAGCAATGCTCTAAATAAGAACACATCTAAAGCTAAATAAATATAATAAATAAAACAAAACATATTTTAACAAAATACTTTATTTCGAACAAATAAAACTATATTACATATTATATACTTAAATTTTAAAATCACTAAATTAAAAATAACTAAGTCTTGATAAAGATTCTTAAATCTAAATAGCGAAGTTCTAAACTTGTCGCATTATTCTTATCTTTTAAGATATGTTTTTAATAAGTATTAAGATTTTTAAAATAGCTAACCTTATTAAAATTAGATTTTCACGTCTTAGATTAATATATACTACTACTACTTAACACATTAAATCAAATCTAATTTTGAGGCAATATCAATAAAAATTGAACATCTGTACTCAGTAAAATTTGTATAAATATATTATATAATAAATTTATAAATAGATTATTTAATAAAATTAAACAAAGTTACATAAAACAAATAAAGAAAAATGAATTAAAATTAATTATAATTAAGTATTACAAATAAGTAACATTTTAATATTTTAAGAGAATAAAATTCTGCAACAAATCCTACAATAAAATTGTAAACATAAAAATATTTTTATACCAAAATAAAAATTTTTAGTTTAAACTACTAAAACTTTTCTTTCATAGAAAATTTTCTCTAAATTAGGAAACTAACATATGCAAAATTTGCTAAAAATGATAACTAGATAAAATAATTAACTACAATTACACAAACTAATGAATCTAAAAAAAAATCTACTGAGTGTACAGGATCTTACGATCAGTGATATTGAAAACATAACTAAAATAGCTATTCAGTATCTAAAAAACAAAATAGAAGATAAACATATTTTAAAAAATAAAACCGTAATAAACTTATTTTTTGAATACTCAACACGTACTCTTGCGTCCTTTGAAATAGCGGCAAGAAGTCTTGGTGCAAATGTTATAACCTTACCTATAAAATCTTCTTCTATTGAAAAAGGAGAAAGTTTAAAAGATACAATAAAAACATTAAATGCAATGAATCCAGATTACATAATAATTAGACAAAAAAACAGTGGTATTTTAAACATATTAACAAAATATATTAATTGTTCACTAATTAATGCAGGTGATGGAAGTAACGAACATCCAACTCAAGCCCTTACAGACTATCTTATAATTAGTAATTATAAAAAACAAATGAAAAATATTAAAGTTGTAATATGCGGAGATATTTTGCATAGTAGAGTTGCAAGATCAAATATAAAATTATTAAAAATGTTTAAAGCAAAAATATGCTTAGTTGCACCACCAACTTTAATCTGTAAATATTTTTCTGAAGCAGACTCAACTCATAATTCCTTAGCAGAGGGTATAAAGGATGCAGATGTGATCATGCTTTTGAGACTACAAAAAGAACGCATGAATAACAACTATTTTATCCCTTCAGAAAAAGAATACTTTTATTTATATGGACTTGACTCACAAAAACTATCATATGCAAAACCAAATGCAATAGTCATGCATCCAGGTCCAATAAATAGAGGAATTGAAATAAGCGACGATATAACAGATGTTGTTATTTTACAACAAGTGAAATTCGGACTAGCAATACGCAAAGCAATATTACACTATTATAATTCTTATTAGAAATATTCCATATTTATAACACTTTAAGGAGAGACTTATGCAGCTTCTGAATAAATATATTAAAATAATCCATTCTTTATTTTTTAAAAAGAAAAGACTACTACTAAATAAAATAGAATGAAAAAAGCTTTTTAAACTTATTTTTACTACATAGTAATAAATATAATTATACAGTATTACAATTTAATCTCATTTATCACAACAACTAATACTTAACAAAGTTTTTAATCACGCTACATTGGCTTTCTTTTAATTTTCTATTCTTATTTTAAGAACAACTAAAATTATTCTTACTTACTTTTAAACATGTAAAACTCACCCCTTTCTTTAAAAACTTATTCTATCTCCCCAAGGGGAGAAAAGAAGAGTAAAACACCTCTATACAATTCATCACAATATCCTAAATATAAAAACTAAAATTACACTTCAAATGTACAAATACTCTCACCACAAATTTTATTAAAAATTCTACATTAAATTTTTCCATATCATCTCTCTTGCTTTACTCAATTTTTATATTATCAAATATGGAAAATAATTTAAATTTTAAATTAATTTAAAACTAAAAACATCCATAAAATTATAACAATCTAAAACTGCAATAATCTCTAAAGAAAATTACTTAATTAATCAAAATAAAATAAACATAACCCTTTCTTTTGTAGAGTGTACATTACACACATATATAAAAAAACTTTATAAAAGTTTCTTAATAAATTAAAAACTAAAATTTCAAGCAATAAAACACGCTTATCTTACATTACTTATAATTAATATCTTTCCCTTATCTTCTAAATTAACATATAAATAACTTTCACCTTTTTTTTCTTAAAAAAATCCCCTAAGTTTTCTAGCGCGACTTGGATGCTTTAATTTACGCAACGCTTTTGCTTCTATCTGTCTGATTCTTTCTCGTGTTACATTAAAAATTTTTCCTACTTCTTCTAAAGTATGTTCTTTCCCATCCTTACCAAGACCAAAACGCATTCTAAGAATTCTTTCTTCTTTCGGTGTTAGGGTTGCAAGAACATTAGTTGTAATACCACGTAAATCAGCAAGTATTGCAGCATCTTCTGGTTTTGAAACTCGCTTATCTTCTATGCAGTCTCCAAAAGTACTACTATCATCTTTTCCAGTTGGAGCTTCAAGACTTACAGGATCCCTCGCTATTTTCATAACTTTTTGTATTCTTTCTAATGGCATTCCTAACTCAATACTAAGTTCCTCTAACGTAGGTTCTCTTTCCATCTCATGAGTTAATTTCCTCAATGTCCTATTGATTTTACTAATAATTTCTACCATATGAACTGGTATCCTAACCACTTTAGACTGTTCAGGTATGGCTCTAGTAATCGATTGCCTTACCCACCAAGTTCCATAAGTTGAAAACTTATATCCCCTTTTATAATCAAATTTATCTACAGCCTTCATGAGACCGATGTTACCTTCTTGTATTAAATCAAGTAAAGCAAGACCCCTATTTGAATATTTTTTAGCAATAGAAACAACTAATCTTAAATTAGCTTTAATCATTTCTTGTTTTGCCTCAGAAACCTCTCGTTCATGCTTTTGTATCTTTTTAATCAACTCTTTAAACCAATAAATATCATCTTCACGTATATATTGCTTAATACTATCCACAGAATGGGCTATATAGTTAAAACTACCTTTTATAAACCTTATATAATTGGTTTTTAATTCATTTGTAAAAAAAGATCTATTTTTACTTGCCTCTAAAAAATTCATCTCTTTCAATTCATATCTTAAAAAAATATCGTTGTATATCTTATAAAAATTTTCCCTATCGATTCCATACTTTTTAGCTTCAGAAATCAAACTAGCTTCTTCGAGAACTATAAATTTATTTATATCATAAAGTTTTTGTATAATTTTAGTAACAGCGATATCACTTAATTTAATTTGTAAAGCTATTAACCATATCTGGTTATATAAATCCTCACATCTTGACTTATAAGAAATTTTTTTCCTTAAAATCGACGCTTCGTTTGCTAAAGCAATCATTTCATCTAATGCAACTAAAACTTTTGGCAACAAGTCACTCTCCATCTCGAGAATAGAAACATTTAAACTAACTGAATTTATATCTTCTTCATCACTACTTTCTTGCTCATTACTATTCTTTTTAGCTACTTCATCATTTTCTTTGCGTTCACTATTTTCTCTACCCCCAGAAGAATCCTCAAAATCCTCGATATTTTCCCCACTGTCTTCTTTGTGAATTAAATTAAAATCAGAATTATAAATTGCATCTAAATCTATAATTTCCCTCAACAAAATACTTCCATTACTTAAATCATCACGCCATATTTTTAATACTCTCAATGCTAATGATGTTTCGATTACTGCACGCAACATGCTCTGTTTTTCAGATTCAATTTTTTTTGCTATCTCTATTTCGTCAGTCCTTGATAAAAGTTTTACAGAACTCATATCTTGTAAATAAACTCTTACTGGATCATCATTTTGTAATAAAGAAGTTGTAGTAGTAGCATTTGTTAATGTATCATCCTCATCAAATTTACTATTATCACTATTAGAAGAGGAATCCTCTTCATCTTCGCTGCTTTCTAGAACATTAATACCAGAATCTTGTAATATAGATATAGTATCATCTATAAAATCAGATGAAAAATTTTCATCTGAAAGTTTATCACTTATATCATCAATAGTAACAAAACCACCTTTTCTTATACTTTTAGTCACCAAATCTCTCAAAATTTTCTTTTTACCTTCTATACTGTCAACAATTGACATTCATCACCCCCTCTTAATCTTAACTATAAACCTTAATTTATAAACGAATTTACTTACAATAAACCCCCCGATAAATTCTTAATTATACCTATAAAATGTACTAATTAATTTTATTAAAATAACAATATTATTAATGTTTAATATCTCCTATTATATAATCTTGATTAATTGTTCCATATTTTTCCTCTATTTTTACTGTTAAAGACAATCCAACCGAAAACGTTGCAATTCCAACTACTATTGCAGTAAGTACTAAAACATGCGGCACAGGATTACTGTATAAACAAAAATTTGAAACTAGTATAGGAGGAGAAGAACTTTTTATATACCCCAAAGATATATAAAACAATAAAACAGATGTTTGTAAAACATTTACTCCTATCATTTTCTTGATCAGATTTTTATCACTTATACTAATGTATAAACCTAATACCATTAATACAATGATAACTACATAATTATTATAATTAATCATCATTTCTACTACAAGTAAAGCTTATATATATTATTAACATAGAAGAAAATACAGTTAACATCGTCCCTAATTCCACTAAAAAAATACCAAACTTTTGACTAAGAATACCGTTACTTAATAATACATCATAAGACAAAAAATTTTTGCCGAATAAAACTGTTATAATACCAACTCCCCCATAAATTAAGATACCCAACATATTAACAAACTTAATCATAAAATATGGTATCACTTTTAAAGTTGAAAATATACCAAACAACATTGAATATAACACTATTCCTGTGGTAATAATTATTCCAGCCTGAAATCCCCCACCTGGGATATAGTCCCCGTGAAACTGTATATATAAGGCAAATATGATGATAAAAGGTATCATTAAAAATGATAACACATTCAATACAGGATCTTTAATCATCCTCTTTTTTTTCCTTTTCTTTTTTTAATATTAATGTCACACAAAGTGCCGCAGTAAAAATTACTATAGTTTCTCCAAACGTATCATAACCACGAAAACTTGCTAAAATAGCAGTAACAACATTAGATATACCAACAGCTCTTTTAGTATTTTCTATATAAAAAGGAGCAACGTGCCAATGAATTGGAGCACTATAACTACCAAAATTCGGTAACTCAATGATAAAATACGATAAAAATACAATCAAAAGCAAAACAAAACATAATATTACAGGATTACAAGATAAATTCACTTTATGTTCCCTTATCAAGGAAAGCGCAGCAAACATAAAAACTGTACTTAATCCGGCACCTACTGAAGCTTCAGTAAGCGCAACATCAGGTGCATTCATAATCAAATACAAAAGTGTAACAAGCGAACTAAATACACACATCAAAATCCCACTTGCAATTAAGTGTTTTGAAAAAATTATGGAAACAGTGACTACAAGCAATAAAAAAAGCAATGCCGCATTTAATATCTCTAACATGCTAACTTTTGCTCTTTTTCATATTCACTCTATAATAAGTATGCGCTAGAATATAGCTATTGGTCGAGTTAATCATCCATATTATAAAAATCAGTAAAATCATTTTAATAGTACTAATTGAAAATTTATTTTGTAAAATAAAACCAATCAATAATAATAACGCACCCGCAGAATCTGTCATACTTACTGCCTGCAATCTAGTATAAAAATCCTGAAATCTAATCATACCCATAGTTGAAATAACTATAAAACAAATGCCCAAAAATATGAAAATAAATCCAATCATAAAAATTCTCAAAACAATACTAATCTCATTAATGCAATAACTGATACAAAGCTAATACTAGCATATAAGAGTGCTATATCAAGCAAAAAAAAACTATTTGTAATAATCGATACTGCTACTATGAGTAAAACTACCTGCGTCGAAAAATTATTAAACGCTAACATCTTGTCATAAACACCCCTTAATCCATACACTATACTAAATATCATCACAACAATACAAAGTAACAACACACAAATAGCAACTTGAACTATCATTCCTACTCTCACAAACAAAATCTCACCTACACACCAGTTTCTAATTATTGTTAAGCTTATTTTCTCTCCTCTATATTCTTACTATTTTTATTTTGATCATTAATCTCAGTCTCTATATCATGTTTCCGAATATCAATAAATCCATGACTAAAACTAGAATCTGAATCAAACTTATTATCAGAACCAGAAAAATCTAGAAGCCTTTCTAACTTTTTGCTACTACCACTATATACACCACTACCAATATTTCCTCTCATATATTCTCTACATCTATTTACTAAAAAACTAAATAATTCATAAATATCTACTTGTCCCTCTGCTATTTCGCACAAAGAAATAACAGTATTTTTATGATACTTAAACCTAATCGCCTCAACAGGATTACCCACCCCTGTATTTAAATCACGTGTCCTCTGACTCGCTAACAAAACCAATTTGAAACGATTATTTATATACTCAGTACATTTCTCTATAATAGACTCAGCCACAAATTTCACCTCAATAAATGTGTAATATAAGAATAAAATATCATATCCCTATCAAAGGTCAACTTTTCGTATTCGTTTCTCTTTTTAAAATTCTACTATTTTAGTATTTTATCCTATCCACTTATCTTTATTCCATTCTCCGTAATTATAATTGTTATTTTAAAACCTAATTTTTTGAGAAATCCTAATAATCTCTCCAAAGAAAACCCATCCACCTTACTATTTTTAATTTGCGATATCTTTGGCTGATCAACTCCTAATTCTTCTGCCGCACGAGCCTGAGTCCAACATTTTGCTATTATAAACTCACTAATTACACTAAGTAATCTCTTTTTTATCTCCACAAAACACAAAGTACCATCTAATGATATCGTTACTACTTTCATAAAACCTTTCTATGTATAATCTTTATAATCATTAAAATTCTCAAGTTACAATATAAATTTACTTTCTTAAGAATTAAAGAATAGCACAAAATAATATTAACATTTTAACACTCAAAACTTAAGCCAATATATCAATTACTCCCAAATTTTTATTATTTAAATAAATCTACTTAATATTATAAAACAACATAACCATTAATTACTTAAATATTTATAATAAAAAAATTTAATATTTTATTTACACTGCAAATATTTTTATTTTGCTATAAACTTAATATAAACACTAGTAGGAACAATAAAAACAAAACAGATAGGGGCCAATAAAAATATTCTTATTGCTTTTATATTTCTAAATATCACTTATTTGAGTAACTTTTACAAAACTATTTTATACTATTATTATTATCAATACTACTTTATATTTTAAAATGAAAAAAAATGTTGCTGTAATCATGGGAAGTGAATCAGACTATAGTACTATGTCTTGTTCTATTGATATATTAAAAAACCTAATGATTTCGCATGATGTATTTATAATATCTGCACATAGAACTCCAGAAAGGCTATTCAATTTTGCTAAATCTGCACAAAGCAAAAAATTCAAAGTTATTATAGCCGGTGCAGGGGGGGCAGCCCATTTACCTGGCATGGTAGCGTCTCTCACTCATCTGCCTGTTATTGGTGTTCCTATATATAGAAAACAATTAAATGGATTAGATAGCTTACTATCTATAGTACAAATGCCAAAAGGTGTACCAGTTGCAACAATGTCCATAGGGAAAAATGGAGCATATAATGCCGCTATAACCGCTGCATCTATATTATCAATTTCGGACAACAAAATCGCAAATAGATTAAAAAAATGGAGAGAAAAACAAACAAAAAAAATAAAAGAAAAACCTAATCTTACAAAATTAAATTTAAATAATCAAACCTCCCCCTACTAAATAAAATCTATAAACTCTACTTCCATAAAATGGATGCACAAATTAAAATCTCAAAATCAAAATAAAATATGTAATTACACTATAAAATAAAACAACAAAAATTATTAATGCTACTAAATAACTTTCATAATTTATTTAAAATATTGCTAATCGGGATATACAAATGTAGTATTAAACTATTTAATATATAACTGCATGGAAAATAACTATTATAATGCTGACGCAATAAAAATCTTAAAAGGACTCGAGGCAGTAAAAAAACGCCCAGATATGTATATTGGTAATACTGATGATGGATCAGGCCTACACCATATGATATATGAGGTTATAGATAACGCAATAGATGAATCTTTAGCTGGGTATTGTAATAAAATTGAGATTAATTTAAATAGAGACGGCTCTGTGTCTGTAATCGATAATGGCCGTGGTATTCCAACTGATATTCACGAAGAAGTAGGAATATCAGCAGCAGAAGTAATAATGACCCAATTACATTCAGGCGGAAAATTTGATAATAATACCTACAAAATTTCCGGCGGATTACATGGTGTTGGAGTTTCTGTTGTAAATGCATTATCCAAATGGCTAGAATTAACTATTTGGCGCAATAAAAAAGAATATTTTATTCGTTTTGAAAATGGTAAATCTATTGAACCCCTAAAGATAGTAAACAAAAACTTACATAATAATAAAAGAGGAACCATGGTAACGTTTATGCCATCAATAGAAATTTTCAGTAGAACAAATTTTAATTATTCCATTCTTGAAAACCGTATTAGAGAATTAGCATTTTTAAACTCAAATATTGAAATAACTTTACGTGATCTCCGCAATAAACCACACATAGAATCTAATTTTGATTATAACAAACGATCTCTAAACAATTATGGCACTGCAGACTTTGTACAATTTTTAGATAAGAATAAAACACATGTTACAAATATTGCCACCATTAAAGGTAATGATACAGAAAATCGTAATATTAGCATAGAAGTATCAATGGAATGGAACGATTCGTGTTATGAAAATATGTTATGTTTTACAAATAATGTAAAACAACAAGATGGTGGTACTCATTTAGCAGGATTTAGATCTGCTTTAACTAGATGTATTAATAATTATGCAACTAATGAAGGTTTTTTAAAAAAAGCAAAAGTCAACTTAATTGGAGAAGATATCAGAGAAGGATTAACATGCGTTTTATCTCTTAAAATGCCTAATCCCAAGTTTTCCTCACAAACAAAAGATAAATTAGTAAGCTCTGAAGCACGAACAATTGTAGAAAACATAGTCTCTAGTAAACTAAACACATTACTTGAAACCAATCCAAGATTAGCAACTAGTATAGTAGAAAGAGTCATCAAGTCAGCAAAAGGGAGAGAAGCCGCAAAAAAGGCACGAGAGCTAGTTAAAAACAGAAATACTATTGACGCTCTTGTACTACCTGGAAAACTTGCTGATTGTCAAGAAAAAATTCCTGAATTATCAGAATTATTTATAGTAGAAGGTAACTCTGCAGGTGGCACAGCTAAACAAGGACGTAATCGTAAAACACAAGCAGTACTTGCTTTAATGGGAAAAATTCTAAATGTAGAACGTGTAAGTTTAAATCGAATTTTCTCATCTTCAGAAATTTGCTCTTTAATTACAGCAATTGGTGCTGGAATAGGAAGAGAAAACTTTGATATTAAGAAAATTAAGTATCATAAAATTATTATTATGACAGATGCAGATGTTGACGGTTCACACATAAGAACTTTAATTCTAACTTTCTTTTTCCGTCACATGCGTGAAATAATCGAAAAGGGCTATCTGTATATAGCACAGCCACCTCTTTATAAAATTACAAAGAATTCTAAGGATACTTATATTAAAGATAATGAAACATTTGAAAAGTACATAATAAATTCCGCAATAAAAAAAATAGTACTAAGTGATACGAACAAAGATCTACGCTCCGTTTTAAACAAATGTCTTAATATTTCAAATATTAGTAAAAACTATAACAGAGAAATACCGCAAAACCTATTAGAATCACTACTAATTTTAGGTAAAAAAAATTTCTTATCATCCTCAGATAAAATATTAAAATATTTAAAATTAGTGTACAGTGAATACACTTGGAAAGTGAAAATAGAAGATAAAAAATTATATATTTCTAAATCATTCCAGGGATTAACAGATAAATATATATTCCCACTTAACATGCTTGAAAATAAAGAAATACAAAATATACTAAGTTCTTTTGATGATATAATTAGCTTATTTAACGGTGATTCATTTTTACAAGTGCAAAAAACTAAAATAAAAATTAAATCTCCAAATACACTTGTAAAAACAATAATAGATTATGGTAAGAGAGGTTTAACTCTTCAGAGATTTAAGGGTCTTGGCGAAATGAATGCTGACCAACTTTGGGAAACTACACTTAATCCAGAAACTAGAACTTTACTTAAAGTAGAAATTAATGATTGCAAAGAAGCTGATTCCATATTCTCAATATTAATGGGCAACATAGTCGAACCACGCCGTAATTTTATAAATACTAATGCACTAAACGTATATGAAGTCGATGTTTAGCGCGCTTTTATTCACATATTATTATATTAAATAATATAAACAAAACACATTTTAATTGTAATTATAATACTCCAACCTTATATATTTCATAGATCTTGTTTTATAATATTTCATCATAATATAATGAAGACAATTATTATAATGATAATATCATTGTTATATAACAACTACATAACAGCAAATGAACAAATACCACTAATCGATAAAAAACTATCACAAGGTGATATCGCCCCTATTCTTGTAGAAAATAATATAATTTTAGTAGACAAATATGGCACCTTATACTCTTTTAAAAGAGAGAACCCGAAAATTTTAAATTGGAAATTAAACTTTCCGTATAAAAAAATCTACAATATGAGTCTATCTCATTATAAAAAAACAGTTTTTTTTATAATAAATAACATTTTATTCTCAGTGGATGAAAAAACTGGTAAAATTCAATGGGAAAAAGAACTAAAAGCTCCAGTAAGAGGAAAAGCAATAGCAATAAACAATAAACTATTGCTATTAACCATTGATAACTGCCTATATGCATTCAATATAAAAAATGGAAATTACACCTGGAATTATCAAAATAATGTCAATCCTATTCGAGGTTTATACTCGATATCACCAGTAATTTCTAATAATAAAATTATTGCACCATTCTCAAATGGAGAATTAATAGCTTTTAATGAAAATGGTAAAAAACTATGGAGCCAAAAATTGACTACAAACATTCTAGATACACAATTTACAGATATAACAACTACACCGAAAACATTTGATGATATCTTAATAGTTACAAACAATTCTCATATTTACGGTATAAACGTAAACTTAGGAAAAATTCTATGGTCAAAACAATTGAAAATAAGAAACATGTCAGATATTGTATCATATTACAACCCTTCTGTTTATATAGAAAAACAAGAATCTAAAAAAGTAAAAAAAATAATCTTTACAACTACTAAAGATAATAAAATAATCGGCATTGAAATAGAAAACGGAGAAATAATTTGGAGTTCAGATTTAATAAAAAAAAATATACAATTGCTCGATCCAATCGTACATGCCAACACATTATGGATAACAAGTAATAAAGGATTGATATTTGCCTTTCCTAGATTTGGAAATTTAAAAAAAACAATTGAAATACCAAATGTATTTCGTTATGCTCTAATGTTCACTAAAAATAAAATTTATGTCACAACTAAAAAAAATGGCATTTTTTCTTTAAAAAATATATTTACTTCTTATGACTGATTACTATGACCTAATTGTTATAGGTGGGGGTCCGGGGGGATATAAATGCGCTATTTCTGCCGCGAGATCCGGGCTGAAAGTTGCCTGTATAGATAAAAATAATGTTTTCGGTGGTACATGCTTACGGGTTGGATGTATACCATCCAAAATTTTGCTTCATTCCTCTTACCAATATGTTTATACAAAAAATGATCTATCAAAATTTGGCATAAAAATTAAGGAAATAAATTTTGATCTAGAAAAAATGTTAAAATACAAAGATACCAAAGTTCAAGAACTTGGAAAGGGAATAGAGTATCTGTTTAGTCTTCATAAAATCACTAAAATTAATGGACTTGGAAAAATTATTGCTTTCGATCAAAACGATCTTAAAGTTTTAGTTAAGAACAAAATCTTAAAAACAAAAAATATAGTAATTGCAACAGGTTCTGATGTTAATTCTCTATCATCGATTAATTTTGATGAAAAAAATATAATTTCGTCTACTAGTGCATTATCTCTAAATGAAATACCAAAAAAACTTGTTGTAATTGGAGCTGGTCCAATAGGGCTTGAAATGTCCTCTATATGGAAAAGACTAGGATCCGAAGTAATTGTAATAGAACCTCTTAATAGAATTGCCACAACATTAGATATAGAATTAAGTAAATCCCTTCTTTCTAGCTTACAAAAACAAGGAATAAAATTTTTACTTAATACTAAAATTAAAGAAATAAATCAAAAAGATAGTAGCTCTCTCGTAATAAAAGTTTGTTCTACTCAAGATAGTAACCAAGAAAATATCATAGAAGCAAATAAAGTACTTGTTGCAATAGGTCGAAAACCATATACCGATAATCTTGGTATAGATAATAAAATAAAAAAAGATAATTTTGGTTTTATTAAAGTCAATAATAAATATGAAACCAATATAAAAGGGATATTTGCTATAGGTGATGTAATCGGTGGAATAATGCTTGCTCACAAAGCAGAAGAAGAGGGAATAGCAGTTGCAGAAATAATAACAGGTCATTCATTCCATGTTGACTATAAAACTATACCATCTGTTATCTATACCCATCCAATAGTTTCTTCGATCGGTAAAACCGAAAATGAATTAAAAAATTCAGGCTATGCTTATAAGGTTGGTAAGTGTCAATTTTCCGCAAACGGAAGAGCAAGAATTATTGATGATAACCCCATAGGATATGTAAAAGTGCTAACTTGTAGCATCACTGATACAATACTTGGTGTACATATTATAGGAACATATGCAGACATGTTAATTAATGAAGCAGCAGTTGCAATGGCATACGGTGCTGCAGCAGAAGATATATACAGAATCTGCCACTCTCATCCTGATATAAATGAAGCTTTCCGTGATGCATGCACTGACGCTTTTTTTAAAAAATAAAATATCGATTAATAATAAAACATAAAATACTATAAAATGAACCTCACTTAATTAGTGATTTTACCATTCTTCAAAAAATCTATTTCTAATCCTATTTCTATGTACACACAATCAAATAAAACACTGACTAGATACTATTTATATAACAAAACAACCACACCAATCAAAAAACATAACTAACTCTTTTTTATTATCCCTACAACTAAAATCTTTACAGAGATAAAACAAAATCGAAGACTATCTTTTCTCTTATATTTTTTTAATATTAAATATTATTATTATCTCCCTGCTTAACCCACTCCTATTCTTTGCTATTATAATTTCTAATTTTTTTAGAGAATAAAATCTTCTATATTTTATCATCTTTCCTGAATAAAAAGCCTTATCTTATAATTTTCCATCATAAATAATTCCCTTATAAGCTTAATTTTATAAATTAAATCATCTTCTCTACACAAAAAAATACATAAATTCTCTATATCTCACTTTCCCCATATCTCATATTCCTAAATACATGATGAAAAATTTTATTTTAAAAACTTTTTCTCTCACCTCTTCTTTCTTCTGCAATGAAATTCCCATTTTAAATTACTAAGCTCTGTTCTTCCTAATAAAGGAGATAACAACACATATTTCTCATAACTTCTAATAATCTCCGTATTAATTATTTTAGATAAATTAACTTTTTTAATTACATCTCATAAATACTTTCTACTTCTTAAACAATATTCTCACAATAAAACTCTCACTTCAAAAGTGTAATATAAAACTAATACCTACGACAACCTTACAAATTTATCTTCTTCTAAATAAAACAGCTCATAACCTATTTAAATATCTAAATATAAACCAAAATTTAAAATCTAAACAAATAAAAATTATTATAACAGAGAGCGCATCGAATAAATATCAGGCTGGTGACTTCATAAAAAAACCCTATATAAAATTTTTATTTTACCATACAATTTTCATACACTCTCTTTTACAAAAAACAATACACTACACCTGTAAAAGACATTTTCAAATAAAAATTCCAACTATCCCTTCACACTTTACACAATGAATAAAGTTAGATTTTTATCTACTTTTACTAACTTAAATTCTAATACACTCTAAAAATTTTTCAGCATCAAGAGCAGCCATGCATCCAGTCCCTGCAGCAACTACGGCCTGACGATATACTCTATCCTGAACATCACCTGCAGCAAACACTCCCGCCCTACTGGTTAAAGTTGTTCCGGGTTTTGTTATTATAAAACCATGCCTATCTATTTGAACAAAAGTATTAAAAATTTTTGTATTTGGTACATGCCCAATTGCCATAAATACTCCATCTACCTCTAATTTTTGAACTTCCTCAGTTTTTATTGACTTAATTACAATTCCAGTAACCCTTTTTGGATTTTCTTCTCCAAGAATCTGTTCTACAACATGATCCCAAATTATTTTTACTTTCTTATTGCTAAAAAGTCTATCTTGTATTATTTTTTCCGCTCTTAATTTACTACGTCTATGTATCAATATAACTTCACTAGCAAACCTAGTTAAAAACATCGCCTCTTCAACTGCAGAATTTCCGCCACCAACAACAGTTACAACTTTATTCATAAAAAATGCACCGTCACAAGTCGCGCATGCTGAAACTCCATAACCAATAAATCTCTCTTCGCTTTCCAAGCCAAGCCATTTTGCTTGCGCTCCAGATGCAATAATTATTGCATCTGAATAATAATCATTATTCATACCAAAAGATACAAACCTATACTCATCATAGCTCTTAAGCTGTTTGACGCTCTTTATCTCATCATAAATAATTCTCGTTCCATATTTCTCCGCATGTATTTTTTTTTGCTTCATCAATTCCGGACCACTTACCGAAAAAAAACCAGGATAATTTTCAACATCCGTAGCAATCATGAGCTGACCACCAGGCTGAACTCCGGTAACCATAACTGGCTCTAAGTTTGCTCGTGCTGCATATATAGCAGCAGAGCAACCCGCTACTCCAGATCCAATAATAAGAACTTTTGTATTAATAACTTGTCCCATTATAACTGTTCATTATACGAATTTAGGTAATCTATTACTCCTTCATCGCTTGCTTGCATTGCCGGTTTACCTTTCCTCCATCCAGCAGGACATACTTCGCCACACTCTTTATTATGTTTAATTGCATCGATTATTCTAATAAACTCATCAATATTACGCCCTAAAGGTAAATCATTCACCGATTGATGACGTATAATAAACTGATCATCAATAATAAAAGTTGCTCTTAAGGATACTGAATCATCATATAATACTCCATAATCCTTCGATATAGACTTTTTAATATCAGATACTAAAGTATAACTAATCTCTCCGATTCCACCATCACTAACCTTAGTTTCCCTCCATTTATGATGCGAAAACTTAGAATCTACACTTACCCCTATAACTTCAACATTGCGCCTTGAAAAATCCTCTATTTTGTTACTAAATGATATCAATTCAGTTGGACATACAAAAGTAAAATCAAGTGGATAGAAAAAAAGTACTGCATACTTTCTTTTTATACACTCACTTAAACAAAAACAATCAACCATCTTCCCATCAGAAAGAACAGCAGGAGCTGTAAAATCAACAGCGGATTTTGTAACAAGATTCATAACTTTTACCCATTAAAACAGACATAATTATATACTTTAACAAAAGTTAAATGCAAGTTTTCTTTAATTCTACTCCTAATAATTAATTAATCTAAAAACTTTTACGCATAATCTTTTTTTACACACTTAAGATTCCTTCTCAAGCATCCACAAAATAACAATCAAACTCCTATCCATAAATTCTAAAAAAAAATAAATTTAAAAATTTATTGATAAATTCCATCTCATTACACATTAAATCAAAAAATAAAATATTATTAGGTATTATAAAATAATAAGCCAATTCCAAACAAAAAACATACAAATTTTTTCAAAGAATAAATTATAAAATTAACGTAATAAAATTATTAAACTATAAACAAACTAAGATTGTGTATTTTTATTTAAAATATTCTTAGTTCTCATTACATCACAAACTTTATCTTCCCACTCACTTAAAGTGACAAACTTATAGCCCAATTTCTTTAAAATCTTAATAATTTGAGGTAAGGCCTTAATAGTATTTGATTTATTATTATGATCATGAAATAATACGATCGCCCCATTATGCATATTATTCACAACTCTTTCAATTAAAACTTCCGGTTCATCACCTCTCCAATCCAAAGAATCAACCGTCCATAATATGGAGTGCATGTCCAACAAATTAATATTTTCAATTAAACTATCATTATAGCATCCATACGGTGGACGAAACCATTTTACATTCTGTTTTGTTATATTCTTAATTTTCATGCTTGTTTTCTCTAATTCCTGTAATTGCTCTTTTCTCGAAAGAAATATTAATTTCCTATGCGACCAAGAATGATTACCTAACTCATGGCCTGCACCATGAATTATTCTCAATATCTTAGATGTATTCTCATTTATATATTTGCCAAGAAGAAAAAATGTTACTTTTATTTTATATTTTTCTAAAATAGAAAAAATATCACTTATCTTATTGTTAGACGGTCCATCATCAAATGTAAGCGCAACAAATTTATCATTTTTATTCAATAACTTCTTTATATCATTCAGATTCTTATACGATAAATCTAAATCGCAACTAAGTCCACGATACGATAAATTAAAATTACAACTACTAAAAACAATCGTAGTCGGATATAAAAAAATAAAAATCATTACTACCCATTTCTTTAAACCTGTATTTTTCACGCCTTTTATATTGTCTTAATTAATACTACTTTATTTTATCTCAATAACACCTCCTAATCCCCTACCACCTAAAATTAAAAACACTAATTTTATTTTGTATACAAGTAGCAATAAAAGTATTTTTCATTAAAAATACAACCGTCATTGGGCCAACACCTCCTGGTACAGGAGTAATAGCTTTAACTTTCTCTCTTACTGCGTTAAAATCAACATCACCTGTAAATCCACGATCATTTATATTAATACCAACATCAATCACTATTGCACCATCCTTTACCCAGTCTTTTTTAATAAAATTTGATTTTCCAACCGCTACAACCAATATATCTGCTTTAGAAGAATGTTCTACTAAATCTTTGCTTTTTGAATGTAAAACAGTAACAGTGCAATTTTCTTGCAACAATAAATGGAACATTGGTTTACCTACAATATTTGATCTTCCAATAACAACTGCATTTTTACCTGAAAGATTACTTTCAACTAATTTAATTAAATGCAAAGAACCACTAGGGGTACATGGTATAAAGCAATTTTTTTCACCCTTAATTAACCTACCAACATTCTCATCATGAAAACCATCTACATCTTTTTCAACTTTTATTGAATTTAATACTCTACTTACTTCAATATGTCTAGGCAAAGGTAATTGTACCAAAATTCCATGCACAAACAAATCTTCATTCAACTCACTAATTTTCGTGATTAACTCATCTTCTGAAGTATTAGAAGGTAAAATAATAGTCTCGGAACTTATACCTACTGATTCTGCTCTTTTTTGTTTATTATAAACATAAACCTTACTTACTGGATTATCGCCAACAAGAATTACTTTTAAACAAGGAAAAATATTATATTTATCCTTCAAATTATCTACTTTCTGTGATAACTTCTTACATAAATCATTTGCTATTTTCCTACCATCAATGATAATTGACATTTACTATACCCCTTGCCACTCCCTAAAGGGAGAAAATTCTATTTTAAACAAACCCAACACTTTTCCAATAGAATGATTTATAATATCTTCTATAGATTTCGGTTTAATATAAAAAGCTGGCACTGGGGGGGCAATTATTGCTCCCATTTTTGTTAATTTTAACATATTCTTTAAATGACCAAGGTGAAATTGTGATTCGCGTACCATCAAAACCAATTTTCTTCTTTCTTTTAAAGTAACATCTGCGGCCCTTGTTAATAAATTAGATGTTACACCAGACGCAATTTCAGACATTGTTTTCATGGAACATGGAGCAACAATCATTCCCGAAGTTTCAAATGAACCACTTGCTATTTTTTCTCCTACTTCTTCCTCGGAGTAATAAAAACTCGCAAGTGATATAACATCTTCAAACTTTTCTATAACTTCATGAGTTAAAGTAATTCTTCCAGCTCGACTTATCACCAGATGAGTTTCGTATCCTGCATCTCTTAATGCCTCTAAAACACGTACACCATAAATAGAACCAGATGCTCCACTTATTCCAATTACAATTCTCTTATTCACCTTGACCTATTTTATAATATATTCTCTATCTTTAATATCAAATTAGAGCACACTTTTGTACAAAATAAACATTAAAATACATCAGGCAAAATATTCACTCCATACCAAAACACTTATTTCCACCAAGTATTTCTTCGCTTCTTTTGTTTTTAAACAATAATACATAAACAAGAACTTACATATATCTCTTACACCACGATCTTGCTGTTACTTTCTTTTAATTTCCAAAATTTTTCCAATATATAAAACATCTTATTAGGGATAAAACATTTACTCTGATTCATTCTTTATAACATAAAACAATTAATATTGTATAGAATGTAACCAATTTTTACATGCATTCTTCAGTAAGAAGAATAAATTACTTTTCAATCTTAAAACTTAAAACTATGTAAACTCCTCACCTCTACCCGGAAATTATTAGAATAGTCCTAAACTTTTATCTAAAATTATTATCTTTTCAACAAAAATAATTATAACTTTAAAATTAAAACTTATTGAAAGATTCCACATCATTAAACGAACACAAAATATTTCTTTATTTTAATAGAAAGTTTTATCTAAACGCATATCACATCACTTCTAATAAAATTTTTAACATAACTCCTATTTTTATCTTTTTCGAAAACACTTATTACTTTTTAAATGAATTTATCAATATATTCAAATATTACAAATTCTTTTCACTATAAAGTATTCCTCTAATCAATTAAAATTTCTTATTCATTTTATTTAAAATCTATATTAGTATATTTCCTGCAATTATAACCTCTAGTCTCATAAATCCAAGCTCTACCTTCTATCTAAATAAATCAATAATAAAATTGAACCCAATACCGATAAAATAAATATTTTGTCAAAAGAACATAAAACAATAAACTTAGTACAATCTTTTAAGATACATAATTACATTAATTTTTAATAATGTCTCATACATGCAAAATATTTATTATATCCACTATATAGAGTTAGTAAAATATAACTTCTTTACTTTAACTATTGCTATAACAATAAATTAAAATAAACACTACAGACACATCCGAATTCTTTATCTTAATTATCTCATCTATTTAACAAATGCACATCCTTCGTCTTCCACACACAACTCTTACACTATTCAAATTTTAATCTACAACACCAAAACACACACTGCTATCCTATAAAAATTCCAACATATCCTAGCAATACTAAAAACAATACTGAAACTAACAATTAATTTATTTAATGACGAAATACAATTTTTAAACGTACAACAAAACAAAATCAATTCATATAAACATATCATCAATAAAATAAATACATTAAACTTATACTATTACTTTTATATTAATTACTAAATAACAAACATACCCCCATATATACTTATACACATAACTAAAATAGTGCTCTTAATATTCCAATCTTTTAGAAAAATAACTCACGCTAACTTTATATAAATAAACCAAACTAGTTTACCAATAAATCAAAACTAAACATTATAAACCCTTCTCACGTAATACTTTAAAGTATTTCTTCAATTTAATAATTATTTTGTCCTATGTGTAATAATCAATACATAATTAAACCGACTATATTATCAACATAAAACCTATAACTACTATAAATTTTCTGTAATTTTAACGAATTAATACAAATCAATATAAAAAGGGAAATAAACTTTTAATTTAATTTAAAATAACAACCATTAATATATACTCATCCATTTAAAACAATAAAACTATAAAATAAACAGAACACAAATTCTTAAATTATTCATGTTCACTAAACAAAAATTGAATGCAAATCGCTAAATCTTAAATTGTACTTTAGTACAAAAATTTTAACTTAAAAAAATCAAAAATTAACCTAATTCTGTTATAGGATTAGAAAATCTACTTACCTTATAGATTTATTAGAGTTTGATATTATTATCAAAATTTTCAAATTCATATAATCCTGAACAATCTAAATAATAGAAAATACTTTGTTTCATAACACTAATGCAAAACCTTAATTTATTTTAGTAACTAAACAATTTATAATTACTACTAAATTACAACTTTTAAAAAGTTACCTTATTCTAAACTCAAATTAAATAAATAATCTCAAAATCTATTTGACTTCACACTACTTTAGTTTATATGCTAAGTCAACACAGAATATATATAAAAGTATGACGGTTAAAGTAAGATTAGCAAGATTTGGTAAAAAAAAACATCCTTTTTATAGGATAGTCATAGCTAATTCTCTTGCACCAAGAAATGGACGTTTTATTGAAAGAATAGGACAATACAATCCAATGTTACCAAAACATGACAAAAATTATGTTGTAATAAAAATTGATAGATTAAAACACTGGTTGGATTTAGGTGCACAACCAACCAAAAGAGTGCTATGGTTTATCAAAAATGATATAATTTCTCTTGAAACGAAAAAATACGAAAAAACAAAAAAACAATAAAATAATTTAAAACTAAATATAGAGGCCTTAGTCTCTCTAGAATGTTGCACATCAGTTTAATAAACAGTAGTAACAAACTGGATGATATTATATCTTCTGACTTATCAATCATGAAAGATTTTATCTTTAAAAGTATTAATAATGAAGGTATCGAACTTATTACTGACGTTGTATCCCATCTCATAGGATCAGGCGGAAAAAAAATAAGACCTAAATTTGTTTTTATATTATGTAAAATGCTAAATTATTTTGGAGAAGATAGAATTAAAGTTGCTGCATCGGTAGAGTTCATACATAATGCTACCTTACTTCATGATGACGTATTAGATGAAGGCGAAGCACGACATGGAATTAAAACTGCAAATAAAATTTGGGGAAATAAGTCCAGTATTCTAGTTGGCGATCTATTACTAACTTTAGCATTTAAATGGCTTATAGAATGTAAAAATTTAAACGTCCTTTCTGTTCTATCTAAAGCATCACACCTACTCGTAACAGGTGAAATAAAACAAATGAAAACACACTTTAATCCTAATACTATTAGAAAAAATTATTTCAATATTATCAAAAAAAAAACAGCATCTTTATTTTCTGCATGCTGCGAAGCAGCCTCTATAATATCCGGTGCTACAAACTATAAAACAAAAAAATTAAAAAATTTTGGCTTTAACTTTGGCATGGCATTTCAAATAATTGATGACATACTTGACTATATTTCTAACCAAAACACCTATGGAAAACAAATTGGAAAAGACTTTTCTGAGGGCAAAATAACTCTACCTGCTATCATAGCATATGAAAAAGGAAACCTAACAGAACAAAAATTTTGGGAAAAATGCTTCTCTTCTACTGAACGTAATTTTGATCGGGCACTACACTACATTATCCATCATAATGCCATCGAACTCTCCATAGAAAATGCAAAACATTACATTAATATAGCATTAGATAATATTAATATTTTTTCTGATTCTCCCTATAAAACTGCTTTAACTGATTTCTTAAAAAAAAGCATAAAAAGACAAGCTTAGCTAATTCTTGATATTTAAGATTAATTACTATATTATTTTATAAAAATTCTTAAGGTATATAAATATGTCAGATAATAATAAAGATAAAGAAAAAAACGAAGAGTTCACTGATGCATCAAACAAACAAAAAAATGAAAACCAACAAAATGATAATGCCAAAATAAACAATGATCTTAACGAGAGTCTTAACTCCTTAAAAGAACGCGCAACCCAACTCGAGGATCATTTACGTCGCGCTGTTGCAGACAATGAAAATGTTAAACGTATAATGCAAAAACAAATCAATGATGCGAGTAACTATGCAATTACAAAATTTGCACGTGATATGATTGACTCATGTGACAACTTAAAAAGAGTAATGGAAAATTTAAAAGACAATGATCCTGTTCATGAGGGAATCAAAGTAGCTTATCAAAAAATTATAAATGATCTAAAAAAACACGGAATAGAAGAAATAAACCCAATAGGAGAATTCTTTGATAGTAATTTACATCAAGCAGTTATAGAAAAAGAAAATAATGAAAAAGAAACCGGTACTATTATAGAAGTTTTACAAACAGGTTTTACCATAAAAAATAGACTACTTCGCCCTGCTATGGTTGTTCTTTCAAAAAAATCTACTAATTCATAAATACAAAAGTGATTGAAATAATAAAATATGCATAACATTATTTTCTCAGGCGCCCAACCAACTGCGACATTACACTTAGGTAACTATCTTGGTGCAATCAAACAATGGATAAACCTACAAAATAAATACAGATCCCTTTTTTGCATTGTTGACTTACATGCAATTACATATAACAAACTTCCAGCTAACGAATTAAAAAACAACATTCTTAAAACAGCAGCTGCTTATATTGCATGCGGAATAGATCCAGAAAAATCTATTATTTTTAATCAATCTGCAGTCAGTAATCATACAGAGCTATGCTGGATACTTGGATGTTACACTCCAGTTAATTGGTTGAATCGTATGATCCAATTTAAAAATAAAACTGATAATAATAACCGAAAAGCTTTTCTAGGATTATATAGCTACCCAATCCTCATGGCTGCAGATATATTACTATATCAAGCTAAATATGTTCCTGTTGGAGGTGATCAAAAACAACATTTAGAGCTCACACGTGATATTGCTTTCACATTCAATAATCATTATAAATTAAATCATTTTGTAATACCTGAAATAATGATCTTAAATCATGCATCAAAAATAATGAGTTTAAAAGATGGTACAAGTAAAATGAGTAAATCTGATCCTTCAGAATATTCACGTATTAATCTTGACGATGCTGATGATTTAATTATTAAAAAAATAAAAAAAGCAAAAACAGACTCAATGTTAGGATTTGATTTTACTACTTTAAAACTTCGTCCAGAAATAAATAATTTAATAAATATCTATTCATTACTAAGTAATTTTGATAAAAAAAAAGTATGCGAAGAAATCGATAAATATAATATGAAACTCTTCAAAAAAGAATTAGCCGACTTAATTATTAGCATAATATCACCAATACGCGAAAAAATGAATAATCTTTTAAAAAACCAACTCTATTTACATGAAATATTAAAAAGGGGCGCAGAAAAAGCATCAGAAATCGCAAACCACAATATAAAAAAAATAAAAAACACCATAGGATTTATGTAGATAAAACAACAGAATTATCTCAGTAAATGTTATATTTACGCGGTACTCTCCATTAAAATATTAAACTAGCCCCCCTATGATATTGCCATTTTACCCTCTTTTTTTATTAAAACTCCAATAAATATAATTCTCCTCTACAAAAACCCCTAAAATTAATCACTTACTATACCTCATTTATATACATTATTATACAATTTTCTCATTTCTCAATTTTATCTAAAAATATTTAGCTCTATTAATTTCCCCACTACATTAGATTTAACTTTATACACTAATTGTTATTATGTTACTTACTAAAAACAAATTTTGCTTATCTAATAACCCCCTCCTAAAAAATTTAAATGAAAACACTTACTTAACAATATCCCCTGATCTTTTATTGTTGAGAACAAAAATCCCCACATATAACACACATAAACTCAAAACAATTTTTATCATAAATATACTCTAACCATAATTCTCTTTATACATTATAAAGCTTGTTAAGAATCAACATAAACGTATATACACCATCAATTTTTTAACGAAAGTAAATATACTCTAATTTTAAAACTAAATTCCCCACTTATTATTATTTTACAAAAACCTAAACTTTCTATAAAAAACTCTCACAAAACAAAAAAACTCTCCTACATTATAATATAAAACACCTTAAATAATTAATCATTTATATCATAAAAACAAGATTCCCCACACAAAAGAAAACTTAAATTATATTTTTGCAAAAACAAATTATCATTAACAAAAAATACCACTTACATAAAATATCTCAATGCATTTTCAAATATAAATATTCCATCTCCATATTTCGGTATAGCAATACCTAAACGCTTACATTTTTCTTTTTCAAAAGTCCAATTATACTGTTGAGTGAAAAATATTCCTCTCTCTGGATGAGGCATCAAAACTAATACTCTACCACTTTTACTAGACAAAGCTGCTATATCATATATAGATCCACTTGGATTATAAGGAAACTCCAAATTAGCATAATTACCCTCTTCGTTAAGATAACGAAGCACAACAGAATTATTCTCAATTAATTGATCTAAAACACCCTGATCCATAAAAAACTTACCTTCCCCGTGAGCAACTGGAAGATACAACTCATTTAAATTCTGTAACCAAACAGAATTACTTTTTTGATTAACCCTTACTCTGATCCAACGACATTGATAGCTACCTACATCATTACATATTAAAGCTAAACTAGAAAACTCTGGAATCAATCTCACCAAAATCTGACAACCATTACATATTCCTATAACAAGCTTATCTCGTAATAAAAAATCTTGAAACTGATCTAACAAGTTATTTTTAATACGTAAAGCAAATGCATTACCTGCACCAGTATCATCCCCATAAGAAAAACCTCCTGGAATTGCCAATATATTGCTCGATTTTAATTCACACGGATTATCTATAACATCATTAATATGAATAATCTTTACCTCTATATTAGTAATACCAATCTTTCTAGCGCATTCTTCAAACGCAAATGCAGTTTCTTTCTCGCAATTTAAACCATAACCAAATAAAACAATAATTTTCACAAACTAAAAATTAAAAAATTCAAATTTTCTTTTTACGAAATTTGCTACTATATTTAAAATAAATAACATTATTAATAAAACTATAATTGCAACTGCAGCGAGTTCAATAAATGCAATATCAGGACTACTTGACCATATATATATCTGTACCGGTAAGGCTGTTGCTGGATCAAAAAATGATATCGGTGTATCAGCTATAAATGCAACCATACCTATCATAAGTAAAGGAGATGATTCACCCAAAATTCTCGCAACTACAATAACAGTTCCATGTATTATTCTAGGTAATGCAATCGGCAACGAATGATCCAGTACTACTTTAATATGAGTAGCCCCAAGTGCAAAAGCTGCATCTTTTATTGCAATAGGAACATTTGCAAGAGCACTCTTTGTTATAATTATAATATTAGGCAACATCATAAACGAAAGAGTCATTCCACCAACAAGAGACGAAGAACGAGGCAAACCGAACATACCGAGATAAAGAGTTAAACCCACTACACCAAATATTATCGAAGGTACAGCAATAAGATTATTTATACTAGCCTCTACAAAACTAGTTATGCCATTCCTCGGCATAAACTCATAAAGATAAATACCCGATATAATTCCCACTGGTAATGCAAAAACTAAACATATGATAATCATCATTAATGATCCAACAAACGCTCCCAAAATTCCTGCATTTTCAGGTTCATGAGAATCAGACTTAAAAAATAAAGACTTATTGAAAAACTTTTTTACTCTTCCTTTTTCTTTTAACCAATTAAGCAATTCATTGTAATGATAATTAAAACATCTACCCTTATTTATTGAATTAACTATACTTGAAGCAGTAAACCAAATCTCATATTTACCACCATACTTCATTTTCTCGAAAAAAAAAATTTCTAACTCCTTATAAGAATTACGACTTAAAATCTCATCTTCTCTCCTAAAAGAAGAACCTTCAAAAACCCTAAGTAAAGAATTATTAAGCAAATCAATAAACTTATGTCGTAGTTCGCTAGAACTATTTACCAAAGCGAAATTATCTGTTACTTCAATTGGTAACAAAATTTTCGTTACTGTTAATGCACTATATGAATTAACTAATATACTTAACAATATACATATAGGACAACCTAACGAAACAACTAACGCTATAAAAGAACAGAAATGTAACATTCTATTTCTTCTATTCTTCCTTTTCATATAAACATGTACACGTTTTAAATAAAAAAAACCTGAAAAACTTTATCTTCATATTAATTTACATATAACCTCTTCAGTCTCCATAATATTCAACATCAAATATATATTGAATATAATAAACTTTAATTCAAATTAAACTATTCAACTTTATTTCTTTTATAAGAAATAAACTCTCTTATTCTTGCAGATTTCCCAAATAGTTTACACAAATAATACAACTTAGCTCTACGAGCTTTTCCTCTTCTCACAACTTGTACAGAAACTAACACAGGAGAATAAATAAAAAACTGTGACACAATACTCTCCCCATAGCTTACTTTTCTAACCATAAAAGAAGAATGTAACCCACGGTTTCTCCTCGATATGCATACACCCTCAAATACCTGAATACGTTCACTATCACCTTCGATGATTTTAAAAATCACTCTAAGATCATCACCGGAAAAAAACTCCGGCAATTCTTTTACTAATAATTCCATTTGTTTCTTATTAAACTTTTCAAGCAGATTCACCATATTTACATCTCAAATTTTAACAAATCAGGTCTGCGTTTTTTCGTTACAGTTCTAGAACTCCACATTCTCCAATCACATATTTTTTTATGATCACCGGATAATAAAACTTCAGGCACCCTACGCCCCCTCCACTGCTGAGGCCTAGTATATTGAGGATATTCGAGTATACCACCACAATAACTAAAACTCTCCTCAATAACGTTATTAAAATCACCTACTACCCCAGGAAGAAGCCTAATACATGCATCAAGAACTACCATCGCAGCTGGTTCACCACCAGAAAGCACATAATCTCCAATACTCAACTCATAAGGATTATACTCATCAACTATCCTTTGGTCAACACCTTCAAACCTTCCACATAATATTGTTATATGAGTAAATTTTATTAACTCTTTCGCAATACTCTGATTAAAAACTACTCCAGATGGAGTCATATAAATAAATATAGTATCCTTATTTGCAAATAACGTACTATCTATTGCATCACCAACAATATCAGGACGCATAACCATTCCAACCATTCCACCTCCATACGATACATCATCCACTGTTAAATGCTTATCCTTAGCAAAAGAACGAATATCTATAATTTCAAGACCCCATATTCTTTTTTTTAACGCTTTTCCAGCAAGTGAACAACCCAAAAAACCAGGAAACATCTCTGGAAATATAGTCAATATCGCAACACTAAACATTCTTATAAAATAACCTATAAATAAAATTTATAAGCTTTCCCAAAAATACTAACAAATGGTAAACATTAAATAATAAATTGATATATCATCAAGTAATACTAATATTAATTAAATTATGATTTCAAACAGAATAATACACGAAGGCAAAACTAAATCTATCATTAAAACTAAAGACCAACTTATTGCTATACAATATTTTAAAGATAATATCACAGCATTTAATAAAAAAAAATATGGAATTATTAAAAATAAAGGAATAATTAACAATTACATCAGTGCTTTTATAATGAAAAAGCTTAAGGAAACTGGAATAAATACACATTTTATAAAAATCATGGATAAAAGAAAACAATTAATCAAAAAATTAATAATTATACCTCTCGAAATAGTAATAAGAAACACTGCAGCTGGTAGTTTCTGTAAACGTTTTAATATAAAAGAAGGTGAAAAACTCACATCTCCTATAATCGAAATCTTCTATAAAAATGATAATTTAAATGATCCAATGATAAACGAAAACCATATATTATACTTTGGTTGGTTATCTAATGAAGAAATTAAAAAAATTAAAACTTTAACCTTAAAAATCAATAAAATTCTAGTTAACTTATTCTTAAATGCAAAAATAAATCTAATCGATTTAAAATTAGAATTTGGTAGGTTAATAAATAATAAAACAGAAATTATCTTAGCTGACGAAATTAGTCCGGACAACTGCAGATTATGGGACAGTAATACTAATAAAAAACTCGATAAAGATATTTTTCGTTTAAATTTAGGAGATATAAAAAAAACATACTTAGAAGTTGCAAAAAGACTATCAATTAAGTTAAATTTAACTTAATTTAACAAAATCCATTAAATTTACTTACTTCTTATTATCCTTACTATTAAGATTTCCTATAAACCTGACTTTTTCCCCATTTTTCTCAAAATAATTCCCTACACGCTGTAAATTTTCAGGATCTACAATTAAAACCATGCCAATGCCACAATTAAAAGTCTTTAACATTTCATTTCTATTTACTTTACCATTTTTTAATAGCCATAAAAATATATCTGACCACTCCCAAGAACTAATGTTTATATCAACAAATAAATTCTCTGGAATAATTCTTGAAATATTATTTATTAAGCCACCACCTGTAATATGCGCAATACCTTTCACTTGTGAAATAATATTAGATAGCAAAGAACTAGAATATATTTTTGTTGGCTCAAGTAATATTTCACCCCAAGTTTTATTGTTCCAAGGAGATAAATCGTTATAACTTATACCCAAACTTTTAAAAATATACCTTACTAACGAAAACCCATTCGAATGAATCCCATTTGATTCTAGACCAACTATATAATCACCTTTTTTCATAATATTTTTTCTCGGAAGAATTTTATTCTTATCAACAACTCCAACTACAAATCCTGCAAGATCATAACGATTATTGCTATACATTCCAGGCATTTCTGCAGTCTCTCCACCAACTAATACTATATTAGCTTGTTTACACCCTTCCACAATACCTTGGATTACAGATAATAAAACATTTTTATTCAAAATACCTGTTGCAAAATAATCAAGAAAAAATAAAGGTACTGCTCCTTGTGCAAGTAAATCATTTACACACATTGCAACTAAATCTATACCTATAGTATCATGTTTATTTATTTCCTGAGCTATCAATAATTTTGTACCTACTCCATCAGTTGATGAAACTAGTATCGGATAATCATATTTTTTACTAATTTCAGAAAAATCAAACAAAGCTGAAAACAAATTCTCCTCACTAAGAACCTCTTCCTTTTTTTTGGCTTTTTTAATTATAACATTAATATTTCTTATTAATTTTTGATATAAACTAAGATTTACTCCTGATTTAATATAAGTATTATTCATAGTATTTCTTTTATAAATTTAAAATACAAACCACATTACCAATAAACAAAATTATATAGAAAATTTTTTAATTTAAGAATTAATAGATATCACCTATCTAAAAATTTAAAATTAATATTAACTAACAGTTAAACTAATGAGTTTTAAAAACTTCAAAAAGATAAACACCTTTCTTTTAAAAAACTTTAAATTTTAATTCCAAAAAAACTTAAGAGTTGTAATAGAACCACATTGATTACAAAATACACATACCTTTTACTTCTGAGAGAATTTTTTATCAAACTAAATTTTGATATCAATTAAATAACATTATCCTATGCCATATATAAACAAATATCTCTCCCCATATATAAAAACAAACTTATTAAAATAAAAATATAATTTTAAATCCTAATGGAAAAACTTTTAAACAAATTCAGAATTTATTTATTAAAAACACTCTTCCTCATATAAGAAACTTATAACATTAATGTACAATAAAATTGTCCTATTAAAAGTCTATTGAAACCAAATCTTAAAAGTAAAAATCATGTTAAAAACTAATTCTAAATTAGCAACTTTATTATAAAAAATTCAATACTAATATTTGTTGATTAATAAATATAAAATTATTATGTCTTCTTTCATTCATACACATTTATAAACCTATAATAACAATTAGTGATATTCAACTTATATAAAGTTAAACCCTTCCTTACTTCAATAAATCTTACAACTCTTTTAAATTCAAAAATTACTTTTTATATCACGGTATCTATTATTATAATATTTATAATATTAACTTTCTATAGACCAATCAATTAATAAAAACTCTATTTTTACCCAATGCAAAATACATCTATATAAAATCTCAAAATTTTATTTTGAGATAAAACTTATAATTTTCCATACAAATAAAATTTCCTATTTACTTTATATTGATATAATCTAGTTCATTCAACTCTAGTTGTATTTATAAATTAATTTCCCCAAACTAAAAATCATACCAGTTAAATATTTTAATTTAATTTATAAAATTGTTATTAAATACTTAATAAGTATGTTAATAACTTGTTAATTAATTGTTAATATTTTTTTTGTTAACAATTAATTAACAAGTTATTAACACTCATTTTCACATATAATTCATATAATTCACAGCAATGTATGCACAACACAAACCACTCCCAATTAAAAATTAATAGCAATTTATCATTACAAAACTTTATTATATAACCTAAAATTATATAAATTCACGAACAAAATTAACAAAACTGTTAATAACAACTTTTATGAAAATTAAAAATCAAAGAAGTAAAATAATAAGATATTAACAATATTACCAAGTACTATTATAACAATAATATATTTATAATTATTATTATTGTCACCAAACCATTATCTACTTACAAACAATCTCTCTCAGAACTCCTTAATAAGACATCTGCAAAATTATATAAATTAAATGCAATCAGATCTGTATTTTCCTGTTATTATTTATTTTTCAATTTATAAATTGAAATAACAACATAATTATTATATAATAAAATTATATAAAGCAACTCACATT